>JBKJLF010000547.1:0-12246 GCA_046597185.1 Burkholderiaceae bacterium | reverse complement strand
CCGCAGCACGGGCGCTGCAAGAAAAGGCGCTGGCAATGCGCAGCCGGGTGCTGGGTGAGGAACACCCGGCTACCTTGCAATCAATCAACAATCTGGCGGCAACGCTGCGGCAGATGGGCGAGCTGCCCGCAGCACGGGCGCTGCATGAAAAGGCGCTGGCAATCCGCAGCCGGGTGCTGGGTGAGGAACACCCGGCTACCTTGGCTTCAATCAACAATCTGGCGGCAACGCTCTACCATCTGGGCGATCTGCCCGCTGCACAAAGCATGATGGAACAAGCAGTCACCAGCAGGTGCCGGGTTTTGGGGGAAGAGCACCCGAACACGCTCACCGTCAAACAAAACCTCGCCATCATCATCATCGCCGCGCAAAAAGCCAGCTAAACCCCAGCGCTGCCGCTTGCGGACGGTTTGCCATGCGCCGTTGAGAAATAACTGGGGTCGGAGTACAGAACCGGACGTGAAACTCTCGCTTCATCCGGCGCTTGTTATTCAGCCGTTTTCCCATTCCAGAACCCCCAGTGCGCAAATAATTCAGGGCTTCGCATTTTCACCTTTCCAATCCATTTCACCGCTCGCCAATACCCGAAAGCTTTAAGATTGGCTTTGCACCCAATATCCGCCAGTACCGGATGAATGGTTTCCCAACCAATATTTTTTTCACACCGCAGCGCCGCCGCCCAAACTATTGGCGCAATCGGATTTAGTCGTGTGCCGCAAAGTTAGTTCCCGTGGTTTCCGGGTTAGTGGCCGGTTAGCTTCTTGTTGAATGGCGGCTTTGTCCTGACTGCTGAGCTGCCGTTCGTAGTAGAGCACGCCGATTTGGCGCGCTAGCATGCGTGCGCGCCAGTTTTCGGTGATGGCTTCTTGCAAATACCCATTGCGCGCATAAACCAACTCCACCCAATGACATCATCCTGTTGTTAGCCTTAAAAATTGGGTGGTGAATCGAAAGTTTCATTATGGTGCCCCATCTACGCCAACTCGCCGCCAACATGTTCTGAGGGCGGGAGTCGTTGATCAAATCGCGGGAGCCAGTACGGCCTTGGCAAACTCACCCGGCGTGGTGTTACAGATACGAACCCTGTCATCGCCTCTCGCGAACTCAGGTTTGAGCAGACCTGTATCAATGGCAACGATCAACTGAGCCAGATCGCGCGCATAGCTTGCGCTCATTCCCATGCCCGCGAGCGCCTCTACGGCGGCGTCCTTGGGTACGGCCACGTGTTGAACCTGGCGACCAAGCCCTTGGCCAAGCTGTTTGGCGACCTCATCAAAGCTCAGCGTTTCCGAGCCGTGAAGTTCGACCACGGCATGACCGTGCCAGGTGTGTGAATGAAGCAGCTCATTGATATTTTTGGCGATCTCGGCAGTTGTCGCAAATTCGTAGGTGCTGCTGCCCCGTACCGGAAGATAGATAGCGCCCTGCTCCCTAATGGTTTGGAGCGAGCCAAAATAGTTTTCGAGGAAAAACCCACAGCGCAGATGAAGTACGTGCTCCGCCCCCTCGCGGATGACGCGCTCGGCCAAGGACTGTCCTTGGATCAATCCGGTTTCGCTGCTGTCCAGGTGCCCGCCCAAGCTGGAGAGATGAACAATTCGGCCAACTCCCGCTGAGCGTGCTGCCTTGGCCGAGATTTCGGCCAGTTCGCGGTACTCTGCCACCATATCGTCCGACTGGAAGTTGGGCGGGGGCAGAAAGAAATAGACTTCTGCGCTTTGTAGGGTTTCGCTCAGGAATGTCTGGTCGAACATGGAGCCTTCGGCGAGCTTCGCGCCTTTGCGCTCCAAAGCCGAGAGCTTCTTGCGATCGCGAGTGATCAAAACATACTCATTCGCAGCGAAATCAAGTTGAGAGATAAGTTGTTGCCCGATATTGCCGGAGGCGGCAGAGATAACGATTTTCATGATGGTTCCTTCAAAAGTTGCGTTCGTTGGGTGTAAGGGTTGATGGGTAAGCCGTGCTTAAGCTCGGGCCAATTTCGCATCCAGGCTGATCGAACCTGGGCCTACAGCGGTTAGGAGCAGAAAACCACCGGCCATGGCTAAGTTTTGAACTTGGGTATTCATGATAATGCTCACTTTGTTTTAGGTGGGTTGGTGGTGGAAAAAATATAGCGCGCAAAACGCCACTGGCCGTCTGCTTCACGATGCAGCAAAAAAAACTCTTGGTTGGCTTCTGGAATGGGCGGCACTGCCGTATTCAGCACCTTCACGGTGCCATTGGAGCGCGTGCGGGCGTAGGCCCAGTCATCCGATAGCAACACAATTTCATCGATACTGAACTTGATATTGAGTCCAATTGCACCAAACACGTGCTGGTAGGCGGCGAGCACGGCATC
The DNA here is from genome assembly GCA_046597185.1 of Burkholderiaceae bacterium. GTDB lineage: Bacteria > Pseudomonadota > Gammaproteobacteria > Burkholderiales > Burkholderiaceae_D > CAMBDR01. Next base: position 9,905 of record JBKJLF010000547.1, on the reverse strand, counting down.
ACGGCCCACCGCTGGCAAGCTGTGCTGAGGCATGAACACAGCGTCTTTTGCGTACAACTGCATGACGGTGTCAATATCGGCGCTGTTGAGCGCCTGTTCGTAACGGTGCAACTGATTCGTGATGGCGGTCTGGTTATTATTGACCGGCGTAGGCGTCGTTGCGGCAGCCGAGAATGACAGTAGCGCGGCTAGCGCAATCGGAAGCAGTCGGAGGGAATGGCGAATGTGCATGGTATTTCTCCAAATTATTAATTAAGTAAATTGCCTGGCTCACAGGCGAACGACAAACTTCCCAAGTGCGCGATTGTGCTCAATCAGGCTGTGGGCGCGGCGGATATCGTCAAAATCAAATGTACCGCTACGTAGCGAGGGCATACGGCCTGCCGCGATTTCATTGGCAATCTCACCGCTATCAAGCACGACTTCATCCGCGCCAATCGAAGGCACGCACGCGAATCAACACTTCGTCAGCACCCGGCTCCGGGGATTCGATATCGCGCAGTTGCAGCACCTCTGCACCGCCTGCTTGCTCAATGACATAAGCTTTCATCCTGTTCTCCCTTTAGGCGCGTGGTTGATTGGTGGCAAACAGATAGCGGTGAATCTTCCACTCGTCGTTTTCTTTTCGGAAAACGAACAGCTCATTGTTGCCTTCTGTCACTTCAATACCAGCGGCCAAAATCTGGGTGCTGCCAGCAGAACTGGTACGTGCCCAAGCCCAATCTCCAGCTTCTTCGATTTCATGAATTTCAAAGCGGATATCGAGCTTGATGCTGGCGAAGACTTGTTCATAACCAGCACGTACCGCATCACGCCCTACTAGGGCGGGTGCGTGCTGTGGCATGAACACCGGATCACTGCCGTAAAGATCGAGTATGGCGTCTGTATCGTTGTGATTGAGTGCAGTTTCGTAGGACTGAATAAGGGTTTGAATGGTCATGCTCTGGCTCCTGTTGGCACCGTCAAATTAACGGCATGTGTTAACTATATAGCTTCCGTTTATGGTTTAATAGCCTCACGATTGATGAGCTAACTATCAAATATGAGAGGAATGTATGGATCTCAATGCGGTACAGATGTTTGTTAGCGTGGTGCAAGCGGGAAGTCTTTCGGCGGGAGCGGTGCGGCTAGGACTACCCTTGCCCACCGTCAGCCGCCGTATCCGTGAGCTTGAGCGACAGTTGAATGTGCAGCTATTAGAGCGATCGGTGCGTGGAATACATATGACGAACGCAGGCGCGCGCCTGTATGAGTACGCCAGTCGCGGCATCGAGGTGCTGCAAGAGGCCGAGCAGGCGGTGGTGAGTGATCAGGCGCGGCTCCGGGGAAGACTTCGATTGTCTCTGCCAACGGCATTTGAACCATGGTGGGAACTGCTATCTTTGTTTCAGCAACGCTATCCAGAAGTCCAGTTACATGTTTTCAGCACTGAGCGCCGCGTCGATATGGTCGAAGATGGTATAGACGTAGCGCTGCGGGTCGGCACCATTGTCCACGAGACAATGGTAGCTCGGCGGGTGCTGGCATATCGGCACGTCTTGGTCGCCGGTCGGCGACTTGTTGAGCGGTTGGGGCTGCCAGAGTCGGTAGAGGCACTCCATCACTACCCATGCGCAACCTGGGCCTCTGGCGCGCGTGTTGCTGCTTGCTGGAATCTCGGTGACGAGTTTCTTGAGCCACGCAGTGTGCTGACCACCAACGACTATGCACATCTAAGAAATCGTGCACTGGCTGGAGATGTCGTGACGGAGTTGCCCTTTTTTCTGGTGGCTGCCCATTTGCAAAGCGGTGAACTGGTCGCGCTCTTGCCCACTAAGCCTATGCCAGAGTTGCAGATTCACTTGCTCTATCCCTCACATCGACATCCTTCGGCGATCGTTCGGGCCTATCTGGATTTTTGCCAGCAGCAGGTGGCGCTAGTCGTACCATGTTGAAGCAAAAGAACTAGCGATGATGGAATTTGCTATGACTTAACCAGATTGCCAGAGGGGCCGCAAGTGATGTCAAAAGTAGCAGGCGGCCCAGCCGTCCTTGCTGCAGAATTTGCGATCCTTGACCCAGTAAAGAGTGTGAGAATCACAGCCATTCAAAACGCGAAGCGCGCCCTTTGGCTGGAAACACAATCAACTGAGAGACGGCTAGCTATTCTCCAAGAACGGCCATTAACGGAACTTGAATTTTCACAACTGGTCGTTGAATTCCAAAAATCTCCAGGCTATACGTTCGCGCTTTTACAAAATAAACTGAATGCTGGATTGCATATTAAGTCGGACGATATTTTTCCCGCATCACTTGGATATTTTTCCGCATTAATTCCAGTCCCGCAAAGCGATGCAAATGTCGATACTTGGCTCATTGGTACAGTTGTTCCAGAATTGCAGCGAGCAATTCAATCATCCTTAATCGATGGGTTGAAACGCACATTCGCTTTCATTTTTGATCTGCGAATCAACCCAGCAGAATTGGTGGCTACCGTGCCCGCCAGTGAATTATTATCCGCGTTAAACTTGTTGATTAAAACGATGTCGCCGATCACATTGGTAGGAATTCTTGAAATCGCATTGGATCATCATGTTCAGGATGTTGGATTATAAATAATAGCGAATGGATGACGTGGTCAAGCGGATTAATGGTGGAATTCGCCTATGCGATTCCAACAGGTAAGCCATGTCGGCAATTATTTACAGAACTCGGTATTTTACAATCCATGCAACCAAGCAATGAGCGTTGCTTTGGCAAAGCACGAAAAGTTGCGGCTGCTGGCATGAGTTAAATGCAGCACATTGAGTTGAGTTGGAGTCCACAATAATCCTATAACTCAACTTCACCAAACGTCCGCTCAAACGCAACAAACCAATCCATGTCTGCTATTCGGTCACACAGTTGCTGTTGCTCCAGTAACTGTAAAATACGCCCCCGATCTGCCAGAAAAATGCCGTTGGCACTTTGATTATCACACCACTCACCACTGCCCGTGCGAAAGCAAACGGGCGTAAACATCAGTGCCGGGCAATCAAATTGCATTTGAAAAAAATGTCTGAATTTCATCGGGTGCGCTTCCAGCGTTTTACTTGGCCACGCGGTTTCTTGCGCCGCACATTGTGCCAATAGCGCAAACGCAGTCGCCGCACCATCATCAAAATCAACGATACCTACCAAATCCAACCCGGCATCGCCTTGCGCTGCAACCTTGGCACACTCGCTAGCATTGACCCCAATGACGCGTAAGTCTGCCCCTAACTTGAGCAAGGCCTTACGTAAATCGCTTGCATAATAGCCTTGCCGATCTTCCGAATTGGCATCAAAAGAGCGTACCACGGCGTGGCTTGGCAAAAGCCCAGCCAAAGCCAATTTACACAGGCGCACAAAGTGGCCAGCCCAGCGTTGGGGTAAGCCACGCCCGGCAAATGAGCGTAAGCGCGAACATGCCAATAACAGCCGGTACACCCGCTGCCGCACATCTAACTGCTCCTGCAGAATCAATTGTTCGTTTTCAAGTCGAAATGGGTAAAATGGCCCAAAAACGCCCTCCCGGTAGTTTAAATGGGCCAGAATATCTTCCACCTGTGTTTCCATGCGCCCTCGCCTTTCAGCGCTACTCAGGCCTTCACGGGCACCAGAATCACCCGCTCCTTCGCTGAGGCTAGCAGCACCTTCGGCATCGACTTCCTCATCCACTTCTTCATAACTCAAAGCACCACTATGCAGCAAGGCTTCCATGTCATTACGATGCCAGCCATTAGGCTGTTCAGGCCCACCCAGCAGCACCAATAATTCAAACAGATCAGCACACAAATGCGGGGTATTCGGGTGAATTTCTCCAATCTTAAAAGTCATCGTCAGCTTGCCCCTTCGCCTTCAATGCACGACCGATCAATTTAATATTTTCAAGGATACGCTTGGCCGTATCGAACCCTTCGTCAGAAAACGCCACATTAGCCACCATACTGGCCGCTTCAGTAACCGAACCTTCGGCCAGATACAATAACTGAACAAAATCAAGCGTACTGTCAGAAGTCATCTGATATGCGATTTTAAGTGGGGAATTATTCCGAAACGCCGCCAGTGCCTTGGGGTTATCCACCACCGCAGCCAATAGCCGTAAATTGCGCGACTCGCCAACCCGGGTTCTCCCTTTTAAGTCGCGTTCAAACAGCCATTGAATCAATTCCCGGATCGGCTGTTTTTTCAGGCAGGCTGGCATCACGATGGGGTCTTGTTCAATAAAATCACCCGCCTCGTCTTTTTCCACAATGCCAATAAAATCGGCAATGCGGTCATCAGCCAGTGCCGTTGAGAGGATGGAAAATTTAATACTTTGATCATTCAAGCCGTCAATGCCATAAAATTCCTGTGCCGCCACTTCTTTGTACACGGCCAAGGCATCCAGATTGCGTTTGATATAGTCACGCCGACTGCCAATTGCACGCGCCACGCTGCCGTAGCGCTCGCGCGCACTGAGGGACACATCGGCATGCTTGAATAATTGCTCGATATAGCGCGACTTGGCCAATGGTTCCCACGCTTTAGCGCCAGTAATATGGCGAAACCCAAGATAAGGCAATACGTCAGCCCGATTAGGCCGTACTACCACAGGTACGCAATTCGGTTTGCATCGCGCCTGGGCAGCCACATCGCGCATGCGTTTGCCAGGATTGGAGCAAAAAGCAGGGTCTTGCAACAACTTTAAGGCCGTCAAGCGGCGATTGCCTTCTACCACGATGTAACGCCCTACCCCATCAGGTATGACGATCAGCGGTTCGCCTGGAAAATAATCGTTTTCACCAATAGCCAGCATCAATTCTTCAATCGATGTTGTTTCAGCAATATAGTCAACCAAGGCTTGTTGCCCACGCTCAATGGATTCCGGCAAACGTGGGTTTTCTGCATCCAGCAGTAATTGGCTTAATTCAACATGGATCATTTGATCGGTCATTTTCTTCCTTTCGCAACTTCAAATTAACGCTTGCAAGGATGAATTTTACGCGAGAATTCGGGTGGATTTCGAAAAGGCCAGTCAGATGCGATATCAGAACCTGTTTTAACGAAAAAAACGCTACCCACAGGCAGCGTTTTTTGAAACACTTGCACGTATTTACCCTTATTTACGTTTGTTCAACGGCACAAACTTCAAATCCTCCGGCCCCACATAATTGGCACTGGGTCGAATGATCTTGTTATCAATGCGCTGCTCAATAATATGCGCACTCCAACCCGAGGTGCGCGAGATCACAAACAGGGGCGTAAACATCGCCGTCGGCACCCCCATCATGTGGTACGACACCGCCGAAAACCAATCCAGATTCGGAAACATTTTTTTGATATCCCACATCACCGTTTCCAGCCGCTCGGCAATATCAAACATCTTCATCGAACCCGCTTCTTTGCTCAAACCGCGCGCCACTTCTTTAATCACCTTGTTGCGCGGGTCCGAAATGGTGTACACCGGATGACCAAAACCAATCACCACCTCTTTATTGGCGACCCGGTTTTTGATATCGGCTTCGGCTTCATCGGCATTGTTGTAGCGCTTCTGGATTTCAAACGCCACTTCATTCGCGCCGCCATGTTTTGGCCCGCGCAACGCACCAATCGCACCCGTGATGGCGGAAAACACATCCGAACCCGTGCCCGACACCACCCGCGCCGCAAACGTGGAGGCGTTAAATTCATGCTCGGCATATAAAATCAGGGAGATATGCATCGCTTTCACCCACGATGCTGGCGGCTTTTTGCCGTGCAGCAGATGCAGGAAATGACCGCCAATGGTGTCGTCGTCCGTCTCCACTTCAATGCGCCGCCCGTTATGACTGAAGTGATACCAGTACAGCAACATCGAGCCGAAAGACGCCATCAACCGGTCCGCAATATCGCGCGCGCCCGGCGTATTGTGGTCATCCTTTTCCGGCAGCACACAACCGAGCACCGAGGCCCCGGTGCGCATCACATCCATCGGGTGGCTGCTGGCGGGCAAGGCTTCCAGCGCCGCCTTGAGCGCAGCAGGCAAGCCGCGCAAGGATTGCAGTTTGATTTTATAACCCGCCAACTCGGCCACGGTCGGCAATTTGCCGTGCACCAGCAAATAGGCGATTTCTTCAAATTCACAACTGTCGGCCACATCCAGAATATCGTAACCCCGGTAATGCAAATCGTTACCGCTTTTACCGACCGAACACAAGGCGGTATTACCAGCGGCCACGCCCGATAAGGCGACCGATTTTTTGGGTTTGAAGGGGACGGCTTCGGGTGCTTTGTCTGACATGATCAGCTCCTGTTTTTCAAATGGAAAAATACATCGGTTCAACTAATTTGGCTAGCTTATTTGCCTTTGCCCTGGGCAAACAAGGCATCCAGCTTTTGCTCGTAGTCGTGGTAGCCCAAATATTGGTAGAGATCCATGCGGCTTTGCATCGATGGCACCACATTTTTCTGCGTGCCTTCTGCGCGCAAGGTTTGGTAGAAATTCAGCGCCGCCGCATTCATGGCGCGATACGCACCGCAGCAATAGAGCGCAATATCGACGTTGGCGCTGCGTAATTCATCCAGCGTGTACAGTGGGGTCGAACCAAATTCGGTTAAATTGGCCAAAATCGGCACTTTCACGGCAGCGCGAAACTCGGCATACATCGGCAAGGTGGTAATGGCCTCGGGGAAAATCATATCCGCACCCGCTTCCACATAGGCGCACGCGCGGTCGATGGCGGCGGACAAACCTTCCACCGCCAAGGCATCGGTACGCGCCATGATGACGAATTCATCATCGCACCGCGCATCCACCGCCGCTTTGATACGGTCTACCATTTCTTCCTTGGTCACCACTTCTTTCCCGGGCCGATGGCCGCACCGCTTGGAAGAGACTTGATCTTCCATATGCACCGCGGCCACATCCGCACGGATCATATGGCGGATGGTGCGCGCGATATTGAATGCACCACCCCAACCGGTATCAATATCCACCAGCAGCGGCAGGCTGCACACTTCGGTAATGCGCTGGGCATCGGTAATCACATCGTCCAGCGTGCTGATGCCCAAATCGGGCATGCCCAGCGAATTCGCGGCCACGCCGCCACCCGATAGATACACCGCTTTATAGCCAGTCGCTTGCGCCATTTTGGCAGTGTAGGCGGTAATGGTGCCAACCACTTGCAGTGGCGACTCATCGCGCACGGCATGGCGAAACAACTTGCCTCTTGATTCTTCACGCATGGTAATCCTTTCAATACAAAACCAATTCGACGCCAATTTGGATGGGGGGGTTTTAGTCAGAACTGCCAGTCCATTGCAAAGGCCGTGCCAAGCACCATCACAATCAGGCCACGCCGCCAGCCAGGTAAAAAAACTGTGCAATTTCAGTTGCTTAGGCGCAGCTTTTGTTTTTTGGAAAAACGCTGCAAGTGAAAATAATTTGCTACAATGTTTCAAACCTGTTGCAACACTGTTGCACAAACGTTTCAAAGTCCATGCAATTTGCAACAACAAACCCGCGTTTCAGGCAATGAAACAAGCTTATGCCCGCTCTAACAAGGAATCCCCATGCGCAGAACCGTACCGCCGCCACCCGAGAGCCACGACAAACCCGTAATTTGGACGGTATCGATTTCGCGCCTGTCCGATTTACTGCGCGATATTACGCTCGAATATGACAGTTTGGCCCACATCGAACCGGTGCAACTGGGGTTTGACGATGCGGTACGCCACATCCGCGAGCGCATGGCGCATGAGCGCTGCGATGCGATTATTTCAGCCGGCTCCAACGGGGCGTATCTCAAAAGCCGCCTGTCGATTCCGGTCGTCATCGTCAAAGCCAGTGGTTTTGATGTAATGCAAGCGCTGGCGCGGGCGCGCAAGATTGCGCCGGAAATTGGCATCATCAGCTATCAGGACAGCCTGCCCGCCGTACACGAATTTGCCGATACCTTTGGCGTGCAAGTCTGGCAGCGCAGCTATGCCACCGAAGAAGAAGCCAAGGCGCAAATTAACGATTTAAAGGCGCAAGGGGTGCGCGTGATTGTGGGCGCGGGTTTGATTACCGATCTGGTGCAGGAAGCGGGTTTGGACGGGGTATTTTTGTATTCCTCCGCCTCGATCCGGCAAGCCTTTGATGATGCGCTGGAACTTATCCGCATCACCCCGCAAGACCGGGGCCGCCACCGTAGTGACACCTTGCGCGCGCGCTATGGCTTGCACGATTTGCGCGGCATATCCGCCAGTATGGATCTGCTCAGGCAAAACGTGGTGCTCTACGCCAAATCGCCCGCCACGGTATTAATTCAGGGCGAAACCGGCACGGGTAAAGAACTGATCGCGCAAGCCCTGCACCACGAAAGCGGCAACCAACGACCATTTGTAGCGATTAATTGCGGCGCGCTCAACGAATCTTTGCTCGAAGCGGAACTATTTGGCTATGAAGAAGGGGCATTTACCGGGGCCAAACGCGGTGGCCATGCGGGTTTGTTTGAAGCGGCACAGCGAGGCACGATATTTCTGGATGAAATTGGCGAAATTCCCGTTAATTTGCAAACCCGGCTGTTGCGGGTATTGGAAGAGCGCCAAATCATGCGTGTGGGCGGCACCCGCCCGATACCGATACAGGTACGCATCCTCTGTGCCACCCATTGTGATTTGGCCGAGCGCTGTGCTAACGGGCAATTCAGGCGGGATTTGTATTATCGGCTGGCGGTGTTACGCCTTTACGTGCCCGCGCTACGCGAGCGGGTGGAAGACTGTGTGCCGCTGGCAGAATGGTGTTTAAAAAATGCGCTGGTGGCCTTGGGCACGCGCTTGCTACCGAATTTGCATGCAGAACTGCTCACCTGTAGTGCGCTGCTGGAAGGCTATGCCTGGCCCGGCAATATTCGTGAACTGCGCAATATAATGGAGCGGCTGGCACTGTTTTTGGCGGCACAACCCTTGCAGGCACTCACCCCGGCCTTGCTGTTGCGCGCCGCGCCCGAACTTACGGCAATGGAAGGCATGAACTTGCCTGGAATGGCAACAACAGCAACAACAGCAGCAGCAGCAACAACGGCAGCAATGCCGACAAACACCGCCAGCGTAGCCACTCGCACATCGCCACCACCTGCCCTACCCGCCCCACCCGCGCCAGAAAACCTGGCGCAATTAATGGAACGCTTTGACGGCAAACGCGAGCAAGTGGCAAGCTATTTGGGCATCAGCCGCACCACGTTATGGCGGCGGCTGCGGCAACAGGGTCTGGCCGATCTTTAAAGCCGCCAGGCTCAGGTTTAGCTCAGGTAAATATCCTGATAAGAAGTATAAACCGACGCGATGACCACTGGCCCCAACACCAACCAGCCAAAAAACAAAGGAATGGATGCCACCACCGCAAACACCACATATAACAGGCCATAGACCAAAAACGGCAGCATATTTTTTAAGCACCCGGAAAAACTGGATTTCATTGCATCGATGGGGGCCATATTATGAAATACCACCAAAGCAGGCGCATACCAAACTGCCATGGCAATCGGGATGCTTAAGGCAAGGGCCACCAAAATCAGCACCACAAAGCCAAGCCCCCCGGCCATCAGGGCTGCACCAAGGTGATCACCACCACCGGACATCATCGCACCCAGGCCACCCAGACCAATCGCAACTGCGCCCACAATAACGATCACCACGCTCAATGCAAATACCGCACCGATATAGATCAAACCCACGATCGCCAATGACCCAAAATGCTTTTGAAAACCTTCAAATAAATGATCAATGCGCAATGCTTCGCCACGCTCAATCGCCGCGCAACCGAGCATAAATCCGCCAACAAATACTGGCAAGATGATATGCACAGCCAGATTAACCAGGGGAATGAAGGCCAATACCATCATCAGCGCCAGAAATATGATAATCATCACGATCCAAATCCCTGCATTGGCTTTAAACAT
>JBKJLF010000545.1:0-4335 GCA_046597185.1 Burkholderiaceae bacterium | reverse complement strand
GTCAGCTATTATCGTGAAGATAAAGCTGGCCAGATTTTGCAAGAAGGCATTAACGAAGTGGCGGCAGCAATCCACGAACTCATACCACCGGCTTCGTTAATGCCTTCTTGCAAAATCTGGCCAGCTTTATCTTCACGATAATAGCTGACCTGATCTTTATCGACTGGCTCATACAACTGACCCTGTTGATTGAAAATACCGATTTGGCGGAACAAACCTTCCATGCCGAAGGTACGCGATTCATCGACTAAAATGGGCACCACGCGCTGGCCTAACACCGGGTCGCGCAACAAGGTGGAAATGATGCGCACATACGATTGGGTGGTCGAAATCTCACGCCCTTCCGCAGTCGGATCAAGCACATTTTGAAATGCCGAGAGCGCAGGCACGGCCAGTTTTTCATCGGCTTGCGGGCGGCGTTGTGGCAAATAGCCACCCAGCTTTTTACGCTGCTCGTGCAGATAGACCATTTCCGGCGCATCGTCGGCTGGTTTGAAGAAAGGAATATCGGCCAGTTGATCGTCCGGAATCGGCAAGGAAAAACGGTCGCGCATTTGGCGCACGGCTTCGTGGTCAAGTTTTTTGGTTTGGTGTGCGGTATTGCGCGCTTCACCAAACTTGCCCATGCCATAACCTTTCACGGTTTTGATCAGCAAGGCAGTCGGTTGGCCTTTATGCTCTTGCGCCAATTTAAAGGCGGCGTAAATTTTATGCGGATCATTGCCGCCCCGGTTCAAGCGCCCGATATCATCGTCGCTCATATTGGCGACCATTTCCAGCAATTTGGGATGCTTGCCAAAGAAGTGTTTGCGCACATACGCGCCGTCTTTGGCTTTATAGTTTTGATATTCACCGTCCACGGTTTCCATCATGATGCGCTTCAAGATACCGTCTTTGTCGCGCGCCAGCAATTCGTCCCAGCCATGGCCCCAAATCACTTTCACCACATTCCAGCCGGCACCGCGCAAATCGGCTTCCAGTTCCTGAATGATTTTGCCGTTGCCGCGCACCGGGCCATCCAGCCGTTGCAAATTACAATTAACCACCATCACCAGATTGTCGAGTTGTTCGCGTGCGGCCATGCCGATTGCGCCCAGCGATTCCGGCTCATCCATTTCGCCATCGCCACAAAATACCCAGACTTTACGGTTGCCGGTATCGGCCAGGCTGCGCGCATGCATATACTTCAAAAAGCGCGCCTGATAAATCGCCATCAGTGGCCCCAGGCCCATTGATACGGTAGGAAATTGCCAAAAGGTAGGCATTAATTTCGGATGCGGGTAGGATGACAAACCTTTGCCATCGACTTCACGCCGGAAATTGATCAATTGGTCTTCGCTCAAACGCCCTTCCAGGAAGGCGCGGGCATAAATACCGGGGGAAGAATGGCCCTGGATGTAAATCAAATCACCGCCGTGGTCTTCGGTGGGTGCGTGCCAGAAATGGTTAAAACCGATGCCCAGCATATTGGCCAGCGAGGCAAAGCTGGAAATATGGCCGCCCAAATCGCCATCGACGCGATTGGCTTTAACCACCATGGCCATGGCATTCCAGCGCATCCAGGAACGCAGCTTTTCTTCGTATTCAAGGTTACCGGGGCAGTGAATTTCAAGGTGGGCGGGGATGGTGTTGACATAGGCGGTATTGCTGGAAAAGGGGATATGCACACCGCAGCGGCGCGCCAAATCGACCATACGTTCCATTAAATAGTGCGCCCGCTCCGGGCCTTCTTTTTCAATTACCGCCTCCATGGCTTCGAGCCATTCCGTGGTTTCCAGATGATCTGGATCATTGGCGGCTTGGACCGACATTTGGTCGAGTTGTGCTGACATGCTTCTTTCTCCTATAGTGATGCCGCTCGGCATTCCATGATCATAATACGATTATTCAGTGCGTTCTCGTTACGGCTGAAACGTATTGTACCAGCACTTTTACAATTTTTCAAATTACGATATGCAATTTCATAATGTGGAATTTTTACTCAAACTACAGACTCATTGCGCCCTACAGGCCAGCGTTTTATTATATGGTGGCGGCTTTGCCACACTATGGCATGCATGATGCAGCAAAAATCCATCTCACCCTGCTCCCGGGTTCAATCTATTTGGCACATATAAAGCACCATTTCTCCGGATAAAAGGCGTTTTCTTGCTGATTTATGTATTTAATTAGACAGTTTTCACCCCGGACTATCGTGTCGCCATGAAGCCGCAGCAATACACCGATGAAATCTTCGCACCAGCAATGGTACGAGTATTACATCATTGGAATTAGTCATGCCACCCTGAATAATTTCCCCACTGCGATGTTAGATTACGACATCCATTTGCTTTTAGCCAATAAGCATTCGTCTCAGTTTAATCCCCGGCCTGGGACATCACCTGAACCAACAAACACTTGATATTTTTTACCAAATTAGATGAGCTTCAATCAGCGTCTGGAGGCGAAGGCTGCGCATTTTTAAGTCGGCTGTCCAATTTTGGCTTTTTAACGCGTTTTTTATAGGCCGCAATGATTTGTTGCGCTTTTGGATCATCGGCCCGATAACCCAGTCGTTGCGCTTCTACCAACAGCTCACGCAGATTACGAACGCCAAAAAGTCTAAACAACTCGCTCTTAATGCCGATTATTCTGGCAACGGAAACGCCAAGTTCTGCGGCCATGGCGTTGACTGATTTCGGTGGCGAACTGAAAACGCCGATTAGCACCATCCATTGCTGTGCCTTCATTTCCGGTAATAGCGATGGCGCATCCGACCATTCCACGGGTAGCACTTGCCGACCCGCGATGACGGCTTTTACCCCGTCCACCAGAACAGATGCCTTTTCGTGCTTGCCAACAAAGGCGCGCACGCCCCAACGGCAACAACTGCGCAACGCTTCCTCGTTTAAGACATCGTAAAATATGATGACATTTTGGGTGTTCTTAAAAATTGCTGGAAGCAAATCAAAACCATTACTGCCATTCAAGTTCAAATCCAGAATGACGGCACTAAATTTCGTGCGTTGCAGTGCTTCATTTGCCTCGGCAATATTGTGGGCGGCAACCACGCTACAGGCTGGCTGAAGGATCAGCGTGGCGTATTCGGTAATGAAACGGTGGTCATCAATAATTAATATGTTTGCAGGCATCCCATTTCTCATCGATTAGTTGGGAGGTAGTCAAGCAGGCTTTTTTAAGCCGCGCAAGGTGCTATTCTACCTTGTGCGGTTATCCAATTGTGCAAAGTGCCACATGGTTTTGAGCAATTGCGGAAAATAGCAAACTTGACCATTCGCGAAAACTCAAGCGCAATTTTTATGTCTCGTCCCCACATCTGATGCCCATTGATGAAACCGACGCCCATCACATCGTTGCATGGTTGGAGCAACTTGCAGCGGCATCGCGGGCCTATATATTTGGCGTTGGCATTGGTGTGAATGACACGGACAATTGCGCAATGTTGCCCCGTTTTTTTAGCACAAGAATACCATCCATGCCAAATGCACTCCCGCATCAACACATCCATACAAACGATTATTATACAAATGTGTTTTTTGCATTAATGGACGTGCCAGAATACACGCAAGAGGAAGTACGAAAAGCGCTACGCAGGATTAGAAATCAACTTATCGCTGGCACGTTTCAATACTAATGGGAGCAATATATGGCCATCTGGAAATTTAATAGTTCAAGCAACGACTACACGCCATTTCTATACTTTAATGCCAAAGATATGGCTGAGATGTTATTTATAACTGATGGGACACCCAAAAATTGGCCAGTACCGCCAAGATGTCGCCCACATGTCGAAAAGAAAGCGAAAAATCAAAAACCAGTTGCCGACTTGTCGTACATCTCACCTGGCACGATTTTATTAAGTAGTAAGGCCTATTCTGCCCTAAGCGCTTTTCTTTTGCCTTTTGGGCAATTACTGGAAGTTGAATGCATGAACGATGCCGGTTTGCTTGGCGACAAAGTTAGTGAGCCATTCTATTTTTACAATGTGACAAATATTATTCCTTGTATCGATTATGAAAATTCAGAAAAAATAGAAACGAGTATTCAGAAAGAAGCTTACTTTCCTGATCGTGTACCTAAAGATGCGCAAATATTTCGAGATCCTGCGCGCCTTCGGATTCAAATCTATTTAAGTGAGGCGGCTAAAGAGCAGTTTGCCAAGATCATTGTGGATGCGCACCTTAGTGGTGGGAAATTTTTTCAGTAAGCATTAATGCCGTAGGGATATTAAACGAGTTTTACCGCTGCGGTAATATTAAGCGGCACTGTGGTTCAGCTTGCTACGCCAGCTTGGGCGGTTCATCGCCGTCATCATAGGTCGATTGGTTGGCTGGT
>JBKJLF010000645.1:0-10807 GCA_046597185.1 Burkholderiaceae bacterium | reverse complement strand
GCTTGCCGTGGCATGCGTCGCGTTATCACACCAGCGTAGCGGTGCCGGATAAATAAAGGAACCGCCCTGGGTGGTAGAACAATTGCGCAGGGTGGGCGAGTCGCAATATTCACCGGGCAAAATAGTATAGTAGTAGGGGCCGAAGTTACGCGCTACCACGCTAGGGTTGTCCGGTGCGCCAATCACCACCGAGCCGCTGCCACTGGCGGTGGTGGTGCGTGAGGTGGTATATGATTTGCCATTCACCGTGCCCGGCAGGACGTAATTGCTATTGCGTAAGCAATCCGTGTAACTGGTGCTGGTACACCACTCGCGATCACTGTAACCCGTCACCAGGTTGGTGCTGCTGGTCGATTGTATGCCATAGCCATCATTGGCAACGCTGGTCCAATTACTGGTATTGGCCGCAGTTTGGCTATTCTTGCTGGTGCCATCGGCATTCTTGGGCGGCGTATAGGTAATGGTCGGGTTATAGGTAACGCCGTTAAAGTCGCCACTGTGATACGGCGGGTGGCCACTGGCGCAACTGCTGCCATAACTGCCGCTGGTCGATTTGCAGTGGCCGTCATTGGCCCAGTCGGGCATATAGTCCGAATCCATACTGCCGGAATCATCCAAAATAAACAGCACGTTGGGCAATACCGAGGTAGTGGCCGAGGTGATAAGGGGCGAGGTTGCAATATCGGTCACGGCTGCTTGCGTTTGTAATAACGCCAACAATAAAGTAGGGGGGATTAAATAGCGGATTTTCATGGCAACCTCTTGGCAATAAAATGCGGTTTAAACGGTGCTTGTGCGCAGGGCACAAAGACCGGGGATAGGATATTCATTTTGACTCACTTATTTGGCCCATTTACATGGCAACCGTGCTTTGAACAAAACTGACCGTATTGCGTGGGCCACTGACGCGAACCGTGATGCGGTAATAAACTTGACCGTTGACCGTGAGTCTGTGAGTGCCAGCGCTTTCGCTATTGCCCGTCAGATTTGATTCCACCGGCGATACCACACAACCTGCGGTGAGCGAGGTGCCGACCGAATTACACAGGCGCTGGATCACATATTGCACGGTATTGCCAGCCGCATCCGGGCCACCTGCAACGGTAACCACGCCACGGGGCAGCCAAACTGCGGTCCAAAGTTCCGTCCAATCCTGAGAACTGCTGGGGTCATCGGCCGCCGTGCGCGAGGCGGTATAACCGCTGGCCGTAATGTGATTGTCCAAACCACCGTTAGCGGCATTAATTTGCAACCAGGCGACAGCGGTTTCAATCCCCACATCGCTGGAAGTGGTGGCTGCCTGTTGAAATGCCAGATTGCCGGCAATGGCGGTGGTGGTGTGGGCTGAGCGTATCATGGCCAGGCCACCCAGCGTCATGGCAACCAACATAATCAGGGCGATAATCAAAACGATGCCTTCTTGTCGTTTGGGGAAGCGATGGTTCAGCATGGTGGCGCTCCATTAATAAGGGGTACGACCCCGGTGGCAATGACATTGCGCAACGGGACCACAGTTTGGAATACTTTATAGCGATATTGCTTCCATTCGTCTTCATCTTCGAGCGAGATTGGATTGGCAGTGCTGCCCAGCCAAGTGGGGGCAACCGTGGTGACACCGCCATCGGTTTTTTCAGGATTTTGGTTGCGCGCCACCAAGGCCAGGCGCAGGCTAAAGATGCGGCTAAAATAGCAGGCAGTGGTGGTTGCGTTATAGGCGGGTGTGGTTTGATCGAACACATCCACCACCGCATCCATTGCCGCTGGCGTACTGTCGCGTCCATATTGGGCACGCAGGGTAACGATATTGCTGGCGATCGGTTGCCATACCAAGGGGTCGCTGATTTTGGCGGCGGAGGTGCAATCGGATACCATGAAATCGCATTGGGTCAGCTTGGTATTGCGAATCGCATAGGCATAGATCCGTGGGCTGGCCCCCATATTGAAGATAATGCCGTTGTTGGCCGCAGCCAAACCGGTGGCGACATTCATATTACTGGTGCCAGCGGTAATGGCGGTAATGGGCTCCATGCGCAAATTGCAAGGGGTGGCTGGCCCCGTCGTATTCACTTCTGCAATAATTTGGTCGCCCACCGCGTGCGAGGTAATGGTTTGTACGGTGTAGGTTTTGGGGTAAGTTGCCAAGGGTTGGGTGACGATCACATCGCCTTCTTGCGCACCGTTGTTGGAACCACTGATCGTTACCAATGTATCGGTATTAGCGTCGCCAGCAGGTACACTCGCGTGGTTAATGGTAACCGGGGCAAAACCATTCAGGACCACGCCAGTGGGCAGTGTGATGTTGCAGCCAATCAAGCGAATATTGGTCACGCCGTAACCGCTTTGGCGAATATCCCTCTCCAGCGAATACATCGCAATGGCCCCCGTGGTTTGGGCATCATCGTTGCCGCCAGAGGTGCGTTTTCCGGCTTCCGTGACCGCAAACATTTGCACCATAACGATCATGCCAATGATGCCAATCGCCAATCCGACCAGGATTTCGATCAGACTGAATCCCCTGTTACGCGCCGAGTAATTCATGATGACCTCAAGTGTGATTAGATCTGTGCCAATGCCACATAATTGTGGGCAACATTATCGGGGGAGCGCCAAAAGATTGTAATAGTCACTCTGGTGGTGCTGGCGGCGGCACCACCAGGGCTTACCTGGGCATAAACAACGGTGGGCGGCAGATCGTTCGCCCCGGGCAAGGTAGATTTGACCAGGTTATACCAGGTGTTGAAATCGGCATTGCAAGCAGTGGTGCACGCCCCATTGACAATATTGCTACTGCTATAGCCGCCATTGAGGGTCGCGTATTTTCGATCCGTAGACCAAAGTTGGCCGATCAATTGCGTTGCCAGCAAACTGGCATCGCTACGATATTTCCCCTCGACGGATTGCTTGGTGGCATTGGTTTGCAGGCCCACCAGGGCTAAAATTCCAATGGAAAACAGTAAAATACCAAATAAAGCTTCGAGTAACATCATGCCCGATGGTTGTTTTGGCATGCGCCGTGCCGGAGAGAAGGAATTGGTTTTCATATTAACACCCTTGGGGATCTGAACTATCGAGGGTTGGATTACACATGTGGATTTGACCTCTGACGCTGACCGTGACGCGCAAGCGGTGTTCCGAACCCGTGCCAATGCAAGTGCCGCTATCAGCCGACAAGCCAACACACAGTGACAGTGCCGCGTTGGCGCGGCCCAAACCATTAAAAAAGACTTGCGATTGGGACGAGGTGATAACCGCTTTACTGGTTTCGCCTGCGGAGCGAATTTGAATGATTTGTGCCGGTGCGGTTTCTGCCGCATCGGTGCAATGATTCACCGGGGTGGCCAGACTCACCACCCAATTGCCGCTGGAAGTGGAGAGCGCGCAGGTGCTGGAGATGCCATCGGTGATTGAAAAATAGACGGGGGTATTGCGCCGCACCGCTTCTGCGCGCGCTAATTGCAGGCCATTTAACATCGCTTCAGTTCCAGTCCGTATTTGCTTATTGCTTAACCAGTCTGAAAACGCAGGCGCACCTGTGGTAATCAGAATACCCATAATGACGAGTGCGATCAAGGCTTCAATCATACTAAAGCCATTGGCCAGACCCGCATGGCCGATGGATGACGTACCATTATGCGGTGACCGGGGCATACGGAAGTGATGAGAAATTAACACACGCCCCCCTTGTTGGTTACCCAGCAATTATTGGTGGTAGGCAAGCTCCAGCCCGTGGGGACGGCAACCGTGGTTTTGGCATTGTTGGGCGCAATGGAGTAAGTAAAACCGAGCATTGAGCTTTTTCCTGTGGCAAGCAAAGTAAACGTGGTCGCGTTTGATACGGAACAGGAAAAATCAAAATAGCGGCTGGTGGTCGTGTCACTGGCGCAGGCGGTGGCACCGACATAGGTGCGGTTGTCTAAAAACCATTGTTCGATTTGTAGCGATTTTGTGCCTAAATTGGAGACGGCTTCGGGAATCTTGCCACGGGTTACATAGTCAGAATAAGCAGGTAACGCGATTGCGGAAAGAATGGCAATAATGGCAACAGTTACCATGATTTCAATTAAGGTGAAACCAGATGATGGCCGGACTTGATGACGCGGCTTGGTAGGTCTGCAATGCAACTGGAACTGGGATTGGGCAAGATTTTTCATGGCAATTCCTTTCGTGTAAAGTTACTATAGGGCAATTTCATAGTAATGCTAGCCTTGCACGACGAAAGGATGATTTCATCGGACAAGCGGAAAACGAGTCAGGTGTTAGAACCACAGATTACAACTTATTACGCACTTTGCCAGCATGGCAGCGAGGTTGAGGTGCAACCACGCCCGGCGGGGTCATGTGTTCAAGCTTGATGCTACCATTGTCGCCACAAGAATGTTGAACGTCACATCCATTTGATTCAATTTGTGATTGAAATGGTGCTCTGGCGGTTTTTTTGTGGGGGTTTGTGTGTGGTTTTCCATGGTGAGGGTAATTTTACAAAAATTTGCGCATCACTTGGGGGGCAGGTTCGAGCGGATTCGCATGCTCGTATTCCAGTTCGGGGGCAATTTCAAAGCCGAAAGTCGTATATAAATCGAGTAAGGCAGTTTGATCGGTGCGGATTGCGAGGCGCAATTCGCTGGCTTTGGTTTCCAGTGCCAGATGAATCACCGCCTCAATCAAATGTTGCGAGAGTTGTTGTCCGCGCCAGCCAGGTAGAATGCCCATGCGCACAATATCCCAGACATCCGGTTCGGTTTCGTGCGGTAACCAGCGTACCGAACCGACCAGGTCGGAATCGATGAATAACAGGAAAGCACCGCCCTGGCGCAAATCAGCTTCCACCCGGTGCGCGGTTTCACGGTGGCCACTGGAACTTAAGGCCACGGTTTTCGCCCAGGAGGCGCGCGTCAGATCGGCAATTAACTGCGCTTGCTCAAACCGGGCTTCGCGCACCACGATGGTCATGATTAACGCACCCGCATGCCAGGTTGTGCGCCCGGCCAAGGATTGAGCACATAGATACCCGGATTGGCTTTTTCATCCGCCGCCGCAGCGGCCAACACCATGCCTTCAGAAACACCGAATTTCATCTTGCGCGGTGCCAAATTGGCAACCAGAACCGTGAGTTTGCCAATTAACTGCTCCGGTTGGTACGACGACTTAATGCCGGAAAACACATTCCGATGGCGGCCTTCGCCTGCATCGAGCGTTAAGCGCAACAATTTGTCGGAGCCTTCCACCGCTACGCAATCGACGATCAGCGCAATGCGCAAATCGATTTTTGCGAAATCGTCGATCTTGATTTCAGGGGCCAACGCTTCGATGGCACCATCCGCCGACTCATCTGTTGCAGTTGCGGCCGCTGTTGCCGCTGTTGTATTTGCTGCAGTTGTTGCATTGGCCACAGCGGCGGCAGGTTTAACTGGTGCGGCGGCGGGGGCTGCTTCAGCTTGTGGAAATAAAGCCGTCAACATGGCCGGATCGACTCTTTGCATTAAATGCGCAAAGGTGGCAATGGCCTTGGGTGTGTGCTGGCAATCATCCCAGCAAAAATCACGCTCAAGGCCAAAAAAGCTGGCCACTTTACGCGTCAGCACAGGCAAAATCGGGGTAAGGTGGATTGATAATTGATAAAACGCCAGCAATAAATCGCTACACACATCTTGCAATTGCGCGTCCTGGCTGGCGTCTTTGGCCAAAACCCAAGGCTTTTGTTGATCCACATATTGATTCACTTCATCCGCCAGCGCCATAATCTGGCGGATGGCACGACTAAATTCGCGCGCTTCAAAGGCGGCGCGTATCTCTTTGCTGGCACCACCATCGCTGCTGGCACCACCATCGCTGCCTACAGCGCCATTGAGCGAGGCCCAAAAAGGATTGCTGCTGCGCCCACTACTGACCGGATCAGTCAATTGACCCGCAAAGCGCTTGCTGATGAAGCCCGCTGCGCGGCTGGCGATATTGACGTATTTGCCGATCAAATCAGAATTCACCCGGGCCACAAAATCATCCCGGTTAAAGTCGATATCTTCCACCTTGGCATTGAGTTTGGCCGCTAAATAATAGCGCAGCCATTCCGGATTCATGCCCAGTTCAAGGTAGCGCAGCGGCGATAAACCAGTGCCGCGCGATTTTGACATCTTTTCTTCATTCACCGTTAAAAAGCCATGGACAAACACATTAGTCGGCACTTTCAAACCGGAAAAATGCAACATCGCAGGCCAAAACAAGGTGTGGAAATAGGTGATGTCTTTGCCAATAAAGTGATATTGCTCGGTGTCGGGCGCGGCCATGAAGGCATCATAATCCCGTCCGATCTTATTGAAATAATTTTTTAGCGAAGCCAGATAACCGACCGGCGCATCCAGCCAGACATAAAAATACTTACCCGGCGCATCGGGAATTTCAATCCCGAAGTAGGGCGCATCGCGGCTGATATCCCAATCACTCAAGCCATGTTCATCATTATCGAGCCATTCACGCGCCTTGTTGGCCACTTCGGGTTGCAAGCGGGCGGGGTCCAGCGCCCATTCACGCAGATAAGTTTTGCAAGCGGGGTTGGAGAGTTTAAAGAAAAAATGTTCCGAGTACTTTAAAACCGGGGTCGCACCGGAGAGGGCAGAATACGGGTTTTTCAATTCGGTCGGGGCATACACTGCGCCACAGACTTCGCAAGAATCGCCATATTGATCTTTGGCAGCACATTTCGGGCATTCGCCCTTGACAAAACGATCTGCCAAAAACATATTTTTGACCGGGTCAAACAATTGTTCAATCACTTTGGTGCTAATTAAAGATTGGCCGTCATGATACGTGCCTGCACGCAAGCGGCGATAAATGTCTTTGGATAATTCGTGGTTTTCTGGCCCGTCAGTCGAGTGCCAGTTGTCAAAACTAATATGAAAGCCATCAAGGTATTGCTTGCGTCCTGAGGCAATATTGGCCACAAAGGCTTGCGGGGTAATGCCTTCTTTTTCTGCGGCAATCATGATGGGCGCGCCGTGCGCATCATCTGCGCACACAAAATGCACTTCATGGCCCGACATGCGTTGGAACCGTACCCAGATATCAGCTTGAATATATTCCATGATATGGCCGATGTGGAAGCCGGCGTTGGCATAGGGCAGGGCGGTAGTCACGAACAGCTTACGAGTCATAATGGCACAGTATTGAGGTGAAAAAAGCCTATTTTACCAGTGGATAGGCTTGCTGCGACAATGGGTATGTGGTTTGGATCGTGTTTTTGCGCTGTTTTTGCGCTAGACTCTGCCCATCTTTTGGGAGAAACTGATTATGAATCTTAGCGTTGATGCCGTGCGGCAAACTTTATCGGGCTTGATTGATCCAAATACCATGAAGGATTATGTCAGTTCCAAAGCAGTAAAAAACATTCAAATCGACGGTGGTAATGTCCATATTGAAATCGAACTGGGTTACCCGGCCAATAGCCAGCTCGCCAAACTGAGCCTGTCGGTCATTTCTTTGGTGAGCGAGATGGCGGGGGTGGCCAAAGTGACGGTGGATGCAAAAAGCAAAATTATTGCCCACAGCGTGCAGCGCGGCTTGAAATTATTGCCCAATGTTAAAAATATCATCGCAGTGGCTTCCGGCAAGGGCGGTGTCGGCAAATCAACCACAGCGGTGAATCTGGCGCTCGCGCTGGCGGCCGAAGGCGCGCAAGTCGGGATTTTGGATGCCGATATCTACGGCCCCAGCCAGCCGATGATGATGGGCATTGCCGGCAAACCCGAAACGCGCGACGGCAAAACCATGGAGCCGCTGGAAAACTATGGCGTGCAAGTATCGTCCATCGGGTTTTTAATCGACCCGGCCGAACCCATGGTGTGGCGCGGCCCGATGGTGACGCAAGCCTTGCAACAATTGCTGGAGCAAACCAATTGGCGCGATCTGGATTATTTGATCGTCGATATGCCACCCGGCACTGGCGATATTGCGCTCACCTTGTCGCAAAAAGTCCCGGTCACCGGGGCGGTGATTGTGACCACGCCGCAAGACATTGCCCTGTTGGATGCGCGCAAAGGCTTAAAAATGTTTGAAAAAGTCGGCGTGCCGATTTTGGGTATCGTCGAAAACATGAGTACCCATATTTGTTCGAATTGCGGTCATGCGGAAAGTATTTTTGGCGAAGGCGGCGGGGCCAAAATGTGCGCCGAATATGGCGTCGATTTCCTGGGTGCGCTCCCCTTAACGCTCTCGATACGCGAATTGGCTGATGCCGGCAAACCGAGCGTGGTGGCACAACCGGATAGTCAGATTGCCGATATCTATAAAGCCATCGCGCGCAAGGTGGCCATCAAGGTGGCGGAAAGGGCGAAAGACATGAGTAGCAAATTCCCCAGCATCGTGATTAAAAACGATTGATGGGCTATTGATGTCAGCGCCGCCGAATTTGCCAACGCATTTACCAACGCATTTGCCACAACTCTCGCACGCCCGCGTCGCGCTCACACACGAGATCGCGGCCATCGACGAGCGCGGGCGCGCCAGTGTGCTGACCATTCCGGCCGAGCGTGCACTCACGCTCTACCTGGACAAGCGCGAGCTGGTCACGCTCATGACGCTGGGCGCGGAGCCGGAAAGCCTGGTGCTGGGTTACCTGAAAAACCAGCGCCTGGTGCGGCAATTAAGCGACATTTTGGCCGTGCAAGTCGATTGGGAGGTGGCGGCCGCTGCCGTTACCACGCCCCACGGCGTGGATCAGATTGAGCGACGCACGGCGCGCCGGGTGGTAACCAGCGGCTGCGGCCAAGGCTCGATTTTTGGCGGCCTGATGGATGAAGTCGATACCCTGCGTTTGCCCGAATCGGCGCGCCTGACGCAAGCCACCTTGTACACCATCGTCGATACGATTCGGCTGCACCCCTCCATCTACAAACAAGTCGGTTCGGTACACGCCTGCGCCTTGTTTGACGCCGACGGGCACTTAATCTATTTTATTGAAGACGTAGGGCGACATAATGCGGTCGATGCCATCGCCGGTAAAATGTGGTTGGATGGCATTGATGGCGGCGATAAAGTGTTTTATACCACAGGCCGTTTAACTTCGGAAATGGTCATCAAGGGTGCGCAAATGGGCATTCCCTTCCTGCTATCGCGCTCGGGCACCACCCAAATGGGGCAGCAAGTGGCCCTGCAAGTGGGCATGAGCCTGATTGCGCGTTGTTCCGGGCGGCATTTTTTGCTGTTAAGTCACACCGAGCGCTTCATTGCCCAGCCGGAACTGGCTGAAATCCCCGCGCACCACCCCGGCAAGCTGTGAACAAGGTAAAATAGTGCTTTTCGTTTTTAGCATGATGAGGTCAAATCCATGGTTCGTACCCGTTTCGCTCCCAGTCCCACTGGTTATTTACACTTGGGTGGCGCACGTACTGCGCTGTTTTCTTGGGCCTACGCCCGGCGCAATGGCGGTATTTTTGTGTTGCGGATTGAAGATACCGATGTTGAACGCTCGACCCCGGAGGCGGTGCAAGCGATTTTGGATGGCATGAATTGGCTTGGCATGCAGCCCGACGAAGGCCCGTTTTATCAAATGCGGCGTATGGATCGTTACCGCGAGGTGCTGGCGCAAATGCTGGCCGCCGGCACCGCCTACCATTGCTATAGCTCAAAAGAAGAAGTCGATGCCATGCGCGAAGCGCAGCGCGCAGCAGGTCTGAAACCGCGTTACGATGGCACCTGGCGGCCCGAGCCGGGCAAAACCCTGCCCGCAATTCCAGTTGATCGCCAAGCCGTGATCCGCTTTAAAAATCCGCTTGATGGGGAAGTGAGTTGGAACGATGTGGTCAAGGGCAGCATCACCATCGCCAACCGCGAGCTTGATGACCTCATCATCGCCCGCAGTGATGGCACGCCCACCTATAATTTTTGTGTGGCGGTGGACGATTGGGATATGCAAATCACCCATGTCATCCGTGGTGACGACCATGTCAACAACACCCCGCGTCAAATCAATATTTTGCGCGCCATTGGCGCACCCTTGCCAGAATACGGCCATCTACCGATGATTTTGGGCTCGGATGGCGAAAAACTCTCGAAACGGCATGGCGCGGTGAGTGTGATGGATTATCCGGCCCAGGGCTATTTGCCCGAAGCCATGCTCAACTTTTTATCGCGTTTGGGCTGGGGGCATGGCGATGATGAAATTTTTTCGATGGAGCAATTTTGTCAGTGGTTTGATCTTGATCATTTAACCAAATCCAGTGCCCAGTTTAATCAGGAAAAGCTGGCGTGGCTAAATAACCACTATATCCGTCAGGCCGATAACAATCGTTTGGCCGATTTGGTGCGGCCCGGCATGCTGGCGCAAGGGGTGCAATTCGATCAGGCTCCCGATTTGCCGGCTGTCCTGGCCTTGTTGAAAGAGCGCGCCAATACCACCGTGGAATTGGCCGATGCCGCCATGTTGTTTTATCGCACACCCGCACCTGCGCCGGAATTATTGACCCAGCATCTGAACGATATCAGCAAACCGGCATTGACGGCTTATCTTGACAAGTTGGCGCAGGTAGACTGGCAGCGTGCCGCCATCAATGCCGCTTTGAAAGAAGTGCTGGCCGAGCACAAATTAAAAATGCCGCAATTGGCGATGCCGCTGCGTTTGCTGGTCACGGGCCAATTGCATACCCCATCCATCGATGCGGTGTTGGAGTTGTTTGGGCGCGACGTAGTATTGGCGCGCCTGCGAAAATATTTATAGCGAAATCCGGCGGGGTTTACACAAACGTAGAAACCCTGCTATAATTTCGTTTCTGTTTCTTCGCAAGCACGGGGGTATAGCTCAGCTGGGAGAGCGCTTGCA
>JBKJLF010000643.1:0-25653 GCA_046597185.1 Burkholderiaceae bacterium | reverse complement strand
CATCCTCTTTCACCTGATAGCGGCGCGCGCCACCCACTTCAATGATTTGCGCAATCGACTGGTGCGAAGTATCTTCACAAGCCACATAGCAACGACCACAGCCGATGCACTTGGCCTGGTCGATATGGGCAATGCTCTGGAAATTCATATCCAGATTTTTCCAGTCGGTGGTATGGGCAATCGCACGGCCAACAAAATCGTCGATGCGCGCATAGCCTTGACTATCCATCCAGCGCGACAGGCCGTCTTTCATTTCTTCGACGATGCGAAAGCCATACAGCATGGCAGCGGTACAAACTTGCACCGAACCGGCACCCAGCGCCAAAAATTCCGCAGCGTCATGCCAATTGCCAATGCCGCCAATCGCCGAAATCGGCAAGCGCTTGGTCGCCGCATCACGCGCAATTTCAGCCACCATATTCATCGCAATCGGCTTCACCGCCGGGCCGCAATAGCCGCCATGGGTGGAAAATTCACCGACGATGGGACGCGCAATCATGCGATTGAGATCGACACTGTTGATCGAGTTAATGGTATTGATCAGAGACACCGCATCGGCACCACCGTTTTTGGCAGCGCGCGCCGGGTGGCGGATGTCGGTAATATTCGGGGTCAGTTTGACGATAACGGGCAATTTGGTGTACAGCTTGCACCAGCGCGTCACCATTTCAACGTATTCCGGCACCTGACCCACAGCCGAACCCATACCACGCTCGGACATGCCATGCGGGCAGCCGAAATTGAGTTCAATCGCATCGGCCCCGGTATCTTCCACCCGTGGCAAAATCGCTTTCCAGGCCGCTTCTTCACAGGGAAACATCAGCGACACAATCATGGCGCGATCCGGCCAGTCTTTTTTCACCTGGGTGATTTCTTTCAGATTCAGTTCCAGGCTGCGGTCGGTAATGAGTTCGATATTATTAAACCCCAGCACTTCGCGCCCCTTGCCATAATGGGCCGAGTAACGCGATGAGACATTCACCACCGGCGGATCTTCACCCAAGGTTTTCCACACCACCCCGCCCCAACCTGCTTCAAAGGCGCGAATCACGTTATAGGCTTTATCGGTTGGCGGTGCCGAGGCCAGCCAAAATGGATTGGGCGACTTAATACCCGCAAAGTTTATACTTAAATCAGCCATGTTATGCCCCCTGCTGCATTAAATCTGCATCAATCGACAGCGCAGCCAACTTGCCGTGCTGCACCGCCTGTACCGTCAAATCGACGCCCATTGCCACGCAATCGCCGCCCGCATACACGCCTGCCAGGCTGGTGCGGAACCGATCATCAATTTGAATTTTGTCGTGGCCTTGTTGCGCCTGTTGAACCAGCGGGTCGGCATTGGCAAATACCTGGCCTACCGCTTTAAAAACCGCATCGGCGGCCATATCAAAGGTTTCACCCGTGGCCACCAGCCGTTCGCCATCGATCCGGGTACGCTCAAAGCGCATGCCGCACACGCGCCCGGCGGCATCCAACAGCACTTGCTGCGGCTGCGCCCACTCATGCAAGCGCACCTGATGGGCGCGGGCGATGTCTTGTTCATGCAGGGTGGCGGACATTTGTTCCAGTCCTCGGCGGTAAACGATATTCACATCTTGCGCGCCCAGTTTTTGCATTTGCACCGCGATATCGATGGCGGTATTGCCAGCCCCGATCACGATGCAGCGCGAAGCCAGCGGCAGCGTGCTTAAATCATCGGCCTGACGCAAAGCAGCAATATACTCGGTGGCAGCCAGCAAACCCGGTGCTTGCTCACCGGTTAAACCGAGTTGACGCGAAGCACCCAAGCCCAAGCCCAAAAACACGGCATCATAATCCTGATGCAAGCTGGCCAAAGCGAGGTTTTGCCCCAGCACTTGCCCGTGGCGAATTTCTATCCCACCCACTTGCAATAAAAACGCCACTTCTTGCTGCGCTGTATCGTCCGGCAGTTTATATTTGGCAATGCCATATTCATTCAAGCCGCCAGCCTTGGCCTGGGCTTCAAAAATCACCACATCATGCCCCAGGCACGCCAGCCGATGGGCGCACGCCAAACCCGCAGGACCCGCCCCCACCACGGCAACACGCTTGCCGGTACTGGCCGCGCGTTGAAAAGGGTGAGCATCAAATTGCATATGGTCCAGCGCAAAGCGTTGCAATAAACCAATGCGCACTGGTTGCTGCTCGGCATCGTGGTTACGCACGCAAGCTTGCTCACACAAAATCTCGGTCGGGCACACCCGGGCGCAACTGGCACCGAGAATATTTTGTTCGAGAATGCTGTGCGCCGCGCCATTGATATTGGCATGCGCGATATTGTTGATAAAACTGGCAATGGGAATTTCGGTGGGGCAGGCGCGGGTGCAAGGTGCGTCGTAGCAATACAGGCAACGCTGGCTTTCAATTAAAGCCTGGCGGGCAGTCAGGGCCGGGGCAAGATCGGTAAATCGCTGGGCCAAGGCTGCTTTGCCAGATGCCGGATGGGGCAAATGCTGAAGAGGTTCTATCATGGTGTCTGGTCTCAAGCTGGGTTACAAAAATAGCAGAACAGACATTAATACCATATATTTCACTACCAGAATCACGCCAAACAATAATCGATGAAATTTCATCATCATCGCGGTGATTCTGCTGCAAACCAACCACAAACTGAGCACAAACCAATCAAAAACTGAGCACAAACCGGGTACAAACTTTCAGGGCCGTCCGCGCAAAATTCTGGCGGGCAACATGATCATGGCGCGTATCGTTTCAAATACCCCGTCCACCACGATACCCAGCAAACGGAAAGGCAAACAAAGCAACCAAATAATCGGGTACAACAATAAAGCGATTAAAGCCACAGGCCAGCAAATAACAAATAAAAGTATCCAAAATAAAAAGGCAAACATGATTGTATTCCTATTCCATACGGTTATTTTTACCGGAAACTTTTTGCTCAATACTGGCCCGGACTAACAGACAACGCACCTTACACCTTGGCTTGGGTAGCGGACGCAGTAGCGCTCACATTGGCGTTGACCTGTACTTCGGTGTAGTCAGTCGATGGAGCAATCCAGACCAAGCTAACGGCAACAATGGTGATGGTAACGAAGATGGCTTCCATGTTTTTTGCGATGTTCATGATGATACTCCTTGAAGGTTGGTTGAAAGATTTTTCAATTAAAGGGTGCTGCGATGTGTGTACTTTACGCAAAGCAACCCCAAACTTCCAGGCGTATGTGACGAACTGCATTTTTTGCGGCACCAAATGCCGAAATCCGTGACGAATTGCGCCAAAGCAAGGCTTAAAACAGTGCAGTGCAACATGAGGGTTTCCCCTCATCCGCATTGGTGTTCACTTATTCTCACTGAGTGGATCGTAATCCACGAATTCGGCCAAGGTTTCATAGCAAGCCAAAGCTTCTGGCGGCAACCCTTTGAAAATCCGGCTATCCCCTTCCGTTAATCGATTATTATCCACCAACATCCGCAATTTACTGATGTAATCAGCCAAGGACAATACCTTGCCCATGGGGGTCATCTGGGCGGTATTAAACACCGAACCTTGTTCTTCGATGGCCTTGCTCACTGGTTCCGGGAAATTCCATTCGCGCCCGATGCTGCACGACAGCACCCGCGCTTGCTTGAGCAAGGCTGAGCAAAATGCGGGCGAGCCTATCGGCTCTTTGGCATTGGCTGCGTGTTGATCCATAATGCGCAGACACACCACCAAACCCACTTGTTGAATCAAACCCGCCAAAAACGCTTCAAACGGTTCCAGCCCACGCGGTTCCGCCAAAACCCGGCAAGCCAACGCGCAGCGCTCAGACTGCTGCCAAATCTTGGGGGCCACATTTTTGGTAAAACGGCCGGAATTCATGTCAATGATCGGGCGAAATGCCACGCCCGTAATCAATTGGCGCAAACCTTGCTGCCCTAAAATTAAGACCGCATGCTCAATACTGGTAATGGTTTTGGACAAACTATTGGCCGAACTATTGGCAATGCGGATCACGGCAGCCACCAAAACCGGGTCATGGGCGATTTTTTTGGAGAGCTCGGCACCGGAAAAATTTTCCGTGCGCAAGCTTTGCAATAACTGTGGCACCAATCCCGGCATGCGCTTGACCAAATTCGCGCCAGATTGCTTGGATGAAATAATGCCCGCCAAGGCTTCCAAAATTTCATCTTCGACTGCGGTGGTGCTCAATTCCGAATCGTTGTTCAATTCAAACAACCAATCGTTGAAATTGGCGTTGGCGTCATTGCGTTGTTCCCAGGTTGCGCCATACGCCTCGCCCCCTTTGCCTGCAGTGGCTGCGCTTACCGTGGTAGCTGGGTGCGCCGTAGTGGCCGCAGGTGCGGTGGGTGTTGCTGCTGGCGGTTCTACCGCTGCCGATTTTTGCGCTGTGTTATCTGAATTATCTGAAAATAAGCGCTGTAGCCATTCAAACATCTTGCTCCCCTGATAGTTTATGCCGCATCCCGATATGTCATAGTAAGGTAGTAGCAGCCCGGATGCAACCGGGATTCGGGTATGTTATGGCATATCAGCATGGTTTCCGGGCAAGTTAGTTGAAAATTCCTGATCAAATCTGTCGGTGCGCTGCAACAAAAGGCCAAATAGCCGTATAATCAAGCCCTTGTCACCCGGCCAACTTGCACAGTATTACTCAATCTTGCTATGGATATCAAACACTTTTTGCAATTTTCCGACTTAACGCTGGAAGAATTCGAGTACCTGTTCCATCGGGCGCAGTTAATCAAGCGTAAATTCAAACAATATGAGCCGCATCATGTGTTGATAGATCGCACCTTGGTCATGGTTTTCGAAAAAAGTTCGACCCGCACCCGTCTCTCATTTGAGGCAGGCATGCACCAAATGGGCGGCGCGGCAATTTATCTCAACACGCGTGACAGCCAACTGGGGCGCGGCGAACCGGTGGAAGATGCAGGCCAAGTCATGTCGCGCATGTGCGACATCATCATGATCCGTACCTTTGGGCAAGAGATTATCGAGCGTTTCGCCGCCCACTCCAGAGTACCCGTGATCAATGGTTTGACCAATGAGCACCATCCCTGTCAAATTTTGGCCGATATTTTCACCTATATTGAACATCGCGGCTCAATTGCCGGCAAAAAAGTGGCGTGGGTGGGTGACGCCAACAATATGATGTATTCGTGGATACAAGCGGCGCGCATCTTCAACTTCCACCTGCATATTTCCACCCCAAAAGGGTATGAACTCGACCAAAGCCGGGTAGCGCAAGACCAGGACTATTTCACCCTGTTTGCCGCCCCCTCTGACGCCTGCGCCGGGGTTGACCTGGTCAATACCGATGTCTGGACCAGTATGGGTTATGAGGCCGAAAATGCGGCCAGAAAAATCGCGTTTGCCGACTGGATCGTCGATAGCGCCAAAATGCAGCGCGCCAAACCGGATGCGCTGTTCATGCATTGCCTGCCCGCCCACCGGGGTGAAGAAGTGTCTGCCGACGTGATCGACGGGCCGCAATCGGTGGTGTGGGACGAAGCGGAAAACCGTCTGCATGTGCAAAAAGCGCTGCTTGAATATTTGGTACTGGGCCGTCAGGCTGATTAAACGCATGCCCTCATTAAATGTCCCCGTGTAATCAATTTGAGAAACGATAACCATCCTCCGTCATTCCCGCATGCTTTTGGCGGGAATCCAGTGCCAACACGGAGTACAAGCATTACCGATTTACCCATTTCCATTCTTTTTGAATTTTTTTTGTTGAAAGATGCAACATGAGCGATATCAGAAAAGTAGTACTCGCCTATTCCGGCGGCTTGGACACCTCGGTTATTCTGAAATGGTTGCAGGATAACTATCAATGCGAAATCGTCACCTTCACCGCCGATTTGGGCCAGGGTGAAGAACTCGAACCGGCGCGCGCCAAGGCTATCAAGTTTGGCATCAAGCCAGAAAATATTTACATCGATGACGTGCGTGAAGAATTTGTGCGCGATTTCGTCTTTCCCATGTTCCGCGCCAATACCGTGTATGAAGGCGAATATCTGCTGGGCACTTCGATTGCGCGCCCCCTGATCGCCAAACGCCTGATCGAAATCGCGCGTGCCACCGGGGCTGACACCATTTCGCACGGAGCCACCGGCAAGGGTAACGATCAGGTACGCTTTGAAATGGGCGCGTATGCCCTGATGCCTAACGTGAAGGTGATTGCCCCATGGCGCGAATGGGATTTGCTGTCGCGTGAAAAATTATTGCAATACGCCGAAGATGCGGGTATTGAAATCGACATGAAGCATAAAAACGGCGGCGCACCGTATTCGATGGATGCGAACCTTTTGCACATCAGCTTTGAAGGCCGCCATCTGGAAAACCCGAGTGCCGAAGCCGAAGAAAGCATGTGGCGCTGGACGGTGAGCCCGGAAGCGGCACCCAACGAAGCCGAATATTTGGACATGGAATACGCCAATGGCGACATCGTGGCCCTGAATGGCACGCCCATGTCGCCCGCCACGGTATTGACTGAGCTGAACCGCCTGGGCGGCAAGCACGGCATCGGGCGGCTGGATTTGGTGGAAAACCGCTATGTCGGCATGAAATCACGCGGTTGCTATGAAACGCCGGGCGGCACCATCATGCTCAAAGCGCACCGGGCGATTGAATCGATTACGCTGGACCGCGAAGTGGCGCATTTGAAGGATGATTTAATGCCACGCTATGCGGCCCTGATTTATAACGGCTACTGGTGGTCGCCGGAGCGTAAAGCGCTGCAAGTGTTGATCGACCACACCCAACAACATGTGAATGGCTGGGTGCGCTTAAAGCTGTACAAAGGCAATGTGATTGTGGTGGCGCGCGACTCGAAAACCGATTCCCTGTTTGATATGAAAATATCGACCTTTGATGAAGATGGCGGTGCCTACAACCAGGCCGATGCAGGTGGCTTTATCAAACTCAATGCCTTGCGCATGCGCATTGCGGCTAATGCCAAGCGTAAGATTTGATCACGAGCTGACGTAGCATTACCAAGACCGGGCCTGTTGGCCCGGTTGCATTTAGTTGACGAAAAACGCATTTTTTTAATAAAAAATAATTCAAATAATAAAAATAGTATTCATTATTCACGTAATTAAAATTGTATTAATCAAACAAGATGTAAACTGTTTCTTTCCCCCTTTTTGCCGTAGCCGCTACAATACTGATTCCTCCAAAGCGGCGCATGGCTCAATACGGACGCGGCGGCCGATTCCTCTTCCTTTCTGGCTTCTGATGTCCATTTCCGACCCCGCCCGTATCCTGACGCGCGTACCCGAACTGCAAGAATTGATTTTCGATGCCAAAATCCGGCATGCGATTGAAACGGGTGATCCATTTCGCATCTATCGCGCACTGATGTTGGCGCGCTTGTTGCGTCGCTTGCCAAAACACCGTGAATTGCTGAAAACCTTAACGCGCGAGCGTCGCCTGTTTGCGCGCGTGCCGCTGGGTATGGCGGGTTGGTTGTACACGCGCGGTCTGGCCTTGTCGTTGGTGTTGCTGGTGCTGGCGGGTGCCGGACAAAGTTGGCATGAATATGGCCAACATGACTTGCTGGTGCTAAACGGCTTTCCCACGCCGGCCCAACTGAATCTGGCAGGGCAACAAGTGAGCGTACCGGCCAATGGCA
This sequence comes from Burkholderiaceae bacterium, assembly GCA_046597185.1. Classification (GTDB taxonomy): domain Bacteria; phylum Pseudomonadota; class Gammaproteobacteria; order Burkholderiales; family Burkholderiaceae_D; genus CAMBDR01. The sequence continues at coordinate 18,028 of JBKJLF010000643.1, read as the reverse complement.
TGGCCACCTTTCGCTTCAAGACCGGGCCGATGAATGGCAGCGCGAGTTTGGCCGGGGCCGGGGTGGTGGATCAATTCAATCAAAATCTGCGTTTTGGCAGCCAAACCAGTATCTGGAATATTGCCGGGGCTGCGCCCTTGCTCAAGGGCGATGTGATCTATTATCGGCAGGTTGGCAATCAACCCGAACCAGAGCCGCAACCGACCATCTACTGTGAGCAACGCTTTATTGAATTCGATAAAGTTGATTACATGCTTACCGACCCGCCGCAAAAGTTAAGTATGAGAAAACACGACACTCGCCGTGTGGTTTCGCATGTGCGGTTATACAATGATCCGAAAGATGCCAAGCGTAGCGGTGCCGATATTTGTGGTAGCCATTTGTTTGGTAGCGATGAGGAAAAAAACATCGCTGCAACGCTCGAAGCCATGGCAGTACTACAAAAATGGGACATGCGTGCCACCACTTATGCGATTCTGAGCGCCCGTGCCATATCCCCCGCTGAAGCTGCACGGGTCGCCAAACGGGCGGCGCAAGCGAAACCGGAGCTGGAATATTTTCGTGCCTGGCGCAGCGTTGCTGAAGATGCGGATCAACACGCCAATCTGGTGCCAAAGTTTGCCGCCCTGGCTCGCGCCCAGCCGGACAACCCCGATTTACAGTACTTAAACGCGACCCTGCTGTCAGGCCAGGCCGCAATGGATGCGCTGCAAGAGGTGGTCAACCGCTTTCCCAAGCACGCTCGCAGCCTTTCCAGCCTGGCCTGGCACCAACTCGCGCGTGCCGATTACCAGGGCGCACAAAAACACTTGCAACGCCTGCGCCAGCTTGCGCCAGACGAGGCGCGCAACCTGATCGATGTGGAAGTACAAATTCTGCTGGCCTTGCAGCAAGGCAAACAAGCTTTGCAATTACTGAAAACCAGTTTGAATACCCAGGAGAATGCGCAGGACAAGCACGGCCACGCCCGCCATGCGGTCGATTTTGCCCTGCTGGCTCACCAGCTTGGGCAAGCCGACCCCGAGCAATGGATTCGCCAAGTCGATAAAGATGAAACAAACCGCAAGCAACTCGATGTACAACGCGCCCGTGCCAGCTTGCCCGTGCCAGCTTGCCCGTGCCACATACGCCCACAGCCGATGCCCAGCCACTGATTGACCTGAGTTTGGCACTGGGTAACGACCCGGCCAAGGCACTCAAAATCGCGCAAAGCATCCCTGCGCTGAACCTGCGGCAACTGGCACCGGATGAACGGAATCGTTTACGCAATCTTGCCGCGCGGCTTGACTTTTTGCATGGCAACATCCACATCGCTCTGGAGAAATGGACGCAACCATGAAGACTTTATCACTGACACCGACCAGCTCGTCCGCCCGGGTAGCGCTGGCGCACACGGTGACGGAGCTGGATGATTCGATATTTTTTCTCGACATTTTATTCCGCTGGTACTTCACCTGGTTTTTGCGCCTTTCCAGCCAGGTCTCGCGTCAGCAAGAATATTCTGCCGACGCCACCGCCGCACGTTGTTTTGGCATTCCAGCCACCCGTGCCGCGCTGGAAAAAGTCTACCTGATTGATCCCATGTGGTCCAGCTACCTCGACCACGAGCTGGGCCCGGCCATTGGGCGCGGCGCAGTGATGCCGATTTTTGCCGGTTTCAAACGCTTTTGTCAGGCCGGAATCCGCCGTGAGGAAGTGCAAAAAGCCATCGATTGGGCCAACGCCCACAACGATGAATACCGCATCACCGACCAGTTCGATTCACACCCATCGCTCTCAGACCGGGTGGCCGCACTGATGCCGGGCAGCAAACCGGGCTTGCCGCCACCGGCCCAGTGTTTCGATTTATTCGACGGCGAGGCGGCCACCGAGGCGGCCTGGTACGACAGTTTGACACTGGACAAACCGCAGCCAAGCGACTGGGACAGGTTGGGTGCGGAAGTCTTGCAAAAGCAAGTTTGCGAGCGCTTCGCCAACACCTGGATGGACCCAAGTCAATTGGCACTGGATCAATTGCCTGCCATGGTCAAGGATCTGGATAATTTGTGGAAACGCCTGAAACCCGCAGGGGTGAGTTTTTTATCGGCGGGTGGCAAGCACAACCATGTGCTGGAAATTCTGGATGAATGGATTATCGCCTGCCTATGCCAAAACGGTTTTATACCGCAGGTGCTGCCCGGCCAGGCGCTGGTTTTGAGCAGAAGCTTGCCGGATGGACAAACGCAACGGGTACAAGCGGCAGCATTGTTGGCCGATGCGCAGGCGGGCAAGCTAACGAGTGCCACGCTGGCGGAGTTGGCGGGGTTGGCGGGGTTGGCGGCCAACATGGCTGCTGGCCCGGTTTGAGTTTGGCTGAGTTTGCTTGGTTTTTTTGAGGGGCTTGGCATCACATTTCAAGAATGGTTTTTGCTTCGTCTTCTGGGATGCCTCTTTCAATCATGCGTTTTAGGGCTGCCGCTTTTGTACGCGCTTCGCCACGCAGCTCAGCAGCTTCAATTTCAGTACGCTCGGATATCCAGGCACGCTCACGCACTTCGGCCAAGCGTCGGGTTTCATCATCGCTGGACAAAACCCTGAGGTGCTGCATTGCTTCCAGCACAGGGGGGTGGGCAATCTGATTCATGATATTTTCCTCATTCCAATGCGCAAACCAAGTAATCCAGGCAGTCAAGGCGCTTACTGCGGGGCCAAGGCCATTGAGGCCGATGCCGCCATGACCTGCACGCACCAATCGATCTGCCTTGGCTAATTCTACTACGTTTAATTGCATTTCGCGACCTAAAATCATGGCCGGGTTGATCCGGTCGCGCATTTCAAAACACCATAGCGCTTGATTTGGGTCAGCAAACAAATCGTAATTAAGCAAATGAATGCCAATAACGGGTTTCAGGGTGGCATACCGCTGCCCGGATTTTAATTGAGTGGCCAGCGCTTTGGCCAAATACACCATACTGCGCGCACTCCACTGCTCACGCCGACACATTTGCATTTCGACATTATAAAAATACCCTGCGGCATCTTTGGCCAAAATATCCAGAATCACAAACTTACCTTCCCGTTCTTCGGCTTCAATACGCGGGTTTTGTACGCTTTCCACGACGATGGGCGGCTCAGTGCTGCGCACGGCGTTGATCAGGTCGGTGAGTAAGGGCAATGAATTGGCGAATAGCATTTTGAAAACAAAATCGTTGCGCGGATCAAGAAGTGGAAGGCTCATTTGGGATCACCTGTCGGGTTGGGTGGTTGAGGAAATCAAATTAACTGTTTATTTTAACAGCACAATTATCGCTATGCGCAACTACCCGCAAAAAGTTTGGCAGCGTTGCGACAGTAATAAACCAAAACCAACGCTGGCGCAGCCTGTCTCACACAAGCCATTTTTCATTGGTCATTGCTCATTGCTCATTGCTCATTGTTCATTGCTCATTGCTCATTTCCCAGGCGTGGCTTGCAGCACGAAAAGCGCCACCACGCCCGCCAGCAAGCCCCAAAACGCCGCGCCGATGCCAAACAGGTTCAAGCCGGAAGCAGTGACCAAAAAAGTGATCAATGCCGAAACCGAAAAATCTTTCATCAAGCTCATGTCTGCGTCCTTGCTACCAAAGGGTTGATTGCTTACGTGGCGGCTATTATAAACGCCGCCGCAAAAATTCAGGCTGACGATGAGCCATTTGCACACCTACCCTGCTACAATAATTTCACCCGAGCCAGAACAAAACACCGAGCTAATCGGTCGTGTGACGCGTGCTGCAGCGCCACGCCGAACAGAATGGCGCACTGCGCTGGAATGGCATCCCGCCGGATTGTGGCTGGCAGGCAGCTTGCTGTTATGGCTGCTATGGCAAAAAAGCCGCCAGCCGACGACTTATACGGCCCATGCAGCCTGAGCAAGAACGCAAACCACCTCACCTTTGAAAGCCGATTATGGATCAGCCCGACACATGCATCGCCGGCCCCACCACCAGCGCCTTTAAACAGCCGGGCCACCCGCCCGCCACGCTGACCCACATCAAAAATGTGCGCTTTTTACACTTGGGCACGTCGTGGGTGCAAGGTGCCATGGATTTGCGCAAGCCCGATGCGCTGGCGCTGGAATACATCCAGATGATGATGGTGTGGACTCTGTTTATGCGCGAGCCAAAACATATTGTGCAACTGGGTTTGGGCTGCGCTGCACTGACCAAATTTTGCTATCACCAGTTCCCACAAGCGCGGGTGACGGCGATTGAGTTAAACCCGAATGTAATTGCCATTTGCGCCGCCCATTTTGGTTTGCCACCCAACGACGAGCGCTTGCAAGTGATAGAAATGAACGCACTCGACTTTGTGCTGAACCCGGCCAAGCACGGCCAGGTTGATATTTTGCAGGTCGATTTATATGACGAAGCAGCGCAAAAACCGGCGCTCGATAGCCTGGAATTTTACCAAGGCTGCGCCGACTGCCTGCAGCAAGATGGCATGCTCACGCTGAATTTATTCGGTCAACCAAGCAGCTACGACCAAAGCATGAGCGCGCTGGCGCAAGTGTTTGATGCCGTGGTTTGGTTGCCCGAAGTGCATGATGCCAATATCGTGGTGATTTGCTTCAAAAAAGCCCCATTAATCGATTTCCGCGTGCTCTACGCGCGGGCACTGCAAATAAAGACTGAACTCAACTTACCCGCCAAAACCTGGGTGGTTGGCTTAAAAACCTGGATGGAAGATCAATAGGCCACAGCGCTGCCATCCAATTAATGGTTACAATTTTTAACCAAGAAAATCCCCCGTTGGACGTTAATACTGTTTATAATTACAGCCTTATTGCACATTAAAAGAGGCGCTATTATGAGCATTCTTAACAACATTCTTGACCTGAGCAAGCATATTCCCTTTGCGGCTGAATTTATCAGTCGCCAGGCCACCAATAGCATTTGCCAGGCGATTCCACCCCGGCCCTATGGGTTTAGCTGCTGGTCGCACCTGCCCAAACCTGTTGCGCCAGATCAGGCTGGCCCGGTGAATGATTACACCAGTTGGCCCATGCTGACTGACCGCAGCTTTTCCGCGCGCCATTTACCGCCTGCCAGTCTGGACACCATCAACAGCTTACCGCCCGATGCGGCGTATAACCCGGGCCTTGGCCAGATTGGCCAAATCACCCAGTTATTTGCGCGCCAAGGGGTAATGAAAACCAGCCGCTCGTCGATGTTATTCATGTTTTTCGCCCAGTGGTTCACCGACAGCGTGTTGCGGGTAGACCCGCATGACCGGCGCAAAAACACCTCCAACCACAATATTGATTTGTGCCAAATCTATGGCCTGACTGAAGCCACCGCGCGCCTGTTGCGCACCCTGGAGGGTGGCAAATTACGCAGCCAAATCATCAACGGTGAAGAATTTCCGGATTACCTTGGTAGCCTGGATGCGGCGGGCAAATGGCAGGTGAAGGCGCATTATCAAACCATGCCTTATGTCGTCGATCAATCGATTGTCGAACTGTACGGGCAGTGGGGTGATGAGCGTATGGCCAAGCTGTATGCTACCGGGCTGGAGCGCGGCAATTCCACGCTCGGCTATGTGGCCATCAGCACGCTGTTTTTGCGCGAACATAACCGCATTTGCCTCGAATTGGCAGCGCGCCATGCGGATTGGGACGATGAGCGCTTGTTTCAAACCGCACGCATGATCAATACCGTCATCTTGATGAAGCTGGTGGTGCAAGACTACATCAACCACATTGCCGGGGCTGATATTTTTCTGTTTGACCCGAGCTTTGCCGAGCAGCAAAACTGGTATCGCACGCCATGGATTGCGCTGGAATTTGATTTGCTCTACCGCTGGCATGGGATGGTGCCGGACACCATTCAGATGGGGGCAAACCAGCTCACTGCGCAAGACTATCTGGTCAATAATGCGCTGTTGGAAGGCAGCGGTCTGGGTACGATCATTGAAACTTGCGCCAGTCAGGCGGCGGGGGCGATTGGTTTGCAAAACGTACCGCATTATTTGCTGGGGGCGGAATATGCGATGGTGAAAATGGGGCGTGATTTCCACCTGGCACCGTATAACGCGTATCGAAAATTTTTCGGTCTGGATGCACTGACCAGCTTTGAAGAACTGTGTGACGATGCCGCTTTGCGCGAGCACTTGCAAAACCTGTATGGCGATATCGATAAAGTTGAATTTGTGGTTGGCTTGTTAGCGCAAAAGCATGAGCCAGAGCGTTTGTTTGGCGACCTGTTAAATGTCATAGTGGCCTATGATGCCTTCACCCAAATCTACACCAACCCGCTGTTGGCGCGCAATGTGTACACGGCAGAAAACTTCAGCGAGTATGGTATGGCCTTGATTGCCAACACCGACACAGCGCAGCATTTGGTGAACCGAAATCCTTGAGCGTGTCGAGTAACAGGCTTTTGCCAAAGCGCCGTGGCCGTGACACGCTTGCTTGCAGGTATCAAACTAAGCTCGACGCACCCTGTCCGATGTTAATACACACTCCCGGGCAAGCGCCTGTTGCGCTGAACCGGTTAATCCGGGGTGGTCTGCTCCCATTGGATGTATCCGTCAACCGGCACACTGTAAGCCTCAAGAAAGGCCTGCACCTCGGCATAGTTAGATGCATAGGGAATGCTTGGCACCACACTTGGCACCGAGGTCGCATAGTCAGCCCAAGCAATAATCCCGCCCGAGGTCACGCTTTCGACGGCGGTGCTGCCACTCGTGTAAAGCTGCGGCGACAGAATATTGATGTTACTGTCGGCAAAAAACGCCCTCATCATTATATCGGCATCGGACATAAGGATCGGCCCGAACGGATCCACCATGGTATACGGCTCGGTATGACTGACGGTGACGAGCACCGCAAACCCTTGGGCTTGCGCTGCCGCGAACGAAGCCTGGAAAACCGAAGTCAAGCCGAGAGCCCCGATTTCAATATCGTAGGCAATGCCTTGGTAACCGGCAAACTGACCGGCGGTAATCGCCGTGGTCACGGCTTCCACCGCAGCCTTAGTCCAATAACCGGTGGTGCTCGCATCGGTGCTTGCCCCGCCGCCGCCCAGGCAAATGAAACGTGCGCCGGGCATCAGGGCCGAAATTGGGGCCGCGCTTTGCATTACCGCAGTCACATCGACCGCGCCGCTGAACGCAATGCTCAAGTTGGTTGACGCAGGCGGCGTCGGCATGATTGTGTCATAAGTCCACCACCAGAAACCGGCGACTGGCTCGGTGGAACTGTAAGGCGCACTCGCCACCGCAGTTTTGGCGGCGGGAATCGCCAGTACCATGCCCGGGTAAAGGGGCTCGGAATGATTGGGCGCTTCGATCAGGGTGGCCGTCATGCCAACGCAGGAAGCAAGCCCGGTGGCGATGCTGGCCCAGGTATCGCCGCTCATCACCGTGTACGTCAAAGCGGTGGCCGTGCCAAATGCCGCCGGAATGACCAGAAGATCGCCCGCCGCCAGGCTGGCGGCAGGGTAATTGGGGTTGGCCGCCTCGATTGCCTGATAGCTCACCCCGGCAGCGGCACTCAAGTTTTTGGCGATCAAGTAGTAGGTATCGCCCGATTGAACAGTATAGCAAAGCACAGTACTCATGATGATTGTTCCCTGGATGTTAGCACAGCGGTTGAAGGGTATTTTACGAACCAATTCTTGTGGCACATAAGAATACTAAGCCCAATATGGCAAAAAAGCGACCACAGGCGACGACACTTGAGTACAGATGACGACGACTATACCACCGCTTACCACAAAATAAAAGCGGCTGACAAGTCTGATAACGCTTCAATGGTAAAGCGCGAAACAGCCATCTGATTCAAACAATCATTGCAAATAAGCCATTACCCGATTCATGCGGATCACATCTTGTCGCCTCTCTTTGTGACGTGCTATGGCAGAAAATAAATCTTCGCTCATTGCTTTGCAAAAAGTCTGCTATGATACGGACAGTGGTCGCTTATTCTTGAAGCATATCTGCCTTCACCCTGCGACCGCTGCCAATCCCGAGTTAATCCGAATAGTTGTTGCCCAGCCCCGCATGTTTTCCCCTTTGAGTATTCAGTTTCCGTGCATTCAATTGCACTGATTCTGTTGTGCCGTCCCGAAGTTTTTCGATGATTCATTGGAGTCAAGCATGAAATTTTTGATAGACCGTTTACAGCTTTGGCAAAAATTTAGCCTTCTCGGTGTGATTGCCCTGATACTGATGAGTATTCCACTCACATTATTTTTGCTCGAATCAAATAAAGCGATTGAAACCACCAAAATCCAAGCCAAAGGTATCACGCCGACATTACTCACAGGTAAGTTGTTGCACATCTTGCAAATACAACGCGCACTGGTAGGTCGGCGTGCCAGCGGTGAAAAAGTGGATGACTGGCAGCAAGCAGCGTTAGCACCTGCAATTGCACAAGTGGCGCAGCAATTGCGTGGCATCAACCATCCCGCCAGCAATAAAATTTGGCAAGAAACACAAACCAAACTGGCGCAATTGGCCAGCCAAACCGATGCGGATATTGCTTACGGCAATCATTTTGAAATGATTGAAAACATCAATAAAATCGATGAAATCATTGTTGACGTTTATGGTTTGGCACTGGCCCCCGATGCCGATAGCTATTATTTGGTTGATATTGCCTATTTCCATGCCCCCGCCATGTTTGAGGCCCTGGATGGTTTGCGCCAACATGGCGCGCAAATGCAGCGCGACGCACAAGCTGCGACAGTAGAATCGTATTTGCAAAAAAGTGTCGATCAAAGCAACAATAATATGCAAAATGCCTTGAGCAAGGCGCTTCGTGCCAATGCCGATCTGGCCAGGTTGGCCTTTCCATCTGACGGAACCCATCTCGCCCAATTGGCTCAGAAAGAATTTTCCGGCAATAGCCGGGTCACCACGCAAGCGGACTGGAACCAGGCATTTGCAGCGGCGGACACGGCGCATTTTGCCTTTCGCGAAACCGTGATTGGCGAATTACACACCTTGTTGCAAATGCGCATCAGCAAATTAAAAGATCGTCAATTCCACTTGGTGACGGCCATGGTACTCACCACTGCAGTATTGGCCTTGTTGGGTGCCTGGGTCATGGGCTCGATTGCGCGCCCTTTGCGCATGGCGCTCACGGTGGCGCAAGCGGTGGCTGGCGGTAAGCTCGATACCGTTATCGAAGTCCATGGCAGTAACGAAACCGCGCAATTGCTACGTGCCTTGCAAAGCATGACCGATAGTTTGCAGCACGCCGCACTGGAAGCGCAAGCCAACGCGCGCGTCAAAACCGCGCTGGATACGGCGGCAGCCAACACCATGATTTTTGCCGCCGACGGCAAGCTGATCTACCACAATAGCGCCATGCAGCAATGCCTGCACAATCTGGAAGCCTTGTTGCAACGAGATAACCCGGCCTTTACCGCCAAGCAGATGTTGGGGCATGATTTTGATGCCAACCCGAAACTGGCAGCCTTGCAGCGCAGCCGCTTGCACCAACTGACACAAGCGCAGCAGTGTGAATTATGCTTGGGGCAACAATATTTTTTCCTCACCCTCACCCCCATCTTCGGCACCCAGGGTGAGCGTTTGGGCAGTGTGTGCGAATGGCGCGAACATACCCACGAAGTGCTGGCAGAAATCGAAGCCGAGCGCAATGCACGCATCAAAATGGCACTCGATTCGGTCACCTTGCCCGTGTACATTGCTGATATGGAAGGCACCATGGTCTACGCCAACCGCACCTTGTTGGCCACCCTGGCGCGCGACGAAGGCGAGTTTCGCAAAGTCAACCCCAATTTCTCAGCCAAAGAAGTCATCGGTTCCAATATTCACATGTTATATGCCAATGCCCGCGAAGTATTAAGCCAATTGGCAACGCTTGATGGTGAAAGCAAAACGCGCACCCTGCTCGGCGGGCGGCAATATGATTTATTGATTGCCAGCGTGTATGGCAAAAATGGGCAAAGGATAGGCAATGTCGGGCAGTGGTTGGATGTGACCGGGCAACTGGCTGCCGAGCACGAAGTGGGCGAGATCGTCAACGCCGCAGCGGCGGGCGACTTTACCCGGCGCATTTCTCTGGCGGGCAAAGACGGTTTTTTCTTGCAATTGGCCAATGACATGAATACCCTGCTGGCGACCAGCGAAACCGGCATCAATGAAGTGGCACGGGTGTTGGCGGCAATTTCGGTCGGCGACTTGTCGCAGCGCATCCATCAGCCGTTTTCCGGCATTTTTGACAAATTAAAACAAGATTCCAACGCCAGTTGCCAGCGTTTGTCGGAAATCATCAGCGAAGTCAAAACTGCGACCGATGCCGTCAGCCGGGCCGTGGTGCAAATCAATAGCACCGCGCAAACGCTGTCGCAGTCGGCCAATGAACAGGCGAGCGGGGTGGAACGTACCACCCAATCGATGAAAGAAATGAGCGTCTCGGTAGCGCATAACAGCGACAATGCGCGCAGCACCGATCAAATCGCATCAAGTTCCTTCATTCAGGCGCAAAAAGGCGGCGAGGCAGTGCGCCAAACCGTGGTGACCATGCGCAATATTGCGACCAAAATCAAGTTTGTGGATGATATTGCCTATCAAACCAATTTGTTGGCCTTGAACGCGGCAATTGAAGCCGCGCGTGCCGGATCGCACGGCAAGGGTTTTGCCGTGGTCGCAGCAGAAGTGCGCAAACTGGCCGAGCGCAGCCAGGTGGCAGCGGGTGAAATCGGCCTGCTGGCGCGCGATAGCCTCACCATTTCCGAGCAAGCCGGGCAACTGCTGGCAACCATGATTCCGGCGATTCAACAGACATCGAGCCTGGTGCAGGAAATCACCCATGCCTCACAGGAACAAACCCTCGGCCTGACGCAAATCAGTCGGGCCATGGGCCAATTGAATCACAGCACGCAAGAAACCGCGTCGGCGGCCCAGGAATTGGCCCACACCGCAAAAGAATTGAACGGCCAAGCCCGGCAGTTGCAGGGTTTGATTGGATTTTTTAATTTGGAAGGTGGCAACAATACCAGCAACAATGCTGGCAACGATACCGCAAAATTACATGTGGTGGATTTTGCCAGAAACGAGCAACGCAAACGGGCTATGCCCGCAATCAGTCATTATTAACGGAGGAAGATAGCATGAAAAAATCACTTGGTTTGGCACTCGCAACACTTATATGTGGCCTGGTTTTGCATGAGAATGGCTCAGCCAAAGACGAGCTGAGCCATGGCGCGCCCGATCCGCGTGACTATGCGCAATGGAAATTACCCAAAACCCCGCCTCACCCGGCGGACAACCAGCCCACCAAGGAACGCGTCGAACTGGGCAAGATGCTGTTTTTTGATCCACGCCTCTCGCGTGATGGCAATATGTCCTGCGCATCCTGCCATAACCCGAGCCTGGGCTGGGCAGACGGCTTGCCCACCGGACGCGGCTTCCAGGGCAAGCTGCTTGATCGGGCTTCGCCCACGATTGTCAACGTCGCCTACAACAGCCGCCAAATGTGGGACGGACGCAAAGCGACGCTGGAAGAGCAGGCACTGGGGCCAATGGAAGCGGCACCGGAAATGAATACCAATTTAGATCAGTTCTTTACCTGGTTGAACGGCAACCCCGGTTATCGTCAGGCGTTTGCCCTGGCCTATCCGGGCCAAGCCATCGGGCCGGAAACCCTGCGCCGTGCGATTGCCTCCTTTGAGCGCACCGTCATCAGCCGCAGTTCACCGTTTGATCGCTGGCTGGAAGGCGACAAAAAAGCCATGACAGCGCAGCAATTACGCGGCATGGTGTTGTTCAACAATACCGAAAAAACCAATTGCACCGCGTGCCATGCGGCACCCAATTTCAACGACAACGGTTTTCATAATATTGGCTTGGCCTCTTTTGCCAAAGACAAGCCCGATTTGGGACGCTTTGTCCACAAACCGGTGAAGTCGATGAAAGGCGCATTCAAAACCCCTGGCTTACGCGATGTGGCCGATACCGCACCCTACTTCCACGATGGCTCGGCCAAAACCCTGCGTGAAGTGATCGACCATTATGCCCTGGGCGGGGTGGAGCGCAGCAATTTGTCGCCCAATATGCGCCCCCTGGTGTTGAGCGAGGCCGACAAGGATGATTTGCTTGCCTTCATGCATGCCCTGAGCTCGCCGCCAACGCCCATCGTGCTACCCGTACTGCCCAGGGACGATGCGCAAGCTGGCACCAGCGGCACCAGCGGCACCAGCGGCCGCAGTGCCGGTTTATAAAATACAGTTTGTGAAAACATTCGTCAATCGATTCAATCTTCACCCAGGAGGCAACATGAGTACGAACATGAGTACGAACACGAGCAGGAACGTCAGGAGGAACGTGAGCAGGCACGTGAGAGCGTCCGTCATCAACGGTATTTTCGGCATTTTCACAATTGGCCTGTTCGGCATGGCGCAAGCGGCCGAGGTGGTCGTCTTGCAAAAAGATAAGAAATTTTCGCAAACCAAACTCTCGGTCAAGGTGGGGGATACGGTCACCTTCAAGAACGATGATCCGTTTGCCCACAATGTGTTTTCCCTGTCGGACACCAAGAGCTTCGATCTGGGTTCTTACCCCAAGGGCCAGGCCAAGGCGGTGACGTTTGACAATGCGGGCACGGTCGAAGTCGAGTGTGCAATTCATCCTGACATGAAGTTGACAGTCGAGGTGAAAAAATGAAGCCTGCACGCCTTGGATTCACCATTGCCTTACTCCTGACACAAGCCCCGCCGCTGTGGGCGGCCGAGCCAATCAAAGGGCGCACCTACCCTGACCATAATTCAGCGGAAGCAGCGGTTTATCGGGGTGAAATTGTGTTCAAACACTATTGCGTTTTGTGCCATGGCGTCAACGCCGATGGCAATGGCCGCGCCGCCAAGCTGTACAATCCGCGTCCGGCCAATCTGGTCTCGTCGGACAAAAACCCACAATACAAGGAAAGCATTGTGCGCCTGGGCGGCACTGCCATGGGCCGTTCCGAATTCATGCCCCCCTGGAACAATGAATTGACCAATGAACAAATCACCGATGTGGTGGCGTATTTGGGGACAGTCAGCAAAGGAGTTACAGCAAAATAAGCAGCCAAATAAGCGGCTTGCTTTGCGGGTGTTGATCCGGTTTCGCCTTGTGCAAAATTCCGGGTAGCACCCCATACTTTGGTATATAGTAAAACTTGCGCCCAGGCTGTATCATGGTGTCATTGGTTGGAGAACATGAATCCGCCATAAACCCACCGCAACCCAATCTGACGGCAGCAAATCATGACCCATACCGTACTCATCATTGAAGATCACCCACTCTACCGGGGTGCTTTGGCCCATCTGGGCGCTGGCATCGTAGGCGAAGAGGCCACCATCGCGCTCAGTTCTGCCGAAGAAGGCTTGCATTGAGATGAAAGAATCGGGCAAGCTGGATAAAATTTCCAGCGATGCGCTGAGCAAATTATTCTAAATGATTCTAAATTTTTTGACACGGCGGCCAGCGTTAAAGCTGCCGCCATCGAAAATACCTGTCGCGACAGAAATTGCGCCAACTTAGACTGCCGGGCAAATAAACGGATAGTCGGGGTTATCGACAATCGGCACGATCCCAAAGAAATCATTCAATACCGATTCAGCCGTGCAATACGCCCCTTCCACCCAGGCCTGGTCGTTGGACCACGTTTCCCCGACGATAAAAATATCGGCATCCACGCCTTCAATCAATTGCGACGGTTTGCGGATCTTTCTTTGAACGTCGGCCACATCGTAGTGGGCAGCCCAGGCGTGGTAACCGGCATTAAAGGGGGGCAAAGACCAATCCATATAACTGGTTTCCAGCGGTTCCGGCACACGGCTGTAATCCGCCTGCGGCCCAAAGTGAATTTGCGCCAATTGCTGACGCAACATTTTCACCATCACCGGCGGGGCTTTGCGCGGGCCGATCAAGGGCTGAATTTTGTCCGAAATCGGGATTTTACGCTCGGCCAGCGGCCCCAGCTCTAATTCTTGCCAAAAGCTGGTAAAGGTTTCATCGTCGTAGCTGGCCAGCAAACCATACACCGGCGTGGCTTTTTTATCGCTGGCATTATTGCCAAAATAAACCACTTGGCGCACCGGCAAATCGGTAACGCTGGGGCCAATGGTATTGTTTTTGGCCAGCGTCAACAAAGCTTGCTCGTGCTTGATGCTGAGGCGCTCTTCCAGACACAATTCTACTTGCGCAATCAAATTGGCTGCCGGGGTAACCGGCTGTTCAAACAGCTTGTCGTTATTTTGAATCGCATTGAGTTGCCCCTTCGAAAAGCCTGCCTTGCCCAATTTACTTAACACCGCCGGCGTGATTTCGTAACTCTCCAATTGCGGTGGATAAGTGGCAGGATTGACCACATTGGGGTCCAACCACCACTCGGTGTCGAAAAACATCCCCACCTTGTAGGACGGTTGCATGATCGCCGACTCCAGATACAACTGCACCTTTTGATGGTTCAATACATCCAACCCTTGATGGCTTTCAAAGCGTGTTGCCTGGGCCACCAAATCAATCGCAAAGCGCGGCATCGCCAACCACGCGGCGGCGCAGGTTTTGCTGACCGATTTTTTGGTGGGGTCGGCACGCGTGGCCAGCGCGTAATGAATTACCCCGTCAATTTGCAAAATCGAATGCAGGCGGGTATTGGGCTGATAGTCAAACTTGACCCCATTTTTCTCCGCCAATTTGACGATGGCATCAAACAGCGCATTGAACATCGACGAATAGCCGGTAGTCAAGGTTTTGTAGGCGGTGCCGGGGGCGAATTCATTATTGGCGTTGAAGGCAACGGCGGCATTCCAGTTGATGATGTTGGAGGTATAACCATTGCCGTCGGCAGTGTAGTTAAAACCTTCGGAGCCGAGCTGATCATACATCAGGTTCCAATAACCGATGTCTTTGAGCAGTTCGCCCTTTTTAAATACCGAGGTCTCGGGCAAGTCGGCGCTGATGCGGCCGTCGCGGTAAAACTGGCACCATTCAAGCCGCGTGGTTGGGCCGCTGCTTGCGGTGACGGCCAGCGACTCGACGATATTAAAACCGGTATAGGGCGAGCTGTCGGCACCATTATTTTGCACATTGTAGGGTGCCGGGTTGGCCTGGCTGATGGCATTGGTGTACATGTTTTTGGCACGCAAATACAGCAGCGGATTATCCGACTCGTTGAACGGCACCGCGTACTTGTCCAGCCCAAGTTGTTTGATCACGGTGGTCACCAACAGGTGGCCGGTTTGATCCTTGGCATTCCATTCCGAGTAGCGCATGCCACCCAGTTCCAGGTAGGATTTATTCTTGTCGTTGCAATAATGCCAGGTGCAGACTCGCGCTCCGGCGGCGCGCGAACCGGGATAGCGCTGCGACATATCGTACTGGCCCCAGTCAACCAGTTCCAGGGTATCGCCCTTTTTTAATTGTTTCGCTTGCATGGCCTTATTCTTGGTATCGCCATTGAGCAAACGCCATGCGGTGTACAAACCGGCGGCACCCGCACCAAAAATGGAATAGGTTTTCATTATCATCGCTTTCAAAATGGGTTAATTGTCTGATCAAACGCTCACCGGGTTCAGATTGCGTCATTACTCACTACTCATTAGGACTTACGCAAAATTGTTCCAGCAAGGCAGCCAGCCGCAGACAGTACACCTGTACGGCAAGGCTGGGTAACGCCGCTGGGGCGGTTTTGCGTAAGTCCTATTCATTGCCAAGGCGCTGCATTTGCTGTGGCAAATCCTTTTCGGGAATCACGATTTCTACCAGCGTTGGTTGATCGCAAATGCCCTTCAATTGATGCAGCACGGCACCCAGTTCATCAATCGTGGTGGCACGCAAGCCGCGTGCGCCAAAGGCTTGCGCGAGAGCCATATAATCCCATTTGGGCAGAATATCAAAGGCATCGAACTGGTGCGTGGGGCCTGGTTGGAAGGCAGCCATATCGACATACACCTGTTCAATCGCATATACCCCATTGCTCATCACAAAAATCACGGCATTGAGTTTGTTGCGCGCCAGCGTTGAGAGTGCCTGACACACCATCATGAAGCCGCCGTCGCCCGCCACCGTCCAGGCGCGCTTGCCGCTGCCCATTTGTGCACCCAGGGCGGTGCCGGTTTCAAAGCCAATGCATTGCCATGCAGCCGAACTGATGAAGCTGTTTTGCGTCATGCCCCAGGTGTTGGTGGCCACATACATTGACGAACTGACGCCCAGCGTCATCACGATCTGATCCAGCATTTTTTGATCTTTGAGAAACTTCATCGAATGCTGGAAGAAGCGGTTGAAGGTAATCACTTGTGGTTGATCGTTCCAACGCGGATCAGAATTGGCTTGCCATGGGTCGGGGTAAGCGGGTTGTGGCGGCGCTTTGGTTTTGAGCGGATAGGCTTTGTCGTGTTTGAAACGCTGTAACAGCGCTTGCATGAAATCTTTCATGCTCACGCCCTGATACGGGAAATAGCCAACCCGCACCTCGTCGGCGCTCGCCAACACCATGCTGGCATACTTGCTTTCGATAAAGCTGAGATAGTCGTCGGTGATAATGGCACCCAGCGTCAAGACACAATCGGCCTTGGCGACCACGTCGAGCACGCTGGCAATTGACGCTTGATCGGAATAGGTGCCGATGAATTTATCGCCGGCTTCGGTCAGCACGGTTTTGCCCAGCGTGGTGGTGGTGTACAAAAAGCCGCTGGCATCGATGATTTGTTGCAGTAAATCGCTCAAGCCAAAGCGCAGCAATTCCACCCCGGCAAAAATGAGTGGATGTTTGGCGCTTTTGATTTGTGCAAAGGCTTGTTGAACCGCATTTTCGAGCGCCAGCGCATCGCTTTTGGGCGGAATCGGCTGCAAGCGTTTTTTATCCGGTTTGGGACAGGGTTCGCCCCACACTTCCTTGTAGCAGGCAATATACACCGGGCGCTGATGGGTCAATGCAGCAATT
Source organism: Burkholderiaceae bacterium (assembly GCA_046597185.1). Classification (GTDB taxonomy): domain Bacteria; phylum Pseudomonadota; class Gammaproteobacteria; order Burkholderiales; family Burkholderiaceae_D; genus CAMBDR01. The sequence continues at coordinate 1,110 of JBKJLF010000643.1, read as the reverse complement.
AAGAGCTGATCGATTTTTTCGGCCGCGCCAACCGAGGTACTGAGCGTTTCTGCCGCCACCGTCACATGTTTAAACACTTCCTGATCGGCCGCCAAATTGCCGGTGGAGTGGTGGTACAGCACGTTATACATTTTGCTGATCTGGCGCGCATCGGCACCAGGTGTGGCGCTAATCACCACCACCGGGCTGCGTTCAACATAAGCCCCGGCAATGGCATTGAGGGCGCTAAAGGTGCTCACGCCATATTGCAGAGACACCGCAGCTAAGCCACGTGTGCGGGCGTAGGCGTCTGCCGCATAGGATGCATCGAGTTCATTGCTGGCACCGATGGCGTTGACGCCATCAAATTTTTCCAGTGCCTGGGTAAAGTGTTTGACGTAATCGCCGGGAATTTGAAAAACTTCACTCACGTTCAATTGTTTTAAGCGGGTGAGCAAATAATCGGCAACAGTAAAGGCTTGGCTTTGCATAATTATTGTTCCTTGTAGGGTGGCAGGCGGGAAGCAATGAAGAATGCACAGTGTAGTCTTAAATACCAGGCGGGGTGCAAAAGTTACGGTAACATTTTGCGGCTCGTACCATGGCGTGTATGTCAGCTTATTTTGGCAGCTTATTTTGTCAGCTTATTTTGTCAGCTTATTTTGATAAGGCCGTCACCCCGCCCGGTGCGTGCTCATGTGGTTCCCTCATGCGGTTCCGGCGCAACCGTGGGTAGCCGGAAGGTAAAGCATGCACCGGCATTGGGGCGGCTTTCCACCGCCACCATACCGCCCAGCAAGCTGATAACAATGTTATGCACAATACCCTGTGCGGCACGCAAATGCACTTTGGTGGTCAGCGTCCAGCCCAATTCCCCGCTGCGCCGATTGGTGGCCTGTTCTTCATGGCCGATTAAGGCTTGGCCGGATTCGAGCAATGCCTGTTCATCGGCAAAATAGCATTGCGCTTGCTCAACCGGGTAAAAATCAAAATCCGAAGGGCTGCCTCCAGCCGGGCGACTTGTTCCAGCGCTTGTTGCAGCGAGGGCATCATTTTCTGTATGCTTGTTCATGACCATCTCCGTCGCAAAAGGGGCCTCAAATGGGATGCCAAATGGGATGCCAAATGGGA
>JBKJLF010000627.1:0-5881 GCA_046597185.1 Burkholderiaceae bacterium | reverse complement strand
TGGCCGTGGCGCAAGGCGCGCCGGATGATGCGGCGTAATACATAGCCGTGGCCTTCACTGCCGGGGATAATGCCATCCACAATCAGGAAGGAGCAGGCGCGGATATGGTCAGCAATCACTTTCAGCGAATTATTGTGCAAATCGGTGCAATTCGTGGCGCGCGCAGCAGCATTGATCAAATTCTGGAATAAATCAATTTCATAATTACTGTGGACATGTTGCAACACCGCCGCCAAACGCTCCAAACCCATACCCGTATCAACACAAGGTTTGGGCAAGGGTGTGAGCGTACCTTGCGCGTCACGGTTAAATTGCATGAACACCAGATTCCAGATTTCGATATAGCGGTCGCCATCTTCATTCGGGCTACCAGGTGGGCCGCCAGCCACGTCGGGGCCGTGATCGTAAAAAATTTCGCTACAGGGGCCGCAGGGGCCGGTATCGGCCATTTGCCAAAAATTATCCGAAGCGTAACGTGCGCCTTTATTGTCGCCGATGCGGATAATGCGCTCGATCGGCACGCCAATCTCATTGGCCCACATATTGTAAGCTTCGTCGTCTTCCTGATACACCGTGACCCAGAGCTTTTCCACCGGCAGCGCATACACTTTGGTCAACAGCTCCCAAGCGTAGTGAATGGCATCGCGTTTGAAATAATCGCCAAAACTGAAGTTACCCAGCATTTCAAAGAAAGTGTGGTGGCGTGCGGTATAGCCCACATTTTCCAGATCATTATGCTTGCCGCCTGCGCGCACGCAGCGCTGCACCGTGGTGGCGCGCGAATAGGCGCGTGTATCCAGGCCCAAAAATACATCTTTAAATTGCACCATGCCGCTGTTGGTGAGCAACATGGTCGGGTCATTACCCGGCACCAAAGGGCTGGAACGTACGATGGTGTGGCCCTTGGATTCGAAAAAACTCAGGAACTTTTCACGGATTTCAGATGATTTCATGGCGATGTAGGTAGCAAATTAGGTAAAAAATGGCGTGCGAATGAATGCGAATGAATGCGATTGTACGAGCAATCAATGATTATACGTGATCAGCCCTGATAAAACAAAACCCGCCATCAAGGCGGGTTGAACTACTTAACCAGATCAGGCGGACTTACTTGGCGCTGGCCGGGGTAGCGGTGGTGTTGGCATTGTGTTTTTTACGATGAATCGCACGGCTATCGCGGTTGGCTTCACGTTGCAAACGGCGGCGTTCTGCTCGGGTGACGGTGCCGTCGGCCTTGGCGGCTTGTTTGTCGGCTTCCAGTTTTGCTTCTTTGCTTTCCAGTTTGGCCGTTTCCGAGGCGGTCAATTGGCCTGATTTCACACCGTTTTCAATGCGCTTTTCTTGATTTACTTGCCGCTTATCAAGATTGGGAGTGCTGGCGTTTTGAGCAAAAACAGGTAAGGCTAATGCCGACAGAACCAGGGAAAGAAACAAGGTATTGATTTTCATGATAAGTCCTTTGGAGTGAAAAGTTAAATTAAATTAAATAAGGTTGCTTATTTGTATTCAGTGAAGCGGGCAGCTTGTTGCCGTCTGCCCTCCCTTAACTGTTATGCCGCCCCTTCAGCTGACCAGCAGCATGTAAGCGGTGTTACAAGGCGTAAGTTGCGCCAATGAGGTCGATGCGATCAGTACAAAACGCATCCACCCCCCATTCCAGCAATTGGCGCGCCCGTTCCGGCGTGTTGACGGTATAGCAAAACATGCCCAAACCTGCGCTGTGCACCGCCTGCACCAGAGCCGGGGTGGTATGTTTTTGATTGGTATGCAGTGCTACCGCATCTAGCTGGCGCACTCTGGTCAGCCAATCCGGCCCTTCCAGTTTTTCGACATTATCGATCAGTAAAGCGCGTGGCATAGCGGGTGCTGCGGTCTTGGCGGCCGCCAGCGCAGCTTCCGAAAAGGATGACAATAGCGGCCATTCTGATTGGGGCCGCGCGGCAAACCAAGTGGCGCATTGCTGGGCTACCCAATGGCCGGTGCGCGCTTCAAAGCCGGGTGCTGGCTTGATTTCAACATTCATCCAGATTTTGTATTCCGAACAAAACGCCAGCACCTGGGTCAGGCTGGGCACGGTTTCGCCCGCAAAGGCAGCGCCAAACCAAGCACCCGCATCCATGGCCAACAATTGCGCCGCCGGGGTGTGCGCCACTTGGCCCTGCCCGGCCACGGTACGACCAAACCCGGGGTCGTGCATGAGAATCGGCACTTCATCCTCACTGAGCATGACATCAAATTCAACCGCCCGAAAACCATGCGCCAAACCGCAACGCAATGCGGCCAGGGTATTTTCCGGCGCTAAAGAGCCACCGCCGCGATGGGCCAACACTTTGGGATAAGACCACATAATCACCTCGTTCAAAAATCGGCTTCAATAAAATCAATCAAATTCCGTGCATTCAATTCGACAAGCAGTGCATTGTGTTTTACACTCGTGCGACCTTATCATTTTTCGACGAACTTATCTCATCTATCATGTCATCTACCATCTCATCTATCATGCCCGCTGCAACAAATAATTCTACCGCACTCAATAAAAAAGCCTTAGGTCATATCCGGGTGTTGGACTTAAGCCGCGTCCTGGCTGGCCCCTGGGCTTCGCAAAACCTGGCCGATCTGGGTGCCGATGTGATTAAAATCGAACGCCCCGGCGCAGGTGACGATACCCGCGCCTGGGGGCCGCCCTTCTTGAAAGATGAACAGGGCAACAATACCACGGAAGCGGCGTATTACTTAACCACCAATCGCGGCAAGCGTTCGGTTACGGTAGACATTGCCACACCGGAAGGGCAAAAGCTGGTGCAAGAATTGGTCAAGCATTGCGATGTGTTGCTGGAGAATTTTAAGGTTGGCCACTTGAAGCGTTATGGCCTTGATTATGAGAGCGTTAAAAAAATCCGCCCGGATATTGTGTATTGCTCGGTGACCGGCTTTGGCCAGACCGGCCCGTATGCGCCGCGCCCCGGTTATGACTTTTTGGTGCAAGGCATGGGCGGTTTGATGTCAATTACTGGCGAGCGTGATGATTTGCCCGGCGGTGGGCCGCAAAAAGTGGGCGTGGCCTTGGTCGATTTAATGACGGGCATGTATTCAACCGTGGCGATTTTGGCGGCCCTCACGCACCGCGACCGCACGGGCGAGGGGCAAGCGATTGATATGGCCTTGCTGGATGTACAAGTGGCGATGCTGGCCAATGTCGGCTCGAATTATTTAACCAGCGGCGTCACGCCCAAACGCTGGGGCAATGACCACGCCAATATTGTGCCCTATCAAAGCTTTGCCTGTGCGGATGGTTATATTATCGTCACGGTGGGTAATGATCAACAATATCAACGCTTTGTGGAACTGGGCCAACGCCCGGAACTGGCTTCCGACCCGCGCTTTGCCAGCAACCCCTTGCGCGTCAAGCATAGAGCCGAATTGGTGCCAATGCTGGCCGAGATGGTGAAAACCAAAACCAAAATGGAATGGATCAACGGTTTGGAAGCGGTGGGCGTACCGTGTGGCCCGATTAATAATCTGGATGAAGTGTTTGCCAATGAACAGGTGCAGGCACGCGGGATTGCGATTGAATTGCCACACCCGACTGCGGGCAAGGTGAAGTTGGTGCGTAATCCGATGCAGTTATCCGAAACGCCGGCACTCAGCCATAACGCGCCGCCTTTGCTGGGCCAGCATACTGATGATGTACTGCGCGAGGTGTTGGGCCAAAGTGAAGCACAAATTGCTGATTTGCGCGCACGCGGCATTATTTAAACCCGCCTCATTTATCCTGTTGTTCATGTATTTTTAAGGACATTTTTCACCTTCTGTTTTTTACGACAATTAAAAAGGGCGGTAAGGTTATTCACCTTACCGCCCTTTTACTTCAGACCAGTGCTTGGTCACATACTACGCATTCCCTTACTTGCCCAAGGCCAGGAAGCCATTGGCCGGATCGGTCAGTGACAAACCTTTCGCATGGCCCGTGGAAGTCAGCGCATCGACCGGGTTGCTCAAATCCGCACCATGGCGGTTGAACTGTTTCAACGCATCCACCATGTGATCCACGTTCAAGCCCACCGACAGGCTGGTATTACCCAAACCATTGTTACCTTGATTCAGATTTGGCACAAAGGCGGCACTGGCAGCTTCTTCCGCACCGAAGGAACCGATAGCCTGGGCCAAACCGCTGACCTTACTACGCAAATCTTCCGGTTGAACATTGGCCTGGCCTGGTTTGGTGCCTTCGCCCTTATCGGCCACAAACCACACGTCAGCCGCAACGTGGTTGACACCATCAGCCGTTTGGAAGCCGGAGTTCAAACCAACGATATTGCCGTTGTTTTGTTCTCTGGCCGCCGTGACGCCCAAATCAAGCTTGACAATCTTCAGATCATCCAGTGTTTTGAGTTCACCCGCCTGGCTGACACCGTCGCTATTGCTATCGACCCAAACACGCAAGTCTTTGAAGGCAGCATCGGCAGCAGTGATCTTGCCATCGTGATTACTGTCAAGCTCACGCAGTGCCTCGTAACCATTACCTGCTTTGTTGCCGTTGGCAAGATCGGTGCCGGAGCCAAACAACTCTCTACCGCCATTGATCTGACCGTCGCCATTACGATCCAGAGCCAGTAAGCCGTCACCTTGACCCACCCAACCCGTATGCACTTTTTGTCCGTTGCCAAACAAGTCAAACGTGACGCCGGAAGAGATGCCCAAGGTTTTGACACCATCACCGTTCAAATCAAGCACAATCGGCGTACCGAGATGCAAGTGCGAGATTTGATCCGTGGTGAGAGCCCCAATCTGGCTGCTGGTCAACGCTTCAACCTGCGCCGTTGTCAGTGCGGTCACCTGATCGGTGGTCAACAACTGAATATTCTTCGTTGACAAGGCAATAATCTGCGAAGTTTTCAACACCAAAATATCACGCGTTTCAAGTGCCGTGATGACATCGGTAGACAAGGCCGCAATCTGTCTGGTGGTCAAAGCCAAAACTTGTGAGGTGCTCAAGGATTCAAGCTGGCTACTGGTTAAGGCATTTATGCTGCCAGTAGTCAGGGCAGCGATGGCTGCTGTACCCAAAACAGCCACCTGTCCCGTAGAGAGTGCCGCGACATTCGCGGTGGACAATGCGGCCACTTGAACGGTTCTTAACGCAGCCACATCGACTGTTTCCAAGGCCACGGCCTGATCGGTGGTGAGCGCCACGATTTGTGCAGTTGTCAAGGCTGCCACTTGCGAGGTACGCAATCCAACGATCTGGTCGGTCGTCAATACCGCCACAGCACTGGTACTCAAAGCCGCAACGGCATTGGTACTTAAAGCTGCCACTGCAGACGTGCTCAGCGCTGCCACGGATGCGGTACTCAAAGCGGCTACTTGTGCTGTGCGTAATACAGACGCCTGCGATGTCGTAATGACGCCAGCCTGGTCGGTGGTCAACGCGGCAATTTCACCCGTGGTCAAGGCAGCGGCAGCGGCTGTACCAAAGGCGACTACCTGAGCCGTGGTGAGTGCGGCAAAATTCGCAGTCGAGAGTGCCGCCACTTGCGCGGTTTTTAATGCAGCCACATCCACTGTTTCCAAAGCCACAGCCTGATCGCTGGTCAGCGCGCCGATTTGTGCCGTCGTCAACGCACCAACTTGTGCCGTATTTAAGCCGACAACCTGGTCCGTGGTCAATGCCGCCACCGTCGCCGTCGCCAGGACAGCAATCGCTGCGGTACTGAACGCGGCTATTTGCCCGGTGGAGAGTGCGGCAACATCGGCGGTGGTCAGCGCCACAACCTGGGCCGTTCTCAAGGCAGCCACATCGACTGTTTCCAAAGCCACAGCCTGATCGGTGGTCAAGGCCGCGATTTGTGCGGTGGTCAAAGCATTCACTTGCGCAGTACGC
>JBKJLF010000563.1:0-15133 GCA_046597185.1 Burkholderiaceae bacterium | reverse complement strand
CGTTATTGATGCTGGAGGCGAGGGTGGCGAGGGCGGCGATTGCGCCGAGCGTGGCTTTAAAAATAGCCGCGCGGGAAAATTTTTGCTGATTTGCAATCTTATTCATAATCTTATTCCTGTTCATTGTATTGTAGGTATGGTGGAATTGGGCCGCGCTTAAGGCAAGCTGCGTAAGATATTAATATGGGCTTTGTAAAAGTTCTGTTTGTCAGTGGATGACCACCCGAGCGTCCAGCCGACAATGTCAAGGTGATCGAAGTGATCTTGTGTTCCCCTCCAGTTCCATGCACCTTTTTGTGGGGTGCCACCGGCGCTAATGTCAATGATCAGGGGGTTGCGTGCGGTCGATGCAGTGCCCTTTGGTGCGCCATAAGTAATTTTCTGGGTAGGGGCTTTTTGCGCACGGGTTGGCACCACACAGTCGCTGTCGCGCCAGGAGGAATCGATGGTCGGCAAACCGCTGCTGCTAAAGTTGCCCATGAAGCCGGGGCCACAGAATAAGCCGATCAAAGGATTGGCGTCCCAGCGCGGATAAGCCCAGCCAGTAATCCAGCCATTGGTGTTGGAGCGGGTGCTGATCGAAAAATAATAATGGTCGGCTTGATCCACTACCCAGTCATTGGTGCGCATGGCACCATCGGGCGACAAATCAAAGGTGCTGATGTCGCGCACATTGCGATCAGTAAAAATCTTTTTCGGATTATTGTTCAAGACCCGATACATGTAATCAGAAAAACTCTCGCCGCTGCCTTTGGTCGGTACATCCCATTGATCGAGCTTGAAGTCGTAGGCAAAATCGGTCAGCAAGGGGTTGGCACCGACAAAGGTGGCAACGCCAGCGGCCAGGGTTTGCACAAAGGGCACGTAATCAGTAATGGTGTTGACCAGCGTGGTGCCGTCGTTCGGAGTGGCAATGGTGGTGATGCTTTTGATCCAGCGTGCATTGACTGGGGCACCGGCAAATAAATTGGTGTCCAATTCCGGGCTCATGCCGCCGTTGGCCAGCATTTGCGCCAACATGCGAGCGGTTTGGCCGCCTTGACTATGGGCAATGATGTGAATTGGATGGGCTTCATCCCAGGCGGGGTAGACCGCCTTGTTTTTTACCACGGTGCTGGAGGCATTCGGACATTGGCGCGCATCAGCGGTGTTGCGCGCGGCGGATGAATTTTTGAAGTAACGGTCGTGGCCATGTTTGGCTGCGTGATTGGCACCGTAATCGATGCAACCGCCTTTGATCTTCCAATACAATTCAATCGCGCGGTCATAGTTGGAGCTTAAAGGGCCGACACAAACCGAATATGAAGCCATATCCGGATAGGCGGCGCGCATCTGGGCAGGAATATCATCCAGCCCGCCCCAATACTTGTAACCCAGCGCTTCATCTTCACAAAAACCCATAAAACCATGAACGAAAATAGTCGTCGCTGGTGCGGCGGCGACGGTTGGGCTAATGCCAAAGCTGAGGGTTGCCGCGAGGGCGGCCGTGGGTAACCATTTTTTAAAATTTACCAGGTTCATTTGTCTTGTCTCCGAAAGTCTATCGTTTTTTTAAATATATTTTTTGATGTGGTGAATTTCATTTGCTTTTATGTTTGACATTATTTTATGATTAAATCCTTTCATAATGATAATTAAATGTGCTTTTTTTAGTTTAAAATACGACTATTTAATTGCCGTAAACATAAAGCGAGCGCTCGGTTTGTTCGATAAATCATATAGATTGTTTGCTCTAAGCGCAAGCAATAAGTGAGGAAAAATCGAAAAATTTGTTTATTGATGTTGCGCAAAGATTGAAAAAAACTATCCGACTTCTTGCATTTACTTTTGTGGCGCGGTTAGAGCGCGCGCTCGGTTTTGTTGAGTTGAGTATGAAGTGAAAAAATGTGAAATGCAAGTGAAAAGAAACGAAAATCATTAAATATCATTGCATGATTTGGCATGGATGTTGTTTTTTGGATGAGTTTTTTCGTGCAGCAACAGCAATGCGCCGATGCCGAATCTTGCCTGGCGGATTGAAGCATGATGTTGCGCAAGTTTGTTGTCATGATTTAATAATATGCGTGCCAGCCCCGGATTGGCGATGTTAAAATCAATCAGAATACCGGAAGGTGAGAAGCGGTGTTTGCGGCTAACGATTGATTCAAATCAAACAGGAAACGGCGCATGCTATCCATTCCAGGCTATCAGATCACCGAGGTGTTGCATACGGGTGCCAGAACCTTGGTCTATCGCGGCTACCGTGAGCAGGACCGGCAGCCCGTCATCTTCAAGACGGTGTCGGGCGAGGCTGCGACGCCGAGAAATCTGGCGCTGTTGCAACACGAATATGCGCTCACCAAAGACTGGCAAGAAAACGGCCAATTACGCAGTTGCGCTTTGCTGACGCAAGCCAATGCGCAGGTGTTGATTCTGCAAGACATCGGTGCCATCGCGCTCGATCAGGTGCTGGCGCGACAAACCCTGTCGCTGGCGACTTTTCTGATGCTGGCCCAGGCTTTCGCCGAGAAATTGAACCAAATTCATCAACGTCATCTGATTCATAAAGACATTAACCCGTCCAATTTGGTGGTGAATCTTGAATCCGGACAAGTTCAAATCATTGATTTCGGCATCGCCTCCCAGCTCTCCAGTGAGAGCCAGCAGTTACAAAGCCCCGGCCAATTGGAGGGCACGCTGGCGTATCTGTCGCCGGAGCAAACCGGACGCATGAATCGCAGCATCGATTACCGCACCGACTTTTATTCCCTCGGTGCGACCTATTACCAGATGTTGGCGGGTAGGCGACCCTTTGAAGCGACTGACCCGATGGAATTGGTGCATTGCCACCTTGCCAAAACGCCGCTTCCGCTACGCGAAATTCGCCCGGAGCTACCCCTTGTGCTGTGTGAAGTGGTGCAAAAGCTGATGGCGAAAACCGCCGAACAGCGTTACCAAAGTGCGGCGGGTCTGGTGGCTGATTTGGCAATTTGCCGACAACAGTATCAGCTTACCCAAAACATCCGCTATTTTGAACTGGGGCAACAGGATGTCAAAGAGCGCTTTCAAATTCCGCAACGGCTTTACGGGCGTGAAGCCGAAGTGCAACAACTGCAGGCCGCGTTTGCGCGGGTCAGCCAGGGACAAACCGAAATGCTGCTGGTGGCCGGTTATTCCGGGGTGGGCAAAACTTCGCTGGTGCATGAGGTACACCAATCCATTATCGAAAAAAATGGTTATTTCATCGATGGAAAATTTGACCAGTTCCAGCGCGACATTCCCTATGCTTCCCTGATTCAGGCTTTTCAAGAGTTGGTACGGCAACTGCTGACCGAAACCCCGGTCCGCATTGAGCGCTGGAAAAGCCTGATGTGTGAGGCTTTGGGAGTGAATGCGCAAGTGATCATCGAAGTGATTCCAGAAGTGGCACTGATTATTGGGTCGCATCCGGCCGTCGCGCCGTTGCCGCCGCAAGAGGCGCGTAATCGGTTTCAGGCCAGCTTTCGCCAATTTATTGAAGTCTTTGCCCGGGCCGCCCATCCCTTGGTTTTGTTTTTGGATGATTTGCAGTGGGCTGACTCGGCTTCCTTAAATTTCCTGGAAGAACTGCTATTGAAATCGCAACACCAGTGCCTGTTGATTCTGGGTGCATATCGGGATAATGAAGTCAATGCCGGGGTCGATGCCACCCATCCCTTCGCCGCGCTGCTGGAAGGCTTGAAGCAGGTAGAGGCGCGCTTGACGACCATCACGCTACAGCCACTGGCCTTTGCTGACTTGGTGCGTCTGGTGAGTGATACGCTCACGCCATGCAAGGCCAATGTCACGCCTTTGGCCGATCTGATTGCCAGCAAAACCGATGGTAACCCCTTCTTCGTCAATGCCTTTCTGACCGCGCTGTATGAGGATGGGAGCTTGCGCTTTGATGCAAACGAAGGCGGCTGGCAGTGGAATTTGGCCCAGATTGACGCGCAGCAAATTACCGCCAATGTGGTGGAGTTGATGAGCCAGAAATTGCATAGCCTGCCGCTCGCCACCCGTGCCTTGCTGGTACGTGCGGCTTGCATTGGGCACCAGTTCGATCTGGCAACCCTGGCCCAGGTTGCCCAGTGCTCACTGCAAGAGGCGATGCGCGATATCTGGGTGGCGCTGCAAGCGGGCCTGGTGCAACAGCAAGGCATGTTTTTATTGGAACAAGTATTGTTCGAGTCAAATGAATCGGATAAGGTGACATCGTATCGTTTTCGCTTTATCCATGACCGGGTGCAACAGGCGGCCTATGGGCTGCTCTCTGGCACCGAGACGGCACCTTTACATCTGAAAATCGCACATCTGTGGCTGCAACAACTGGATTTGAGCCAGGCCGATGAATCGCTGTTTGCGGTGCTCAATCAATTTCATGCCGCCAACGCGTTAATCCACGACCCACACGAGCGCACTGCACTGGCAAAACTCAATTTGCAAGCGGGCAAAAAGGCCGTTGCCGCCACCGCCTTCAGCTCGGCACTGCGTTATCTGACAACGGGCCTTGCTTTGCTGGAAGGGGGCGACTGGGAACAGCAATATGCGCTGACGCTGGCCTTGACACTGGAGCGCGCCGAATGTGAATACATCAATCATCAGCATGAAATCTCTGAACAGCACTTTAAGCTCGCTCTGGAACACGCCAAAACGGCGTTGGAAAAGGCGCAAATCCACCTGAAGCAAATTCAATTGTACGGCAGCCGTGGCGACTATCAACGCGCCATTGAAGGTGGCTTGCTTGGTTTGCGCTTGCTGGGGATTGACTTGCCGACCCATCCGTCGCGCTTGCAGATCATGCTGGAATCGTTGAAGGAGCGGGTGCAGCGTCGGTTTGGCAATGCCACACGGCACCTGGATCAATTACCACTTACCGATAATGCGGTGCATCAGGTGGCGATACAACTGTTTTCTGAAGTGATCCTGTTTGCCTACTGGGACAATTCGGCGTTAAATCTGATGGCGGTTTTCAAAGGGGTAAATTTTCTTTATAAACATGGTTTTACACACGATGCACCCTATATTTTGATGGCGTTTTCATCCGTCATGGGGGTGGTAAAACGATATCGGCTGGCCTCGGTCTTTGAGCAAAAAGCACTCGAACTGAGCCAATTCCAAAGCGCCAACCATCAGGCAAGAAGCCAGTTTCTGGATGTCATTTTTGTCCGCCATTGGTACTACCCGCTGCACACCAACCTGGCCTATTCAGACCAATGCCTGAAGCTGGCATTGGAATCGGGTAACTGGATTTATGCCATCATGATCATGGGTAATCTGGTTCCGCTGCTGTTTGGTGCTGGCATCGCGTTACCGCCATTTATTGAGCGAACCAAAAAATTCGTGCAGATGGTTGAGCAAATGAATGACCCCTTAAAAACACGTTCCATATTCGACTTTTACGTGCTCTGGGCCAAAAATCTGGCAACTGGCGCGGGCGTGGCATCTTGCCAAAATTTGGCCACTATGGTGGATCATGCCACGCAAAGCGGCAGACATAACCCAAGCCTGCTTGCCTTGATTCACCTGTTTGCTGGCTTTAATCAGATGTTGTTTGACAATCTTGAACAGGCACGGGTTTCGCTGAAAAATTCACGCGCCCACCTTTTGGGTCTGGCGGGCATGTACTCGACAACCGAATATTTTTTTCTGAATGTACTGCTGACATTGCGCGACCAAACTGCGCTCAATATGGCCAGCAAGGACAACAGCGGACAGTGGCAAAAAAAGGGGAAAAAGCGGCTGCAAAAGGATATGCAGTGGCTACACGACTGGGCCAGGCAATGTCCGCAAAACTATCAGCACAAATACTTGCTGTGTTTGGCCGAAGTTGCCCGGTTTGAAGGACGTCATGGTGCGGCGGCAGATTTGTATGATCAAGCCATCGCCGTGGCGCAAGAGCATGGTTTTATTCATCACCAGGCACTGGCCAACGAATTGGCGGGGCGCTTTTATCTGTTGCAGAAAAAAATCAAAATTGCGCGGGTTTATCTTGCTGAGGCGCGCGTGCTGTATGGCCATTGGGGCGCACATGCCAAAGTCCGGCATATGGAAGCCTGCTATCCCGAATTATTGGCGCAGATTGCGCGGGAGCGCACCATCACAGCACTGGCATCGATTCATACTGATCATGCTGCCAGCGTCCATATGTTGAACCCGGGCCAGTTGGATCTGACCACCGTCATGAAGGCTGCTCAAGCGATTTCTGGGGAAATTGTGCTGGAGCAGTTGTTGGAAAAATTGATGCGTATCGTACTGGAAAACGCGGGTGCGCAGCATGGCTACCTGTTGTTGGAGACCCGTGGTGAATGGCGGATTGAAGCGCAAGGCAATGTGGATCAGCAGTCGGTGCAGGTGTTGCAGGCCCAGCCCCTGATTGCCCCAGCCGATGATATTAGCGCCAACGCCTCAGGCGCGCTCTCAGATGCGCTAACCCTGCCACCCCTGGCGCATGTACCCGTGAGCTTGATTCAGTTCGTGGCCTTGACCAAGGAGGCGGTGGTACTGGACGATGCCGCTGGCCAGGGCCGCTTTGGCAGCGACCCCTATATTCTCCAACATCGTCCGAAATCGGTGTTGTGCGCGCCGATCTTGCATCAGCGCAAATTGGCGGGCCTGTTGTATCTGGAAAACAAGCTGCTGGAAGGGGTGTTTACGGCGGATCGGCTGGAACTATTGAAGATTTTATCGGCCCAGGCCGCAATTGCCATCGAAAACGCTCGTGTCTATGAAAACCTGGAAGCCACGGTGGCGCAACGCACCGCCAGCCTGGAGGCGACCTTGCACGATTTGCGTGCGGCGCAGGCCAATTTGATTCAATCAGAAAAAATGGCAGGGTTGGGTACGCTGACGGCCGGGGTGGCCCATGAAATCAACAACCCCACCAATTTCACCCATGTGGCGGCCCAAATTCAACGCGGTTATTTAACCGAGTTTGAACAATTTCTGAACGACCTGATGCATGAAAACCCCGATCCGCAGATCGTGGCCGAATTCGCGCGGCGCTTTGCCGCACTGCAGGATAATGTGGCCATCATGTTGAACGGCACCGAGCGCATCATCCATATCGTCAAAGACTTACGTTCCTTCACCCGGTTGGATGAAGCGGAAAAGAAAGCAGTGCCCTTGTCCGAATGTCTGGACGCGACCTTGAATCTGGTGCGCGCCACCTGGGTCGAGCAAGTTGAATTTTGCACTGACTACGCCGATGATCCACTCTATGACTGTTGGCCCGCGCTGATCAACCAGGTTATCATGAACTTATTGGTCAATGCCTGCCAAGCGATTGCGGCCAGGCAAAAGCAAAGCGGCAGTAGCGACAAAGGCCAACTTTGCTTGCGCCTGCGCCGCCGCTGTGACGAGCTGCTGGTGGAGGTGGAAGACGATGGCATCGGCATTGAAGCCGAGATTTTGCCGCGTATTTTGGAACCGTTTTTTACCACCAAAGATGTTGGCTCCGGCACCGGCTTGGGTTTGTCGATTTCTTATGGCATTATCCAAAAACACCATGGCAAGCTGGAAATTAGCAGCACGCCGGGGCAGGGCAGTTGTTTTACCATTGTGCTGCCTTACCCCGTGGCGGGTGAATCCGCTTACTTTTGATACACCCGCACATAATCCACCAGCATCTGCTGTGGAAACACCGTTGCCGAATTCGGGCTACCCGGCCAATTGCCACCCACGGCCAAATTCAACAAGGCATGAAAGGGTTGATCAAACCGCGCAGCGAATGGCTACCGGGCTTGAATAGCACGATCTCGCTGTATCGGCTCGATTTTGCTTCCGAATTGTTGTTTGTCGGTGATGCCGGCAGCACTGAAGCTGGGCGGCCGAGTCGGCGTATTGGCTTTGAATGGTCGAATTACTACCAGCCGTTTCCCTGGCTGACGTTGGATGCCGATCTGGCTTACGCCCACGCACGCTATCGCGACTCGGACCCGGTCGGCCAACATATTACCGGGGCGGTGGAAGGTGTGGCTTCGTTGGCGGCGGCGATTGATAATCTGTGGCCATGGTTTGGTGCTTTGCAACTGCGCTATTTTGGCCCCCGCCCTTTGATCGAAGACAATAGCGTGCGCTCCAAAGCCACCAGCACGTTAATTGGCCGCATCGGTTTTAAAATCAGCCCACGCATCAAGTTTGAATTGGAAGGTTTTAATTTGACCAATCGGCGCGATTCGGCCATTGACTATTATTACCCCTCGCGTTTGCCGGGTGAAGCCGCGCAAGGGGTGGATGATGTGCATTTTCATCCGGTCGAATCACGCTCGTGGCGCATGACTTTGCAAACGACGTTTTAGTGGTGCAATGATGGCGCAAAATATTTTGTTGAGGTCGTGATATCGTAATCATTCTGAATTACAATCGGCGCTGGCAAGTTGTATTTTTTTGTTATTCGCTCACCACTAAACAGGAGTCAAACATGTCAGAATTAATCGTACATGCACCCGGTGCATTTTGTTGGATTGAACTCAATACCAGCGATGTGGCCGCCGCCAAGCAATTTTACAGCGCCATTTTCGATTGGCAAGCAGTGGATTCCCCTGCTGGCCCGGACATGGTGTACACCATGCTAACCCTGCGTGATTTGGAAATCGGTGCCATGTGCGAGTTGCAGCCCGAAGCCAAAGCCCATGGCGTACCAGCACACTGGATGCCCTATGTTGCCACCGATAGTGCCGATGCCAGCGCGGCCAAAGCGGCAGAATTGGGCGGCACCGTGGTGGCCAGCGCGTTTGATGTGATGGATGCAGGGCGGATGGCGATTTTGCAAGATCCGCAAGGTGCCAGTATTTGCGTATGGCAAGCCAATCAAAGCAAGGGCATTCAAATTTCTGGTGAAACGGGCACGTTTTGCTGGGGCGAATTGTGGACCAATGATATTGCCGGTGCGACTGCATTTTATACCCAACTTTTTAACTGGGGTGCCATCGGCGGCTCAAACGGGGCACCCAGTGACTATACCGAATGGCAGATCGGTGGCCAATCCATCGGCGGCATGCTGGCCATTCAGGCTGAAATGGGCCCGATTCCACCCAATTGGTTGCCCTATTTTATGGTGGACGATTGTGATGCCACGGCAGCCAAAGCCAGTGCTGCGGGCGGCAAGATATTAATGCCGCCGATGGAGATTCCCAACGTCGGGCGCTTTACGGTGATTCATGATCCGCAAGGCGCGGCGTTTGCGGTGATCAAGCTATTGCACGCGGCGTAACCTCGACAACCCCGGGCCAATGCCCAATTTCAGCGTCGAGCATCTCATCGAATGGAATCGCATAAGGGCTTTGGCTGTTATCGTCAACAATCACATCCAATACCAACAATTGCGCCGCACGACGTAGTGCGAGCGGGAGTGTATTAGTGGTGTTCATGATGTCGTCCTTTCCATGTGACTTGCTGTATTGTGAGTTCAGTTTAGCAGATGGGCGAACAGGCGTGTAAGCAAGTGTTACATTTGTTGCGGATCGGTGCGGGTGCCCGGGTTGGGTGCTGCAAACTTTGCAATGTGATACATGTAAGGAGAGATTGTGAAGAACGGGCGGTGCCGAATTGACCACCGAATTGGCCAGCGCGCTCTGGCTGAATTCTGCTTGAACGCTGCCTTGGCAGGCAAAGGTGGTTTAGCAGCCTATTGCGGTTAAGGTTAACACGGGTGCGTCAGTTGCCGAAACGGGTTCGTCATAGGTGACAAAACACTTTTCCGGCGTGTTTGCGTTGACCGGGACCACCGTGAGTGTGGTGCCGGAAGCGCTCAACGTATAGTCTGACGCGTTCAAACCTGCAGCGGCTGCCAAATTGGCATCGGCCTTGGGGTAGCCGGAGGCAAAGGCGGTGGAAAAGGTCAGGGTGACGCCCTCAAATATGACCGTGACCGGGCGCGGCGAGGTGGCCAGATATTTGCCATGCGCCATGGCGGCGGTGGCTGAGAGCGCACCATTGGCGGCACTGATGCTGGAGACGCGCGCATCAATGCTCAAATCGCTAAACTTGGGTAGTGCGGTGGCCGCCAAAATCCCCAGGATGACGATGACAACAATCAATTCGATTAAGGTGAAACCAGCTTGACGGCTTGGTTTGGCTTGCATCATTGGAAACCCCTGACATGGTGGTGTGGTGCAATAAATGAGTCATTTTAATGCAATACGCCAATGATTACCAAAAAAAGATAAAAAATTTCTGTGTGCCGGGTTTTAAGGTGCGCTGCGAATGGCGCGCCAGCCCAGGCCAAGCAGTGCCAGCACACAAAACACAGCGCTGGCATAGAAGGTGAACGCGGCCCCGAGCTGATCCCACAGCAAACCAGCCAGCACACTGGCCACAAGCATGGACAAACCGCTGACAAGGTTAAAAAAGCCGTAGGCGGTGCCACGCAAGTCGGCCGGGGCGGTAGCGGCCACCATGGCCGCCAGTAAACCTTGCGTCATGGCCATGTGTATGCCCCACAATGTGACGCCAGCCAGCATCACCGCCCAGTGCGTGCTGATTGCCAGCAGCAGATCGGCGCCAATCAAAACCAGCAAGCCGTAGCACAGCAGGGTTGTGTGGCTGATGCGGTCGGAGAGTTTGCCAAAAGGGTAGGCCGCCAGTGCGTAGACGATATTCATGGCCACCATGACCAGTGGCACCAGCGCCAGCGGCACACCGCTTTGCTGGGCGCGCAGCACCAAAAACGCTTCGCTAAAGCGCGCCAGCGCAAACACCGCACCCAGGCCCACCACGCCCCAGTAGGCGCTGCCCAGGCGCTGGAGGTTGTCGCGGCGGATGGGATTGCTGCGTTTTTCACCCGTTTGCGCGGCAGGCTCTTGCAGACCGAAGAACAGTAAGGCTACTGCCATCAGGCCGGGAATGACGGCCACCCAAAATACCGCGCGAAAGTCGTTGGCCCAGAGTAACATCAACCCAACGCCCAGCAAGGGGCCGAGGAATGCGCCGACCGTATCGAGAGATTGGCGCAGGCCAAACGCGGCCCCGCGCAAATGTGGCGGGGTGATATCGGCAACCAGTGCGTCACGCGGGGCACCGCGCACGCCTTTGCCGATGCGATCCAGCAGGCGCGCGGTGAGTACCATGCCCATGGAGGGGGCGAGCGCGAACAGCGGCTTGGTGAGTGCGCCCAGCGCATAGCCAAATACCGCCAGGCCCTTGCGACGGCCAAGATAGTCGCTCAAGGTGCCGGAGAACACTTTCACGATCAGTGCGGTTGCCTCGGCCAAGCCTTCAATAATGCCAACCGCAAATACGCTGGTGCCCAGCTGGGTGACCATGAATAGGGGCAGCAGGCTGTGTATCATTTCTGATGAAATATCCATCAGCATGCTGACAAAGCCCAGTACCCAGATGCCGGCGGGGACTTGACTTAACGTGCTTTTGTTGGCGGGTTTGGCTTGCATTGGGGGGCTGCTCCTGATAAGGCAAAAAATTGGCTGAATGGTTGGGTGAATGGTTGGGTGAATGGTTGAATGAATGGTTGAATGAAGGGGCATGTGCAACCGTTCACTGAAGGGGGCGACCCTGTCAAAGGCTATCATAACGGGATCATCTTTTCATCTAAAGTTTGCGCTAACGGTAGCTTGCCGTGTTGATTGGCTGTTCTTTTGTGGCAAAATTGGGTTTTGACCGGGTGGGTGGCTGCCCGTGTCGCCGTGTTTTGGCTTCTGGCCGGAGGGTGCATCGCAATGACGGATGATTCTGATTCAAGCTCGTTTCGCCATGATCAGCGCATGGCCGAGGAAAAATTGGCACGGCTGGTTGAAACCTGCCTGTTGCTGAGCCGTGAAAAAGATCACAACTGCCTACTCAAGAATATTTTGTTCGGCACCCGCGATATTGCACATTGCGCTGCCGCCACGTTGTTTATGAAATCGGAACACGGCACGCTGGTGTTTGCGCTGCGCACCAATGACACCAGTTTGCCGATGGCTGAAATTCCGCTGTATCTCCCCGACGGCAGGCCTAATGAGCGCTTTGTTGCCACCTGGGTGGCCTTGCACAACCGCACGGTACAAATCGACGATGTATATCTCGAAACCGGGTTTGACCTATCCGGCACCCGCCAGTTTAGCGACGCTTCCGGCTTTCGCACCATTTCCATGTTGGTGGTGCCGCTATCGCCCGATGGTAGTGAGGTGTTGGGGGTCATGCAATTGCTCAATGCGCTGGATCGGGACAGTAACGAGGTGATTCCCTTTCCTGCAGAGATTGTGCGCTATGTGGAAGCCATTGCATCGCAGTCGGCGGTGGCGTTGGACAAGCAAAGGCTGTTAGAGGCGCAACAAGCCTTGATTGAGCAACTCAAGCAGTCCGAGCACACGCTTGAGGCCGCCGTGGAGGCGCGCACGCTGGAGCTGAAAACCACGCTTGATCAATTGCGGGCGACGCAACACCAGCTTATCCAGGCCGAAAAATTGGCATCGCTCGGGCAGTTGGTGGCCAATATCGCGCATGAAATCAATACGCCCATCAGTGCGGTCAAATCCAGCGGCAAACATATCAGAAGTTCGATTGACCATGCTTTGCAGTGGCTGCCGCAGTTGTTCAAAATCCTGAGCGAAGAAGACCAGCGGCATTTTGCCGCGCTGCTGCAACATGCGCGCACGCACATGGGCGAGTACAGCACGCGCGAGGAGCGCGCCATCAGGCGTGATCTGCGCGCCCAGCTTGCGGCGGCTGGCATTGAAGGGGCTGACCATAAGGCGGGGATTTTGGTGCGCTTGCATGCGCAGTCTGTTTGGGCGGAGTATTTGCCGCTGCTGCGCCACCCTGAGTGTGTTTTTATATTGCATACGGCCGACAACATCGCCTCGCTCATTAGCAGCAGCCGCAACATCAATCTGGCGGCGGAGCGGGTTTCCGAGGTGGTGGCGGCGCTCAAATCGCTCGCACGGGATGCCAGTTTGGATGACGTGGTTGCCACCGATGTGGCCAAGCAACTGGACGTGGCATTGCAGGGCTACCAAAGCCTGCTGCGCGAAGGGGTGGTGTTGGTGCGTGAGATTGAACCGATTGCCCAGGTGTACGCGGTGCCGGAGGATGTGACGCAGCTTTGGAGCAACCTGATTCGCAATGCGCTGCAGGCCATGGATTACAAGGGATGCCTGACGCTGGGTTTGCGGCGCTGTGGTGACGAGGCGGTGTTGGTGGTGGGTGATACGGGTGTTGGGATTGCGAAGGAAATACAAGGCAGTATCTTTGATGCTTTTTTCAGCACCAGGGCGGCGGGCGAGGGCAGAGGCTTGGGGTTGTACATTGTGCAGAAGATTGTTGAAAAGCAGGGTGGGCGGATTGAGTTTCAGACGTCGATGGGGGGTGGGACGACTTTTACGGTTTATTTGCCTTATCGGGCGCGGTTTGATGGGGGAGCGGGTGGGGGCACACGGGGCTCGGTTGCAGGCCGGGATTCTCTCAACAGTGTTGAGAGAATTGGCGTGGGGCAATAAGCTTCATGAAATTGGCGCATTCGCCAAATATAAATATCCTTTATGCTTGTGCTGCCAAAACCATTTCGTATGGCCCAAATACCGCTTCCATTAAAACGCCGCCAAATGCAATAGGGCTTGCAAAAACAGCAGGGCCACAGCTTGGGTGGTTCTACAATCACGGTTGGTTTGCTTCGCGAATCGGTGGCCGTTGTTTGGCTTTACTGTGACGCAATTGCGCAATGGATTCCATCAGGCGGCTGGCGTTTTTGGTGGAACTGAGCAGGTACATGGTTTCTGCCATGCTGTTGTAGTCGGCCAGCGATAGCATGACCACAGGTTCGCCGTTGGTGCTGGTGATGACTGTGGGAGAATGGTCTTGGCAGACTTGATCCATAAGGGTTTCTAAGTTTGCATTGGCTTGGCTGAAGGTTAGATGATTCATCATGTTTCGCAAGGTGGGTGGGCAAACAATTGGGGCACTATCGCATGATGCAGCGCGACTCCAAACTCGTCTGGCTACGGTACGATAATTCGTAAAATATGGCAAGCGTTTTGGGGGCATTGCGACGCGTCCTTGATGTAATGGCGCAACTATGTGGCGAGTGGGAGTTGAAACGCAGCGAACTAGACCAATCGTACAATAAGCGCTTTGAAAGAACGAATGAGGATTTGGACGTATCGTCGAAATAGCGGGCGCAGATTCCGCCACCAACCAGAACGGCGACCAACTCGTTGATCACCAGTAATTTATTGGGCGAGTCCTCTGAAAATGAAATCGGCTTGAGCTTTCTGATCCAAAAAGAAACATGACCAGCTATTTTTGCAACATTCGGTCGCGTGCCCAAGGATAGGTGCGAAAGCGTCCTGCGCAGGTGATGCTCCATCTCTTCGACCACATCGGAATCGATATCCAACTTAAGCATGAAGCGCGGCTCCAATTCGCCGGCGATTTCAAAAAGCACGTTCTTCCAGTGGATGTGTTCGTAACTCATTATTTAGGGGAAATATAAAATGGGGAGTCCTTGAACTGTTCCGTCCAGGATTTTGCGTTGTCACCCGTCTGGGCATCAATATCCGCCAAAACTTGGCGGCAGCCTTCGATGATTCCATCGTCAGATAATTCTGTTTCGTGGTTGTCTGCCAAATGTGGCAGCTTTTTTTTGTCTGCAAAATCAGACCCGCCTTCACGTGCGGCAAATCCAGTCCATTTAGGCATCGCGGTTCCTTTCTGAAAATTGTAGGTGCAGATCGGCTTTAATTAAACCAAGTCGATGTGCAGATCAATTGCACCGCGTGGGCACGGGTGCCCATCCTACGGGCTACGGTCTGGTACGCTTAAGCCGTTTGATCTCATGCATGGTTTGTGCCGTAAACCAAGATTCCCCACAGGTGGCGCAAGCCCACATCGGCACATTCTCGACAATCAACAATTTGTCGCCCCTGCCAAAGCTGCGGGTAAGCGGTTTAACGGTCAGTGTGCTTGCGCCACAGTGAACGCATTGCGCCAGCTCGGGCGATGTTTTTATGGCAGAAATTAGTGGATTAATCATATTAAATTCAACAAAAGTGCGCATTTCCGGCGACTTAATTGGTAGACTGATTCTACCTCAGTCAAAAAGGAAAAACCATCATGAAAATATCGTATTCATTGAGAAAATATCTGCATCTTTTCGCCATCGCCCTGTCCGGCCCCTTGTTGATGAGTTGCGGCGGTTCTG
>JBKJLF010000503.1:0-3051 GCA_046597185.1 Burkholderiaceae bacterium | reverse complement strand
CTGATCTGACTGTGGTCCGATCAGCTTATGGTTACGCCCACTAAAGCCAATGACGCTGCCAGCGTAGCAAGTAATGCCTGGAGCATTAAAATATCGATCAAGCCATGGGGCACGGTGTTTGTTGATGGGGCTGAAATGGGTGTCAGCCCACCCTTGAAGAATTTGAACTTGACGGCGGGCAGGCATAAAATCCGGGTCAGTAACCCCGGTTTCCCTGATTTTGTCCATAATGTGAATATCAGCAAAGAAAATCCCAAATCGCTCGACCCCATCAGCCATGAATTTTCCATCAAATGATATCACCCAATAACATCATCCAATAAGTGGCTTCCATGACCATGACACTCTCTTTTCGCTTCAGGCAAGTCGCTATGCTGGCCATCCTGGGTTGGCTCACCGTCGCTTGCGAAACCAAACCCAAGCCCACCCCCACGCCGCTGCCAAAACCGGTGGTCAAAGCCAAGGAAGTCAAACCCGTGCCCACCGCTGCGCCCGTGGCACCCGTGGTGCCGACACCCGCCGCCACGCCCGCCGATGCGCAAGCCTTGAAAGAAGGACTGGCTTTATACAACGACGGCCAATACGATGCGGCCATCAAAAAGCTCAATACCTCGACCGCAATTTGGAGCGGGCAAAATAAAGCCATTCAGTTGAGCGCAGCCAAGTATATGGCGTTCAGTTATTGCGTTTCGGGTAGGCCGATTCTTTGCAGACAGCAGTTTGAACGCGCACTGAAAATCGACCCCGCTTTTGATTTGATGCCCAGCGAAATCGGCCATCCGCTGTGGGGGCCAGTGTTTTTGCAGGCCAAGAAAGCCAAATAGCGTGGCATCAGTAAAACCTGGGCTGGCTTATTTGGCCAACACCCGCGCCGCATCTAGCACCCCAATCAACATGCGCCTGGCTTGCCCCGGCGCATAATAATAAGCGCGCGGTTTTTCGCCGCGCCAGCTGGGGTCGATGGCAAAGCGCAAGGCCTGATTGCTGGCGCTGCCAAAGGCGTAGTTGCGGCTGTTTAAGCCGATGCTTCGCAAACGCTGTTGCAAGGCGTCGCTTTCATCGATGGAATCGGTGGTGATGGTGATGATGTTCAGTTCCGGCTGCGTCTTTTGCAGGGCCGCCAGGTTTTGCATCGATTTCATGCAATACACGCAGTCCAGATCCCATAAAATCAGCCAATACGGTTTATCGCCCTGAGTTTGTGCGATGGTTGGCAAGGTATCGGGTTCAAACGGCTGCAAGGTTTGCGTGGGTGCCTGTGCCTGTGCCTGTGCTTGTACTTGTACTTGTACTTGTACTTGTACTTGTACCTGCGGCTGTGCCTGCGTGCTTAGCCAGACGACCGTAAAATACCTTGCCCTCATTGCCCACCACCGAAAACCAGACCGCATGGCGCACGCCCCCGCTCACGGCCAAACCAGGCCCTTGATCGGGACAGGATTCGGTTTTCCAGGCATCCTGGGTGCGGCGCGTTTGGCTTTTGCGGCTGTACTGGCTTGTTCATGACCTTCGTGCCCCTGCGCCGGCGCGGTGCTTGCCACGGCCAGATTGAGGCTCAGTCCCAGCATAAGCTGCGAGAAAAAAATCAGATAACGTGATGCAAACATATTCATGCTTCCTTGCCGGACAGGATTTTATTCGGTTTGATTCAGGTTGTCGGACGGCGCAAAATGGCGCGCACCGGGCTGGCATCCAGGCCCGCCAATTTCAGCGGCAGGGCGATTAATTCATAGTCGCCCGCCTCCACCTGATCCAGAATAATGCCTTCCAGTATCGCCATTTTATGGCGTTTTACGGCCAGGTGGCAATCCAGACCTTTGGATTCTTGCGGGTCGAGTGAAGGCGAGTCGATACCAATCAATTGCACCCCGTATTGCGCCAGCAAATCGATGCTGCTCGGGTCAATAAAGGGAAAGTCGGCATCCCATTGCTGTTGCGGCACGCTGCGGTAAGTGCGCAGCAAAACGCGCGGCGGTGTATCGGTAAGATGCGCGGCCAAATGCTCGGGCAATACACGCGTGACGCCAATGCAGTCAATTACGCGGCACGGGCCAAGATAGGGTTCCAGGCCCACTTCATCGATATTCAAACCATCGCGGCTAAAATGGGAAGGCGCATCGCAATGCGCCCCGGTGTGGGTGGAGAGCGTGATTTTACTCACCCGCACCGGGCAACCATCGGCAATTTGCCAGGTGGTCTCAGAGCTATATTCGCTGTCACCCGGCCACACCGGGATGCCGTGGCGGATCGATGGGCTGATATCCCACAGGGTTTTGGACTGACTGGTCATGTTACGCCTCGCTTGAATTGGGTCGTTCGGGGTAATGTCGTGTAAGCGGTAAAAATGGAAGTTTAGCGCGCTGGCAGCGTCACTTCAAGTAATTCCAGCCCCGGTTCCGGGCGCAAGCTAAATTCCGTACCCGTTGGTAGCACGCAACTGTCACCCGTCAATAAATGGAACTTGCCCAAGGTGGGGCTATCCAGATGCAAGCTGCCTGCCAGCACAAACCAAAACATGAATTCGCCTTGGTGGCTATCGGCAACGGCGGCATAAGTGCTGTGGCGGTCGGGCCGCACCACTTGCACCCCGGCCAGACTATCGGTGGCGGCGGCAATGCCTATGTCGCGCACTTCAAAGCCGGACAAACGCCAACCTTGCCAAGGGGCTTGGGACGCATGGTGGCGCACAAAGCGTTGGTTGGAAAAGCGCCGGTTGGGCACCAGGCCTGGCGTGGGCAGGTTAAGCTTGTGGTCGGCAATGGTTTCATGAATCGCCGGGCAACCGACTTCAATCACTTCCATGCCTTCTGATGCTTCCAATACCCGGTGCCGAATTTCCGGCGGTTGCAGCACGCAATCGCCCGCTTGCAACAAAAACGGTGAACCCTGATCTTCATATACCACCCGCACCCAGCCGGTTTTGCAAAAAATCATTTGAAACCGCACTTTGTGAAAGTGCACATAATCCGCGACCGGGCCAGCGCGCGGCACCCGAATTTGCGAGGCCACAAATGCCCCGCCCAGCCGGCCCGGCAATAAATCGCGGTATTC
>JBKJLF010000411.1:0-4045 GCA_046597185.1 Burkholderiaceae bacterium | reverse complement strand
TGTTTGGCCTGTTATCGGGCGCTTTGTTTACCAGCGTGGTGGCCGGCCTTGGCGCAATTTTGGTTTGGCGCATTGGCCATACCGATCAGGTTTCGTCCGATCTGGAATTGCCGATGTGGATAGTCTACCTCGCCGTTCCGGTCGGCTCGTCGCTGATGTGCTTTCGCTTCCTGCAAGTGGCCTGGCAATTTTTGTTGACGGGTGCCTTACCCAAACATGACCACGCCCATGTTGAAGGTTTGGATGATGAGCTGGCCAATTCTGCCAATACAGGCAAGGGGGGCGCATGAATGCCTTGATTATTTTTACCTTGTTGCTGCTGCTGATGTTAAGCGGCATGCCGATTTCGATTGCACTCGGTCTTTCGGTACTGACTTTTTTCTTCACCATGACCCAGGTGCCCATCGAAACCGTGGCGATGAAATTATTTACCGGGATCGAAAAATTTGAAATCATGGCGATTCCATTTTTTATTTTGGCGGGCAATTTCCTCACGCACGGTGGCGTGGCCAAACGCATGATCCGCTTTGCCAGCAGCATGGTCGGTCACTGGTATGGCGGCCTGGCTTTGGCCGGGGTATTGGCTTGCGCGCTGTTTGCGGCGGTGTCCGGTTCCAGCCCGGCTACGGTGGTGGCGATTGGTTCGATTATTTTACCGGCCATGGTGGCGCAGGGTTACCCCAAAAGTTTTGGTGCGGGCGTGATCACCACATCCGGTGCGCTCGGCATTTTAATTCCGCCTTCGATTGTGATGGTGATGTATTCGGTCTCGACCAGCACCTCGGTGGGCAAGCTATTTATGGCAGGCGTGATTCCGGGCTTGTTGCTGGCGTTTTTTCTCGGCCTCACCACCTGGGTGCTGGCGCGCAAGCACAACTACCCGCGTATGGCGAAAAGTACGTGGAAAGAACGCGCGTTGGCATTTAAAGATAGCGCATGGGGCTTGCTGCTGATTGTGGTGGTGATGGGCGGCATTTATAAAGGCATCTTCACCCCCACCGAAGCTGCGGCCATGTCGGCGGTGTATGCTTTTGTGGTGGCGGTATTTGTGTATAAAGATTTGCCGCTCAAACGCTTGCCCAAGGTGTTGCTCGATTCCGCTGCCATGTCAGCCATGCTGCTTTACATCATTACCAATGCTGTATTATTTTCATTTTTAATGACCAGTGAAAATATCCCGCAAGCGATGGCAGCCTGGATAATCGACAAAGGCTTTGGGGTGGCAAGCTTTTTGCTAGTAGTGAATATGTTGTTGCTGTTAGCGGGGAATGTGATGGAGCCGTCTTCGATTGTCTTGATTATGGCACCAATTTTGTTCCCGGTTGCACTGAAGTTGGGCATCGACCCGGTGCATTTTGGAATTTTGATTGTGGTGAATATGGAAGTAGGCATGTGTCATCCACCAGTGGGTTTGAATTTGTATGTTGCGAGTGGGATTGCAAAAATGGGCATTTCAGAATTGACGGTGGCGGTTTTACCGTGGTTGTTGACGATGCTAGGATTCTTGTTACTCATTACATATGTGCCTGCAATTTCTCTGTGGCTACCAAATCAAATTTTTCGCTGAATTTTCACAGAAACAGGTTGGCAAATCAGTGCAGGTTGGGTTATGATAAGTCCCGTGCTAGCGAGGTATTAAATATGCCTAATCGCCGTGAGGCAACATCGGTATTTTTCACCGCACAAGAGAATTTGTGGGGGAGAGCAAAGACAACGGCATCCATGTCGTGGAATTAGAGGAGACATACATTTCAAGTATGTTGAAGGGTAACCGGGCATTGACCTTGTTATTACATTCGACCTGAAATGTAAACAATTTCGAGCGCACCCCGGTGGGGTGCGCTTTTTCTTTGTGCGCCGTTTTTTAGGCTCTATTTTTCGTGGCGATATCATGCAGCCTGCCGACAAGCACCCATCCTCCACCGCCACGATCAACGTCAACCCGGTTTTGCCGGGCAGCGATTTGATCGATGATTTTTGCGATTATTTATGGCTCGAAGATGGCCTGGCAAAAAACACCCTGGAAGCTTACCGCATGGATTTGGTGTTGTTTGCGCAGTGGTTGCATGAGAGCCTTCAAATCAATTTATTACAAGTGAGCGAAGCCCATTTGCTCGCCTATTTTGCCGCCAAATACGAACACAGCAAAGCCACTTCAGCCAACCGTCGGCGCGCCACGTTTCGGCGTTTTTATTTTTATCTGTTGCGGCAAAATAAAATCAGTGTCGATCCATGTTTAAAATTACACAGTGCGAAACAGGCACAACGCTTTCCGCATACTTTGTCTGAAATTCAGGTGGAAGCGTTATTGGCTGCGCCAGATTTATCGACGCCTTTGGGTTTGCGTGATCGCACCATGTTGGAGTTGATGTATGCCAGCGGTTTGCGGGTATCGGAACTGGTCGATTTAACGATGTTGGAATTGAGTTTGAATGATGGCGTGTTGCGCGTTACCGGCAAGGGCAATAAAACCCGCCTGATTCCGTTTGGTGAAGAAGCGCGCCATTGGATTGAGCGCTATTTGCAACAGGCGCGCGGCCAGATTTTGGCGGGGCAAATGGCGGATGCTTTATTTGTCACCGGGCGCGGCGGCCCGATGACGCGGCAAATGTTTTGGGTGATTATCAAGAAGCACGCCAACAAGGCTGAAATCCACGCACCACTTTCGCCGCATACTTTGCGCCATGCTTTCGCTACCCATTTATTAAACCATGGTGCAGATTTGCGCGTCGTGCAATTATTGCTCGGGCATGCGGATATTTCCACCACGCAGATTTATACTCATGTGGCGCGCGAACGCTTGAAGCTGTTGCATGCGCAACACCACCCGCGCGGGTAGTGAGGATGGGGCGGCGGCTTGTTGTTTGATTGTTGTTTTATTGCGGGGTGATTAGTGGGGCGAATTTTCCAACCAGCCGAGCACCACCGCGCGCACTTGTTCCACGCTCAGTGCAGCCATGCACGCGCAGGTGCTGGCATCCGGGCAGGCTTTGCAGGCTTGCGCGAGAGACAGGTTTTCTGCCTTTGCGCCAAGCGCACCCCAGCGTGCCGGGTCGATTGGTTTTAAGGGCGGGAATAATCCCAAGGTGGGGTGACCCAGCGCGGCCGCCATATGTAGCGGCCCGGTGCCGCTGGCGATTAAACCATCACAGTGGCCGATGAATTGGGTAAATTCAGTCAAATTCATTTGCCCTGCAATACAGCGCACATTTGGCAAGGCCAGCAACGCCGGTGCCGCTTGTGCCAACAGTTTGGCTTCTGCCGCGCTACCCGTGACCCAAATCTGTATCTGCGGTGTGGCTTGCAACTGACGTGCCAATTCGGTGTAATGGCCCAGCGGCCACTCGCGCCCGTTTCCATTGGATTTGGGATGCAAGATTAAATGAAAGCTTGCCGGGTCGAGTAGCGGCGTGCTGGCAGGCGTAGGGGCTGGGGCAGGGCGCAAACCATAATACGGGATGATCTCTGCCAGGCTGGGCGTGTGCGCAATCCCCAATGGTTTGAGCAAGGCGAAATTGAGTTGCGCTTCATGCAGGGGCGAGCGTACCCGGCTGAAATGCGCCAGATGATTGCAATACCACCAATGGTAAAGCCGGTGGCTGGTGCCCACCCGGTGCGCAATCCCGGCTTGTTTGGCCGCGCGCGCGAGCTTGCGGTTGGGAAACGCGAAAATCACACTATCGTAGCCGCCTGCCTTGAGTTGCGCCACCGGGTCGTTCAAGGATTCTTCACTGATCACGACATCGACAAATTCGGATTGCCGCACCACCGCTTGGGCATAGGCGCGGCAAATAAAGCTGATCCGGCAATGTGGGTAGCGTTGCTTCAAAAAACCCGCCAGCGGTAGGGTGAGCACCACATCGCCAATATTGTCTGTGCGGCAAATTAAAAAGTGAGCGTGGGAAAGTTGCATCGTCAGGTGGCAGCTTGGCTGGTTTTGAATCAGGTTGATGGGGTTTTACGGGCTTTTTTCAGGTTAGGGGTGCGATTACACTATAATCGCTGTTTCATTTATACGCAAAGCCTAAGACCATGACCGCATCGA
>JBKJLF010000379.1:0-27683 GCA_046597185.1 Burkholderiaceae bacterium | reverse complement strand
GGTAGCCGAGTGGCGCGCAAGGGCGCTGCCGGACGACAATACCATGGGCATGACTGGCATCAGCAATGATCTGGCTCAATTGCGCTCACTGGTGCGCCGCATTGCGCCCACCGATGTGCCGGTGATGATTACCGGCCCCAGCGGCAGCGGCAAAGAACTGGTGGCGCGTGCGCTGCATGCGCACAGCAAGCGCGCGGGCAAACCGATTGTGGCGGTGCATTGCGGTGCGATTCCGGCGGAACTGTTTGAGAGTGAATTATTTGGTCATTGCAAAGGCAGCTTTACCGGGGCCGACCGCGACCGCAGCGGCTTGATTGCAGCAGCCGATGGCGGCACCCTGTTTTTGGATGAAATTGGCGAAATGCCCTTGGCGATGCAAGTGAAATTGCTGCGCTTTTTACAGTCCGGCAGTTTTTTTGCGATTGGCGCGCGCACCGAACAGCGGGTGGATGTGCGGATTGTGGCCGCCACCAATCGCGATTTGCTGGCGATGATAGAAGAAAAAACCTTTCGCGATGATTTGTATTATCGGCTCAAGGGCATTCAGTTGCGCACCAGCGCACTGGCCGAACGCGGCGAAGATATCCCCCTGATTGCGCTGGCGATAGCGGCCAAAGCCACGCCGCCCAAGCGGCTGGCGGCGCAGGCGCTGGAATGGGTGACGGCGCACAACTGGCCCGGCAATGTGCGGCAATTGCAGCATTGCGTGCAAACTGCGGCGGCGCTGGCCGGGGAACAGGTGGATATTTCGGTGGAAGATTTGGCACTGGCCTGCGGGGAAAGCAGTTTGTTGGCCAGTGCCGACGCCAATGAGGGTACGGAAGACGCCAGCTTGTTGGAGGCGCAAGTGGCGGCACTGGAAAAGCGCCTGATTGTGGCAGCGCTGGCCGAGAGCGGGCACAACCACACCCATGCGGCCCGACAGTTGGGGATTTCGCGGGTAGGCTTGTTGAACAAGATGCGACGCTATGGTTTGCGGTAATGACTTGACCACTACAGTATGTGGCACGTGTACGCCAAGCGCGTTCAATAAGGCGGGAAGATGTTAAGATTGTCTTTTGCCTGTCGATCAGGATGTTACCATGACATTGAGCACCGTTTTTTTTGAAGACATTCGCGACCTGATTGTTACAGCGCGCGATTCCGTAGTGCGTGGCATCAACCTCGTGCAAGTGCATACCAATTTTGAAATCGGACGACGTATTATTGAGCAAGAGCAACAAGGTAAGGATCGCGCCGCTTATGGGCAAGAAGTCATTCGTGTCCTGGCAGACAGGTTGAGCACCGAGTTTGGCAAAGGATTTTCTGCCAGTAATCTTGCGTATATGCGCAGCTTTTACCTGGCCTACCAGGAGCGAACATCAATTTTCCAGTCAGCGACTGGAAAATTAGCATCAGGAAACACGCCACAAGCTGATATTGATCCATTCTTGGCTGCAACAACACAATCATTGCCATTTACCCTGAGTTGGACCCATTACGTTTTTCTTTTGACCATAAAAAATGAACCGGAGCGGCGCTTTTATGAACTTGAAGCCACCACCCAAAATTGGAAAGTTCGTGAATTAAAGCGGCAATTTGACTCCAGTCTATATGAACGGCTGGCGCTCAGTCGCGATAAAAACAGCGTGCGCGAGTTAGCCAGGAAAGGGCAATTGGTTGAAACAGCCCGAGACATATTGAAGGAACCATTGGTGCTTGAATTTCTCGGCTTGAATGAACAAACAAGCTCACCCACCATGGATGCTTGGACATTTGGGTTCCAGTCAGTCGGTGGCGGGCTGTCACCGACTGAAATTAGCAGGTTCAAGTGCCATTCGCGTTCAACTAACCCAAATTCACAACCTACACCAACATATTGCCACGCCCGATAGCAAGGATAACTTGGTCAAGAATACGAAAGTTTAAAAAGTTTGCAACGCACGCTTTAAGGGCACAGGTTTGCACACATCCTCATACTTGCCCAAGTTTCTCTCTTGGTTCGGGGAAAATTGCCTTTTCTCCCGCAATACTTACAGTGTAATCATGGCCACTCGTAAACCCTGCTTGCCTTTCCATAGCGACTGGCCACCGGATTCACCATTACACTTTCTCGCCAGAAAATCACCGCTTTTCGCTATCAACCGCCGCACTTCTTTGATTTTCGGCCTTTAATCTCGTGGTGGCTTCTTTCGCAACAGGAGATAGTCAGCACGGCTTTCATGATCATTTTCCATGCTAAACTGCATTTCAGCGCTGCAAATAAGCACCAATGTGGCTATGGGTTTATTTTTTGAACAGAATAATCTGGCAAGCATGATTAAAACAAATTTGGCGCTGCTGTGCACCCTGATTGCAGTCACTGGTCATGGCCACGCGCAATCAATCCAATGGCGCGGATTGCTCGATCTGCGTGCAACAAAAACCACTGGCGAACGCAGTGGGACCGATGCCGGGCTTGGCAAGTCGCGCACCGATTCCCAATCGAATCGCCTGAGCATTGGCCAGGCCGTGCTGCGCGGCGAACTCGATTTGCCACAAAACCTGAGCGCCACCCTGGTTGCCAGCGCCAGCGAGCAACACTATGGCGTGCTCGATGTACGCGAGGCCTGGCTCGGCTGGAACCCGGTGCCAGCCAGCGCCTGGAGAACGCGCGTCAAGCTTGGCTTTTTTTTCATGCCCAGTAGTGTCGAAATCGATTATGACGACATCGCCTGGACCCCGACCCGCACTATTTCCAGTTCGGCCATCAATAGTTGGATCGGCGAGGAATTGCGCACCAACGGCATCCAGTTGCAATTGTTGCGCAATGGCCGGCAACAGGGTTCGCCGCATAATTTTGGCTTGACTGCCGCCATCTTCAACGGCAACGACCCGGCTGGCACGCTGCTGGCATGGCGCGGCTGGAGCATCAGTGAGCGCATTGCCGGGCGCAATCAAGCCGACCGCCTGGTCGATTTACCGGTTATCCGGCCCGATGGCGCAATCCCGCGCCAGAACCGAACCGTCCACCCTTTCCGCGAAATCGATGGCCGCCCTGGCTATTACATCGGTGCCAACTATCAATATGGCGATCAGCTCGAACTGGCCTTGATGCACTATGACAACCGCGCCGACCCACTGGAGGTCAAACACGGCCAATATGGCTGGCTCACCCGCTTTGACCATCTCAACCTGGTGCTGCGCCCGGCGGGTTCATGGGAAATGCTGATGCAAGCCATGCGCGGCGATACCTTGATGGGCAGGAATGCGGTCGCGGTTGATTATCAATCCTGGTATGTGTTGGTGGCACACCCGCTCGGGCGGGGCAAGTTGGCGCTACGCTACGACCGTTTCAGCACCAGCGAACACGACATCCGGCCACAAGACCCGAATCATGAACAAGGCCATGCATTGGCGCTGGCCTACAGTATTGATGTACGCAAAAACCTCACTTGGATTACCGAATATTTGCACGTCAACAGCCAGCGCGAGGCAAGGCGCATCCTCGGGATTGCGCCGCAGCAGCTTGAACGCAGTTTGACGACGGCGTTGCGCTGGCAGTTTTAAAGCGTCCACGCTGCGCCATTTGACACCGGGCTACCATCCTGCACTACGCGCGAGGCAAATATATTCACCACACAAAACCTCGCTGCGCGCTGGCAAAGCGGCTTTTTCAGCCGCCGTCAGTTGCGTCTCGCTTTCAATCAAATCCAGGCAAATATAACCGCACTCATGCAAAAATTGTGGCAACCTGGCGCGTGCCACGCCGGATAAAAACGGCTCATTGCGTAGCGCCAGCCAAATATCCAGCCAGCGGCTGTGCCGTACAAAACCAGCCTTCGAATCAAACCAGGTCAAAGCCAGCCAATTCTGCGCTGTCAACGCGGACAACTGGCGCAGCAGCCTGGCTACTTGCGCCTCCGACAAATACATCAACAAACCTTCGGCAATAAACAGCGTGGGCCGCTTTGGGTCAAACGCCGCACAATTGGCCAGCCCCTGCTTCAGATCCTGCTGCGCCAAATCCAGCGCCAGCCAGTGCATGCCCGGCTGCGCGGGCGCATCCTGACCCAAAGCCTGCAACTTGCTGCGCTGGGTCGCCGGATGATCCACCTCAATGCAGCACAAACCCGCATGCTGTGCCAACAGACGCGCGCAAATCGTATCAAAGCCCGCCCCCAACACCACCACTTGCGTTACCCCTTGCGCAATCACGTTGTGCGCGTACTGCTGCAAGGCGCGCTTGCGTAGCGCATAGTGCAACAAAATACCGGGCATCACCCATCGTTCCAAACCATGGCAGGCGGCGCGAAACCAGCGCCACTCCAACATGCGCGCAAGCCGTGGGCGCACGGTGCGCAAGATGCTGGCCCCCTGCCCCGCCACATCCGGCGGTAAAATTGGACGGTACACGGCATCATGCTGCAATAATTGCAGTCCGGCGGCGACGACCACGGCGGTATTGCTGGCTTGATCGGTTTTCATGCGGCACGCTCCCAGATCTGATTATTGGGCGGGCCTTGATCCGGCAGCGCAGCGGGAACCGTGGCCGTGGCACTGCTCAGCCCGGCAGGCGCTGCAAACATGGCGCGGTAATGGCGATACCATTCGCTTTGAAAACGCTGCTGCGGATCATATTTCAATTTGCGCTGTAAAAATTCGCCAAATTGCGGGTAGCTGAATTCAATTTGCTCACGCGTGGCGAACTTGCCATAGGTTAAATAGAAGCTGCCGTCACGCGCCTGAGCCAAATCAATCAAGCGCCGGAAGGCATTCGCGGTACTGGCGATGCCATCCTTCGAATGCGGAGTATGCAAGTTGAAAATGATGCAGGCATAGGGCTGCCTGGCCCACGGTAAAAAGCTTTCGCTATCGGTTTCGATCAGGCGGATGGTGCCATAGATCAAATCCACCCCATGTTGCCGAAAATCGCGCGCCACCTCGCGCATAAAATCCACCAAACGCCAACGCGGCACATACACTTCGCCTATCATTTCCGAACCCGTATGGCTAAGGCGTGTATCGAGTTCCTGATGGTAGCCATCCAGATAAGTGGCTTGCTGCAAGCGATCACTGTAATACACCTGGCCATCGGTAGCCTGATAGTGCGCGGCATAACAAGCAAAAGCGCGGCTTTTATCGACATGCGCCAGCAGCAGCAAATCACGCCAGTCTTGTTCGGACAATTCTTTATCACCACCATTCACGCAGGCCGAATCGGGCACCGGGCAATAGCAAGAAAATACCCCGCGCTGCAAAAAGTCCGGGCTGTTTGGATCAATCGCAAATTGGAAGTCACCAAACAGATAGCCATCACCAATGCGCTGACGCAAGGTGGGCATCAATTGATCCAGGTTTAACAGACACACATCGCGACGCATTTTTTGCCGGGGTGTCAGGCGCAAGGTGACGCTGGTGATGACGCCAAACAAGCCATAACCGCCAATCGCGGTGCGAAACAATTCCTCGTTTTCGGTGCGGCTGCAATGACGCAGCTTGCCCTTAGCATCGACCAGGTTAAAATTTTCCACGTCCGCAATGAACGGGCTTTGCTGCAAACCGCGACCATGCACATTGGCCGCCAGACAGCCTCCGATGCTCAAATTATCAGCCCCGGTTTGCTTTTGGCGTATGCTCCAGATGCCACCCGCCTGTTCCAGATAATCGATCACCGCTGGCCATTCGATGCCCGCTTCCAGCGCCAGCAAACCGTTGGCGGCATCATAGGCCAGCACCCGCTGCATGGCGCGCATATCCAGCAGCAGCGCGCCATGGGCAAACTGTTGCCCGCCCATCGCATGGCGGCTGCCGCAAATGGCCACCTGCGCCCCGATGCGCGCGGCGTCCAGTACGGCAGATTGCACTTGCTGCACCGTGGTGGGGGCCACAATCCACGCGACGTGGGTGGCATTGAGGCCGGAATGGATGTCGTTGACCCAAAGCTGATCGACAGATGCGGCATCGAACAGCGGGTAATCAACCGGGTTGGGGGTGTGGGTAGATGCGGGTGTTGATGCAGAGGCGGGTTTCATGACGAGGTCTCACAGGTGGTTTAGGTGAGGCCATTTTGACGGGTAAAGCAGCGCTATTCAATTTCGTAAAAATTCGTATTGTTTTATGCTACCATAGGTCGCCTACCGATTTTGCAAATACCGAACAAATATCAAGAAAAGAAGGCTGTCATGAATCTGACTCACCAAATCACTGTTGCGCTGAAAAAGCACCTCAAGCAAAAAGGCATCACCTATGCGCAACTGGGCGCGTATTTGCACCTGTCCGAGGCCAGCGTGAAGCGCTTGTTTTCCGAATCGAGCTTCACGCTTAAACGGCTGGAATCGATCTGTCAATTATTGGATTTGGATTTTTACGAGCTGGCCAAGCTGGCGCGTGGGCAAAGTGAATTGCGCGCCGAACTGAGCGAAGCGCAAGAGGCGGCACTGGCGGCGGCACCCAAGCTATTAAGCGTGTTTTATTTATTGCTCAACCAATGGCAGCCGGAAGAAGTGCAGCAGCAATTTGAGATTGGCGCGGCAGAACTGGTGCAATTGCTGGCGCAACTGGATCACTTGCAATTGATTGAGCTACACCCGAATAACCACGTCAAACTACTCACCCACACCACCCTGCAATGGCGAATGGGCGGCCCGATCCGGCGGCGCTATCAGGCCCAGGTGATGGAAGAATTTTTGCAAGGTGAGTTTAAGGCCGGCAATGAAAGCTTGCGTTTTGAAACGCGCGAACTGAGTGCCGCCTCAATGGCGGTGTTGCAGCGCAAACTGGCGCGGCTGGCGCAGGAATATGCGGAGCTGGCTGAAATTGACGCCAACCTGCCGCCGGGAGAACGGCAAGGCGTGGCTTTGCTGCTGGCGGCCAAGCCATGGGTGTTTTCGCTGTTTTCGCAGCTTAAGCGCAAGAAGGGGTGATGTTTTGGGCGTGGCAAACTGCCGCGCCAGGTTGGTGTTGAATTGGTACAGAGTGAAATTGATGCGACGGTGTCGCACCTTTTTTGGCTAAGAATAGTGCGGAATATCGCGCAAATCGAAGTACAATCAGCAGACGCTCACCTCTTTTATTTTCAACGGAAATGATTAACTGAATATGGCTACCCTACTCCAACTGCTCAACGAAATGACCGTCGATAGCATCAAAACCCTGCTGCGCATGCTGCCCGGCAACCTCCCCACTGGCCGCAAAGAAGTGCTAATTGATGCAATGCTCGAAAGAATGGCTAACGACAATTTAAAGCCGCTTTGGGATCAATTGGATACCCTCCAGCAATTGGCAGTCGCCGAAGTGCTATACCACCCGCAAGGTTTTTTTGAAGGTAGCAAGTTCGCCGCCAAATACGGCCAATACCCGGCCTTTACCGAGGTCATTGACAAAACCGCACGCTACCCAAGCAAACGCGACACCGCCCTGCGGCTGTTTTTGTACACCAACGACCAAGGCACCCGTTTGCCTGATGATTTTCGCGTGCCCTTACAAGCCTTTGTAACGCGCCCCGCCGCGAATGTTTTGCACACCGTGGCCACCCTGCCCGAAACCTGCAACGACACGCCGCTACAATTGCGCCAAACCGAGTCAGAAGCCTTGACCGATTTACCGCTGATGCTGCGCCTGATTGACCAGGGGCAAATCAGTGTTTCGGAAAAAACCGGGCTGCCGGGTGCCGCCAGCACCCGCTTGCTGGCCGAAAAACTGTGCGGGGGCGACTATTATTCGGCAGAGGAATCGGCCAAGGCGATGAGCAGCCGCCCTTACCTGGCCGACGCCGAAATTGGCCCGATCAAAGCTTTTTCCTGGCCAATACTGTTGCAGGCGGCGGGCTTGGCGCAAATCAATGGCAAAAAGCTGGGTTTAAGCAAGGCAGGCCTCAAGGCAATGGCCAACCCGGCACCCGACACCCTGCGTACAATTTGGCAAAAATGGGTGAAAGCGAAGCTACTGGACGAATTTAGCCGGATTGACGCCATCAAAGGACAAAAATCCGCCGGACGGGTGATGACTGCGCCCGCCAATCGACGTGAGATTATTCATGATGCCTTGCTGCAATGCCCACCCGGTGAATGGATTAGCGTGGATGAATGGTCACGCTTCATGCGAGCGGACGGTTATGAATTTTCGGTCGCCCATGAGGTCTGGAAGTTGTATCTTTGCGAACTGCGCTACGGTAGCCTGGGCATGAACCATGGCGTAGCGCGCTGGAATATGCTGGAATTGCGCTATCTGCTGTGCCTGTTGTTTGAATACTGCGCTCCGCTGGGCATGGTGGATTTGGCCTACATTGCGCCGCATGAAGCGCGGGAAGACTTTTCGCAGCACTGGGGTGCCGATGAGATGGCGTTTTTGTCGCGCTATGACGGGTTGATGTATTTTCGGGTTACCCCACTGGGGGACTATTGCCTGGGTGGGGCGGAAAAATATCAGGCCCCCACAAAAAGCTCGCTGATGCGGCTCAAGGTGGACGGCAGTTTGCAAGTGAGTATCGTTGAAGGGCAAGCCAGTGCCGATGAAGTGTTGTTGCTGGAAAATTGGGCCACGCAGGAATCAGAATCGACTTGGCGGCTGGATCGGCAAAAATCCATGTTGGCCATTGAGCGTGGCTTCGATGGCCAGCAATTAATCGACTTTTTGCAAGAGCGCGACGAGCAACCGCTGCCGCAGCAAGTTGAACACTTTGTGCGCACCAACCAAAGCCAGGGCCAGGCCTTACGCGTGGTGGCCACCAGCTTGTTGCTTGAATGTGCGGACGCCCATATTGCCCGCAAAATTGCCACCCATCCGGACAGCAAAGGCCTGTGCCTGCTGGCGGGGGAGCGGCATCTGGTGGTGCGGTGCGAGTTTGAAAGCCGCTTTCGGGATGTGGTGCATCGGCAGGGTTGGGGCATTATGCAATCGGGCAAGAGTTGATTGAGTGAAGGTGAGTGGGTGAGCAGGTGAATAAGTCAGAAGGCTTCTGACTTATTGGAAGCCACAAATCAAGCTGGCGTCAATATTGCCTCTCAACAATATGATACTCGTGTACAATACGCAGCTTACAGTGTCGCAACAACTTAACCTGGTGGCTTCCGTGTTGAAAATAGCGTTGATTTTGCAGCTTTTTTGCCTGCTCCTGGCCCCCGGCAGTCATGCACAACCGCTGCTGCCCGACGAGCCGACCACGGCACCAGCACCGGCACCGATCCGGTTTTTGCTGACCTTTGACGATGGCCCCAGTGCCAAGCCGGATGACAATCCGACCGAAAAAATTCTCAGGGTATTAAAAGAGAACCGTTTCCAGCCCGACATCAAGGCCATCTTTTTCGTTCAGACCCGTGCGGTCAATGGCGGCGGCACCGAACAGGGGCGCGCCTTGCTCGCGCGTGAAGTGGCAGAGGGACATTTGCTCGGTTTTCATAGCGCAACGCCGCGTCACCTTAACCACAGCACGATGGAAAAAGACCAATTTGTCGCCTCGCTGAAGCTGGGCATTGCCGACTTGAGCGCCATCAGCGGGAAGCCGCCCGTTTTGGTGCGGCCACCGTTTTGGCGCTTCGACGCAGACACCCTGGCGCAGTACCAACAACACCATTTGAACATGTTGTTGACCGATCTGAGTGCGAACGACGGGGTGATCTACTTTATCAATTTCAGCCTGACCAAGCGCAGCAACATGCGCAAAATGTTGTTGGCATTGCGACCGCAATGGCAGCAAAAACAGCTCCCGGAAATCGACGGCGCCGCCCCGATTGTGGTCACTTTTCATGATGTCAACGACTATACTGCCGCGCACATGGAAGAGTACCTGGACATTTTGCTCGATGTCGCCCGCGAGTTGGAGATGCCCACCACCGCCAAGCCGTTTTATGATGAGGTCAATGCACTGACGCAAGCGGCCATGATCAAAACCATCAGCAGCCCTCACAGTAGCCCCAGGGTACCTGGTATTTGGGCTTGGCGATGGTAGTTTTACACAAAGCCTTGCTTGATTTGCCGCTGATGCTGCGTTTTGCGGTAGTACGGGGCAAACTGAGCCAACTACCTGAACATTGCCAACAAAATGAATTCCCCACGCCGCCTACTGCCCATTGGCATCCAAACCCTGGCCAAAATCCGGGAACGGGATGCCTATTACGTCGATAAAACCGCACTGGCCTGGTCGCTGGTGCAACAAGCTGGCTATTATTTTTTATCGCGTCCGCGCCGTTTTGGCAAAAGCCTGTTTGTTGATACCCTCAAGGAAATGTTTGAGTGCAATGAGAAATTGTTTCAGGGTTTGTATGTGCATGACAAGTGGGATTGGCAAACGCGCTTTCCGGTCATTCATATCAGCTTTAATGATGGTGGATTAAAAACTGAAATCGAGTTACAACGCCGGCTTGCCAATATTTTACGGGTCAATTATGAACGCCTGGGGCTATGCCGATAAATGCCGCGCCGAAGGACTGCCAATTCATTTGATTGGGGTAGGTTTGCGGTTGAATTGATTGGATGAAGGTGAGCGGGTGAATAAGTCAGACGGCGTCTGACTTATTGGGAACTACAAATCAAGGAAATTCGCGCTTGGCATTTAACTCACAGTTTTACCACGTCGGTCAGGCTTAAACCCGTGGCTTGCGCAATTTGCCCGATGCCAAGACCAAGCGTTTTCAGATTTTGCGCAATGGCGATGGCTTTTATGGCCGCGCCTTGCGCCATGTTATTCTCAATTCGCTTGCTTAATGCCCCGAGCGTAGCCATCAGCTTTGGCTTTTTCCAACGCGCCAGGCAGATCCTGAATAAACATCTCACGCCTTTCTTGCATATCAAGTTCCTCTTCCGACAAACTGACGCGATCCATCACGATTTCATAGCGGTTTTCAATGTGCGCGGTCATGCACAGCAGCCCCGCTGGCGGCGCATCAGCTTGATCAAGATAATTCCCCAGCGCGGTAACCAACTCAACCCGGTCGCACCATGCCAGCAGATTTGCCAGGATGTCTCTTTCTGTTTTTTTAGGCGCAGGCGGTGCTTTATCCGCATGCCCACAAGCGGCAAGCAGGGCACGCCAGGTTTGCTCGTTGTCAGGCTGCCAATCCAGATGTTTGAACTGCGCCAGTGGTAAAACACGGTTGGCCAAAGTTAAGCAATCCAATGCCCTATTTGTTCGCGGGCGAATTGTAATGATATTTAAATCATTGCTTGAATGAAGCATTCGACTGATTGTGAGCGAAAATACTTACTCATTTCGTTGGAGGAATCGAATTTTGTATTACGCATTGCAAGCCGTGTTGCAATCCACCACCAAAAATCTGCGTTACAGTTTCGCCACAACAGCCAAGTCCATGGCATGTGTCATTTTCTAGCTACCAATGCTTCACAAATTTCTAAAATGAACTTGTAAGTCTGGCGGCTTTGTCATAGACTGTATTTTTAATCAGCTATTTTCACAAACTTTTCGCAGCAAGGGAGAAATTATGCATTTTGAATGGCATGCTGAAAAAGCCACTGCCAATTTTCGCAAGCATGGTGTATCATTCATTGAGGCTGCGACGGTTTTTGCTGATCCCTTGGCAGCTACGGCACACGACCCGGATCATTCGTTTGGGGAGTTTCGAATGCTAACCTTCGGCATGTCCAGCACTGGCCGAATCTTGGCCGTCTCGCACACCGACCGTGCCGAAGCAGTGCGCATTATTAGTGCCCGTCCGGCAACACGTTATGAAAGGAAGATTTATGAACAAGCCTGAAAATATCGCAAAAAAAACCGATGACATGCGCGCCGAATATCGGCTTGAAGATCTCGGCCCACTGGAGCGTGGCAAATATGCCGCACGTTATGCCCAGGCCAGTAACGTGGTCGTCATTGAAGATGCGTTGACCAGCGCATTTCCCAATGCCCAAGCGGTTAATGATGCGTTGCGCAGTTTGCTCAATGCACGCGGCCAAATCACCGACAACATCCCCGCTTAAGCTAGCCGTTTCGCCCTCACAGAATTCCAAAAATTCCGCAAAAAAAACCGCCACACCTCACCCCCCACATGCTGTACAATAACCCAGTTGCAAGACAAAAAGCGCGGGCTGCTGGTGCAGCTAACACCAACAACCCGCTAACCACTACCAACGTAAACCCCAAGGAGTTGATCATGGCTAAGCCAGATGATACACGGATTGCCCCCGCCCCCGTGCAATCCAAAGCGGCGCGCTTACCACGCTACCAGCCAAATAAGTCAGACGCCGTCTGACTTATTGAATACCCAAAATTAAACAAGCACGCAGACACAAGATCACACAACAATATCCTTGACAAATCCCAATTTGGGAACTACAATTAATTCATATTCGGGGCGATTAAATCATGCAAATTCGTAACCTCCCTCTACTACAAGCGTTCAAGCAAAAACATGCCGATGCACGCAAGCAGCTTGAGCAATGGCAAAAGGATGTGGAAATTCAACAATGGGCGTCGCCGCAAGATATTAAAGCGCACTACCAGAGTGCTGATTTTTTGGCCGATAACCGGGTGATTTTTAATATTAAAGGCAATCACTATCGGCTAGTGGTGAAGGTGCGCTTTCAGAATGAGATGGTACTGATTGAGTGGGTAGGCACCCACGCAGAATATGACAAGAAACAATTTTAACTTTGTGATTTTAACGCTGTATTAACCCAAGCGAGACCACTATGAACCTCATCAAAACCGAAGCAGAACATGGCGCAGCCATTGCCCGCCTGTCTTACCTGATGGATCAAGATCCCCCCGAAGGCAGCGAGTTGGCCGATGAGCTCGAACTGCTCACCCTGCTCACCGGGCATTATGAACAACGCACCGTGCCAGCCGTCAAAGTCGCGCCTATCGACATGATTTTATTTCGCATGGAACAAATGCAAATGAAGCGCAAAGATTTGATCCCTTACATTGGTTCGCTCTCCAAGGTATCGGAAGTGCTTTCCGGCAAGCGTCCCTTGTCGCTGTCCATGATCCGGCGGCTGCACAAGGGTTTACACATCGCCCCGGAGATTTTATTGCAGCAAGCGCTGGATGCCATGCCGGAGGATGCGGCAGCCGATACTGCTGCCGATGAAACCGACGAAGCCAAAGTTCCCCATTCCTGGCAACTTGGCGCGAACCACAGCTACCCAAGCCACAGCGCCACGCCCATGTTGGCACAGCAAGAACGCAGCCCCTACCATGTCACCGAGGTCACTGAATTCACTGCGGTAACCAACGCAGCCGCACCATTTAGCCCACAAGAATTATTGGCCGTGCGCACCCGGCTGGATGTATCACAAGGCGTGTTAGCCCACTATTTGCACACCGACGCCGCCACCGTGCAAGCGTGGGAGCAAGGGCAACAGCAACCGAATGCACAAGCCGTGCTGCTGCTGCGCCTGTTAAAGAAATTCCCTGATCTGGCCACCCACATGGCGCTGCTGTAACGCTTGCGCCAGACCATGACAGGCAGCGCAAAACAAGCTACCCACCCTCTTCCTTTACACGAAAAAGCCATTCCATGCCCGATTCCGCCAGCCCCATGCGCCTCGCCACCAGCGCCGACGCCGTCGCCATCATCGCCATTTACAACCACTACATCGTCAACACCACTATTTCGTTTGAAGAACAGCCCGTCATTGAGGCGCAAATGCAAGAGCGCATTGCCGATGTACTGGCCAAGGGTTTGCCTTGGCTGGTGCTGG
The DNA here is from genome assembly GCA_046597185.1 of Burkholderiaceae bacterium. Lineage (GTDB taxonomy): Bacteria > Pseudomonadota > Gammaproteobacteria > Burkholderiales > Burkholderiaceae_D > CAMBDR01. Next base: position 14,066 of record JBKJLF010000379.1, on the reverse strand, counting down.
AAATCGATGGCGCGCTGGCGGGCTACGCCTACGCTACCCCTTGGCGCGCACGCCACGCCTATCGCTTTTCGGTGGAAACCACAGTCTATCTCGCCCCTGGCCAATCCCGGCGCGGCCTGGGGCGGCAACTCTATGAGGAACTGCTGGCGCGACTGACCGCACACGGCTGCCACACAGCCATTGGCGGCATCGCCCTGCCCAACCCTGCCAGCATCGGCCTGCATGAAGCACTCGGCTACCGCCAGGTGGCGTGCTTTAACCAGGTCGGCTACAAATTTGACCAATGGCTCGATGTTGGCTACTGGCAAAAGATATTACATGCTGGTGGGGCAGGGTAAATTTACCCTAAACCTGGCACCTGCCTCAATCAGCTATGGACTCTATGGCTATTGGCTGCGCTTATTTGGGCAACAAAACCTTGTCGATCACATTGATCACACCATTCGATTGCACCTGAGTACATGGTATTTCCTTTACATGTTGAGTGAGTGAGATTGCGTCATTTTCTGAACTTGCCCTTGTTTATACGCGGCACTATTTCAAACAGATTCAAGCTTTTGCAAAAAATTTGGCGTATAGTTTCGCGCTACGGATGCTGACCCTGGCATCGACATTTTTCTTGACACATTGGCGCTTATGCAAAATCTTTTTGGCACCCTCCTGATCCTGCTTTCAGCGCTCGGCTTTGGCTCCATGGCGCTGTGCGCTGGCCTGGCTTCAAAAGAAGGGGTCGATACCTTTAGCCTCTTGGCCTTGCGCTTTAGCATTGCCAGCGTGGTCTTGCTCGGTTTTAATTTTGGCTTCAAGCGCAGCCGTGCCGACCAATGGCCCGCAGGCAGCGCGGCCAAAGCGTATGTGCTGATGGGTGGCGTGTATGCCGCCATGGCCTGGAGTTATTTCAGCGCCCTGCTTTATGTGCCGCCTTCCACCGTCACACTGGTATTGTTCAGCTTTCCGATTTTGGTGGCAGTTGCAGCGGCCGCACTCGGGCTCGATCAGTTTGGGCCGCCGGAATGGCTGGCGGTGGCCGCATCGAGCACGGGCTTGATTCTGATGATAGGCGGCACCCTCTCGGGTGATATGACCGGCTTTGGCCTGGCCTTTTTGTCGGCACTATGCTACACCACGTATATTATTTTGGGCAGCAAAATCAAAAGCCCGGCCAGCCCGATTGCCGCCTCCTGCCTGGTGTTGGGTGGTGCCGCCGTGATCTTTATCGGCTTGGCCTTGAGCCATGGTGTGCATTTACCCAAAAGCGCAACAGGCGGGCTGGCGGTGCTGTTTTTGGCGGTGTTTAGTACCGCCGTGGCGATTGCGGCCTTTGTGGCGGGCTTGAAGCGAGTCGGCCCGACGCTGGCGTCGATTTTATCGACACTGGAGCCAGTGGTCACCATCAGTTTGGGGCTGGCGTTTATGGGCGACAAACTACAAGCCAATTCGATAGCAGGCGGCGCATTGATTTTGAGTGCCGCCATCGGGCTAACCCTGGCACGGATGCGGCGCGCCAGCAATAGCGGCTAAGCTGGCGTTTCCTTGACCTGAATCAATGAGCGCCAACCGTATCCGTATTTCGATGCAAGCCACGTCAATATAACCTTTCATAACCTTTCATAACATTTCATAACTTTTCAAAAAATGAGACTCCATGGATTATAAAAATAGTTTGCGGGCATTTTTCCCGGAAAAACAGATGGCTTCGTGGCGCGAACTGGCACGCACTTCGATTGCTGCGGGTGTGAGCGTGTTTCTGGTCGGGCTGATCAGTGCCTGGTTTTTGGATGGCCTGGCCATGCCCTTGCTGGTGATGTCGATGGGGGCCTCCAGTATTTTGCTATTCGGTTTTCCCGGTAGTCCGCTGGCACAGCCTTGGTCGTTTGTAGGCGGACATTGGGTTTCAGCCACCATCGGCATCGCTTGCGCGCGCTGGATTGAGCATACCTGGCTGGCCTGCGGCATGGCGCTCGCGCTATCGATTGCCGCCATGCTGATGCTGCGTTGCCTGCATCCGGCGGGCGGTGCCGTGACCCTGATTACCATTGTCGGCGGCGATAAAATCCGCCATCTGGGTTTTGAATTTTTATGGATGCCGCTCACACTCAACCTGCTGGTGTTGCTGGTGTTGGCACTGATCGTGAATAACCTGATTCTGAAACGACGCTATCCGGCTTTGCGTGAAATCAAAAATATCCACCAAAGTGCCGACCCCGACCCCTTGGCGCGGTTGGGCTTGAACCAGCAAGATATTGAAGCGGCCGTGCGTGGCTTTGGCAGAATGCTGGACGCCCAAAGTCTTCACCGTGCAGGGGCAAATGCATATCGTGGCGCTGGTCGATTTATTGTCCGACCAAGGCATGCACCACGTGCCGATTGTGGATGAACGAAACAAATTATGCGGCATGGTAACGCAGTCGGATTTGATTGCTGCGCTATTTCATGGCGCGCAACATTAGCTCCGATATTGGTTGCAACATTAATTCCAATATTGGTTGCCATATTGACACACAACTTTTGTTGCGCAATCTTGTTTACTCAATGACTTCCATCCTTAACCTGTACGGTGTATCTTGACTCAGCCTAATCACAGCAACCCAATGGACCCCGCTGCCGATGCAGCCCTGCAAGCGGGGCTGGATTATCTGTTTTCTTTCTACGCGGCCGGATATCAACGCCAACTGGGCAAGTTTGACCGCGAGGTGCGCTGCCCGGAAGTGTTTATGCGCATCGCCAGCGAACTGGCGCTGCTGCCTGTGCCCGCCAAAACCGTCCTGGTCACGGGCAGCAAGGGTAAAGGCAGTTGCGCGCGCCTGATTGCGCACTACCTGCAACAGGCGGGTTACCGGGTCGGGCTGGTGCTCACACCGGAAGAATTGAGCCACCTTGACCGGATTCGCATCAACGGCAGCGCCATCAGCGCGCCCGACTTTCTGGCCAGTTTGGCGGCGTTAAAACCACTGCTGGAACGGCCCGTTGCCGCCGCCCACTACTACCACCCGCCGAGCGCCATTTTTCTGCTGATCGCACTACATCACTTCCGCCAAGGCGGGCTGGATTACGTCGTAATTGAAGGCGGACGCGGCGCGCAATATGATGAAATCGGCCAAATTCCGGCCGCAGTCGGCGTGGTGACCAGTATTTTGCCGGAACATTTGAGCAAACTCGGGCCAAGCCTGGCCCAGATATGCGCCGACAAGTTCAGCCTCATGCGCAACTGCGCACGCCTGGTATGTGCGCAACAGGCCTGGGTGCAAGCGCAAGCGGCACACTTGCCCGGCTTGCTGGCGCGTCCCGCTACGCCCCCCGCACAGGTGCGCATTGCGCACGCGCTACCCGGCACGCCAGCCATGATGACAGCCCCAACGCCCAACCCGGCCCAGCCGCCCGCATGGTTTGATATTGCCAATGGCTTGGCACAAGAAACCTTGGGCGCGCTGGGCCTGGCCAAGCCGAGCCAATCTGCCACGATGACGCTATCACCGTCCTGCCAACGGCTCGATGCCAGCGTGGCCACCAGGCTACCCGAGGGCGCGCTGGTGTTTTTGGATGGGGCGATCACACCGGAATGCCTGGATTTGGCCTACCTGGATTCAAGCCAATGCCAGCCCAATGCCATCGTACTGGGCTTGACCGCCGACAAAAACGGCGAGGCCATGCTGGCGTTTTTGCAGTTGCACGGCTACCACACGATTTTTCATTTTCAAGCCAGCAGCAGCCTGAGCGATATGGCCGTGCCAACGCAAGAACTGCCATGGATGGGCAAATTCGACAAGCAGCACGGGCTGGATGCGGCTTCCGGCGCAGCATTGCTTGAACTGGTGTGCCGCCACCAGCGGGTCTATGTGATTGGGGTGCAAGTGTTTTTGCGTGCGGTGCGGCAAGCCCTGGGGGTGCGCACCTTGTCGGGCGCAGAATAGCTCAAGCCGCTTGCATTTCGTGATACAAGGCCAAAAATTCCTGACTCAGTTTGTGGCGTGCATCCAGGTGGATCATCGGCAAACACAAATCATGCGATTCGCGTATTTTGACCGAACTGGACAGTTTTTGATCAAACACCGGCAAGCCTTCGGCCACCAGTTCATCGACCAAGCGCTGCGGCAAGTTGGCACGCGGTTGGAATTGATTGACGATGATGCCTTCAATCACCAATTCATCATTATGATCAGCGCGAATTTCATTCACATTATCGATTAAGGTGTAGAGCGCCTGACGCGAAAAATCGTCACAATCGAAGGGGATCAAACAGCTATCGGCAGCGATTAAGGCCGACTGGGTGAAAAAGTTATACGCGGGCGGGGTGTCGATGATGATTTCATCGAAGGTTTTCGCCAATTCATTTAAGGTATCGCGCAATTTATAGATTTTATGGCGCGATTCCAGCTTCGATTGCAATTCGCCCAAACTCGGGTGCGCCACCATCAGCGACAGGTTTTCAAACTGGGTTTCATGCAAATACGTGCTGACCGCCTTGGGGTAAAACGAAAAGCTCAGCATTTGCTCAAAGTAATGCGCCAGAGTTGGCTCGACGACTTTGGCTTCGTCACCCAATAAATAGCGGCTGGAATTGCATTGCGGATCAAGGTCGATAATCAAGGTTTTTTTACCTTGTTGCGCCGCAATCGCCGCCAGATTAACCGCGATGGTCGATTTACCGACCCCGCCTTTTTGATTGAAAATGACACGTTTCATGCGCAGCCCCATTAAAGTGGTTGAAAAATAATTGCAAATGATTGCAAATGACTGAATTGGCAATGATTTTAGCAGAGAAGCTGCGCATACAGCTTGAAGCGCAAAAACTTGAAGCGATTCCTGCGCAAGTGGGCCTCAATATCCGCGATTGATCACTTTCAACAACGCTGGCACGCTCAATAAATTAGGGTAAGAATCGCTGTGTTGCACCCCAAGCTGGCCGACCCAGGAAGGCGCGGTGGCTTGAATTTCCCAGCTCAGGGGGATCGCCATACCCGTTTGAGCGTAGCCTATCACCACCCGTTCAATCACTTCCAGCGCCAGGCGCGCGGCTAAAGGCATGTTGATTTGTGGGCTGTAAATGGCGGGTATTTGGTTCATGGTAGAGACTTGCCAAGCCTTCGGCACCACATCCAGGGTATTAAAAATGCGTTGGCTGGCGGCCCCCAGGTAGCCATTGAAATAGTCGGCAAAATCCTGATTGCCCGCAGTCGGGCCGGCAAAGGTGATGCTGGAAATGTTGATATTGCCCTGCGGGTCCCACTCGCCATCGATGTACTGCCATTGCTTGAACCACAAAGCCAGGGTGCTGGCAAGCGCTGCGCCCAGACTGTGCCCGGTGAACAGCAAGTTGGCTTTGCCGTCGGCTGCCAAGTTGCGCAAAAAGCTGGTGATGTTTTCACCGTTACCGGGTACGTCGGTGGGGCGCATGCTGTTGAGCAGCACATTCAAACCATCTTGCGTGGATTGCGAAATACAGGGCTGGCCCTGAAACCCTTGGCCCTGCGGCATGCGCCAGGGCACTTTGCGCCAGACTTCCATATCTTCTTTGAGCCAATCGAAAACCGCTTCGGCATTGGTGCCACGCACGGCCAGCACGTAGTTTTCGGGTTGGGAAATTTGGCGCGCCACAAACATCATATTGTCTTGCAAAAGCGCATCGGGAAAGGTGTAAATCGCTGGCCCCCAGACTACTTCCCAATCGACGGTTTTACCCAATTTGAGCGGTGGGATTTTCGGCATGGCAGCCTTGATCAGGCGCAGAATTTGTAATGGGACGCCCACTGTCGAGCCATCGGTGAGTAATTCACCGGAATACGCCAGATAAGCAAAGCTGAGGGCGGTTTGCTGTTGCAAGGTCGGGACGAAAGTGCGCTGCGCCATGGCAAAATCCTTTTAAATTGACAAAGTACGTAGTTTAACAGCAGGTTTTCAATAAAATTGGAGATTTGTGCTGATGGTTTATTCTAAAAGTGGGCTAAAATTCACAGGGGGCCCATAATCCATCTACTCATCCATCTGCTAATCCATCTACTCACCCATCGACATAATCGAATACCACAATAAGGCGAAAACATCATGAAAAAGTTCATCGTATTAACCACTCTGGCACTGGCTGCCCCCGCATATGCGCTCGATTCCGCCTGTGAGAGCGTACTCAAAGCCAATGACGCGAGCTTAAAGGCCAACACCTGGGCCAAGGTAATGACGATCAATGGTAAAAACCCCACCAAGATGGAAATTCGCAAGGTTGACGGGCAGTATTACTCGTTCATCGCCGGTAAATGGAATAAGCAAGGCCCGGCGTTTCAGGCAGCCCTGGCTGATTTTGTAACCAAAATCAAAGCGGGGGATGTGAAGCTTTCGAATTGTAAAAACGAGGGAGCCAAGCTGGTTGACGGGGTAGACACGATAGCAGTCAGTTTTACGGTTGAAATGAAAGGCGCACCCGCTGCGCGTGGCACGGTGATGATAGGCAAGGCGGATGGCTTGCCCTATGCTGAAACCGCTGATACGGTGCAATCGAGTTATCGCTACAAGAATGTGGTTGCGCCGGCGGTGAAGTGAATTCAAATGACACCGTTATTTCATAAGGCGGCGACCTGTGGCCTGGTTTAAGCGTGGTTTAAGCGTGGTTTAAGGACCATCACGCCAAGCTTTCCGCTTTTGTTCATGTTTTTCAACGATTCACCCCGCACACATCCATAACGATGCCGCGTAACCAGCAGTGCGCGGAGTCGGCATCGTGCCTCGGGTGCCATAGCAATGAAACCGTGAACGCTGGCACAGGCAGCGGCAAAGGAAAGCAAAACATGCCGGCGCGCAGGATGCCGGTTTGCCGTTCCGGCACGCTAGCGATCAAGTCCGAGCCGCGCGCCAGCGCCAAGGCGCTGGCAAAGCTGCCAACGATGGTCACCATCTCACGTTCCAGCCCAAACGGTTTCAAGGCATCATCAATCGGCCCAGTTTCCAAACCGCGCCGCGAAACGCTGATGTGGGCACCAGTGTCGCCAATGTGGCCTTACCAACGCTGAGCCATTCGTTCAACGCCTCATTTCAACAAGTCCAATGCGAAATTGAACGCGGCGTTGCAATTCTCATCCCTGCCGAAGATGTTTTTGCCGAAGTGCGGCGCATTACCCAGTGAAGAAAATCCGATTTCATAGCGAGGCCCGTCAACACCAGCACATCCACCACGACCCCACTGTCCGCTTCCGAACACCCCTGTTCAAACCCGACCATGCGCCCCCGCCAGCCCACCGCCATCCCCATTCGCACTCCCCTCCTACACCATTGATTTCATTCAACTTATTCCAAAACACCCCGTACACCCAACGGCTGGCACAACACTTGCTCTAAGCCATGCATCATCCACTCATTCCAGCCCAAACCCAATGGACAGCCCAATTCCCCGCAGCACGCAAAATCAACGCCATCGCAAAACGCTGCTCATCAGCGTGGCCTTGTTGGCCGGTTTAGCCTTTGCCGCTTGGGGCATTAACCGTGCGGTCACACCCAGCCTGCTGCTAGACGAAATCCGCATCGTCCAGGTGCGCACGGGCAATATCGCCAATACCGTCAACGCCAGCGGCGTGGTCATCCCCACCCACGAAGAACAATTGCCCAGCCCGATTGCCAGCCGCATCAGTAAAATCCACGCCAAACCGGGGCAACAGGTGGCCAAGGGCGAGTTGTTATTGGAACTGGACGACCAAACCATCGTGCTCACCATCGACAATTTGAAAGAACAAATCGCCCAGCAAGATAACCGCATCCTGGGTTTGTCGCTGGAACTGGAACACGCGCTCAAACAACGCGCCAGCGAAATCGAATTGGCCGAACTCGACTTAAAAAGCGCCCAGGTAAAACTGGCGCGCTACCAAAAAACCGGCTCGCTCGGCTTGACTTCCGCCGTGGATTTGCAAGCGGCCGAACTGGTGGTCAACCGCAGCCAAATTCAATTGCGCCAACTGCGTGAATCGATCAGCGACACCCGCCGTAGCACGCAAACCAATATGGAAGCGGCGCGCCTGCAAAAAGGCATCTTCCAAAAGCAACTGGAACAGCAACAACGCTTGCAAGCGCAAACCCGCGTGCGCGCGCCCTTCGCCGGGCTGGTGAGCTGGCTGATCAGCGACGAAGGGGCCAGCGTAGGCAGCGGGCAAATGGTAGCCAAGGTGTCGGAACTGCATAACTACCGTATCGAAGCCACGGTGTCTGACTTTTACGCGCGCTACCTTAGCCCCGGCCAGGTGGCACGCATTGAATATAGCGGCATCAGCCTCTCAGGCAAAGTCCACACCATTTTGCCGGAAATTCAGGGCGGTAGCGTCAAGCTGCTCATTAGCCTGGACCTGCCCAACCACCCGCAATTGCGCGACAAACTGCGGGTCGAGGCGAATATCGTCACCGATCAAAAAAATAATACCCTGATCGCCGAAACCGGCCCCGCCATCAATGGCCGGGGGCGGCAAGAAGTGTATGTGTTAAGCGCCAACGGCAAGTCCGCCAGCAAACAAGTATTGGAGGTGGGCCTGGCCGATGGCAAAGCGATTGAAATTGTCAGCGGTGCCAAGGCAGGCGATCAATTCATCGTCTCCGACATCAACCGCTTTAAACATCTAAGCAGCATCCAGATTCGCTAAGCAATTTAAGCCAATAAATTTGACTCTGACCCCAATTTAAAACAGGAGAAACCACCATGCTCAAGCTCACCAATATCAGTAAAACCTACCAAACCGACAAGGTAGAAACGCTCGCCCTGAAAGACATCAATCTGCATGTCAAAAAAGGCGAATTCATCTCCATCATGGGCCCCAGCGGCTGCGGCAAAAGCACCTTGCTGAACCTGATCGGCTTGCTGGATCGGCCCGGCACCGGTTCGATTGCCGTCGATGGCGCAGAGGTGAAATCCTGGCGCGATAAGGACGTGGCTAACTTGCGTAATCGAACCTTTGGCTTCATCTTCCAAAGCTTTCATTTGATCAATGATTTGCGCGTCATCGACAATGTGGAATTGCCACTGCTATACCGCAAAACATCCAGCAAAGAACGCCGCCGCCTGGCGCAAGAAGCGCTGGAGCGGGTGGGTCTGGGTGCACGCATGGAACATTACCCGAATCAACTCTCAGGCGGACAACAGCAACGGGTAGCAATTGCACGCGCCATGGTAGGCCGCCCGCATATTTTGCTGGCCGACGAACCAACCGGCAATCTGGATAGCCAAATGGGCCAGGAAGTGATGGATATTTTGCTCAAACTCCATAGCGAAGGCACCACCGTGGTGATGGTGACGCATGACGAACATGAAGCCAAACGCAGTGGCCGCATCGTGCGCGTGTTTGATGGCCAACTGGTCGCTTAAGCTTCATTGAACCTAGCAAGGAAAGGATTATTATGCTTGAAAATTATCTGCGCACGGCCTTCAAGGTCTACACCCGGCGCAAACTGTTTACCGCCATCAATTTACTCTGCATTGTGCTCACGCTGATGGTGCTGCTGGTGGTCACCGCGCTGTTGCAAAGCGCCTTTTACCCAAGCGGGGTGGAAGGCAAGAGTGGGCGCTTTTTGCAAGTGGCGGGCATTCTCGCCATCGGTGGCAAAGACGAAGGGAACACACGCAACAGCCCCATCGGCTATAAATTGATCGAACAATATTTGCGCCCACTGAAAAGCGTGGCCAGCGTCTCGGCGGTCACCAATCCGAAATCGGTATCGGTTTATCAGGCGCAAAGCGTGCACGAATTGCAAATGCGCCATGCCGATGCCCAATATTGGGAAATTCTCGACTTCAAGGTCTTGGCCGGACGCGTACCCAACCGCGATGACGTGGCCAAGGGCCGCTTTGTGGCCGTGGTCAATCAATCCAGTGCCAAAAAATTATTCCCCGAAGCAAGCCGCAATGTGCAAGCCGCACTCGGGCAAAATGTGAATGTTGGCGGGCAACAGTTTGACATCATCGGCGTGGTGGAAGATGTGATCCATCTCAATGCCTTTGCCGACATCTGGGCACCACTGACTACCCTGCCCACCACCGAATACCGCAATCAATTGTGGGGCGATTTTAGCGCCTTGCTACTGGCCAAAGATGCCGCCGATATTCCATTGATCCAAGCCGAAGTGCAGCAAGTGGCCACGCAAGTGGTGTTTGATGACCCGAAAAAATGGCGCAAAGCCTATTTTTGGGCCGATACCAAACTCGATTTTTTTGCTCGCACCTTAAGCAGCAATATGCGCACGCCCGATTCCGGTGCCAGCCAACTGATGCTGGGCATTGTGGCCTTCATGCTGTTTTTTATGCTGCTGCCGGCCTTGAATTTAGTCAACCTCAATACGGGTCGCATTCTGGAGCGCAGTTCAGAAATCGGCGTGCGCAAAGCCTTTGGCGCATCCAGCCGCCAACTGGTGGGCCAGTTTGTGGTGGAAAATATCGTGCTGTGTCTGGTCGGTGGGCTGATCGGTTTGCTCGCTGCCAAATTGGTGCTGCTGTGGTTGGGCGCGTCGGGCATTATCCCGTATTTGCAGGTTGATCTCAATCTCGCCATCGTTGGCTATGGTTTGCTCATTACCGTGGTGTTTGGTTTGCTCTCGGGCGTGATTCCCGCCTGGAAAATGTCTCGTCTTGACCCCGTGATTGCCCTGAAAGGAGCCGCATAATGTTTTTCCACTTACTCAAACCAATCTGGAAGCGCAAATTTAAGAATATGATGTTGAGCCTGGAAATTTTGCTTGCCTTCGTCGTGGTGTTTGCAGTCTCGGCCATGGGGCTGCGCTATTATCAACTGTATCATTTGCCGCTGGGGTTTCAGGCAGAATCGGTATGGTCGGTTGCCATCCATACTGGCGAGGGCGATGTATCGAAAGCAAGTGGCGGCATGAGCGAGCAATTCAAGCGCGGCCTGCAAGCCCTGCCCGAAGTCGAACAGGTGGCCTTTTCCAACTATACGCCGTATTCCAATTCAACCTGGCTTACCCAATATCGCCAGCCCACCAGTAGCAAAAAAGTGGATGTCAATATTATGGAAGTGAGTGATGATTTTTTCAAGGTGCTGGGTATGCAAACCACCCGGGGTGCATGGTTTTCTGCGGCCGATGAAACCGGGCCAGCGATTGTGATTAACCGCAGTGCGGCACAAGGCTTATTTGGCGACAAAGACCCGATCGGCCAGATTCTGACCGACAGTGATGACAACAACAGCAGGGATGAAAAAGCCACGAAACTGATGAAAATCACCGGGGTATTTGACGACTTTCGCAACAAAGGCGAATTCATGACGCCCACCAACTTTGTTTTGCTGCGCCATTCCACGCTCAACGAAAAAGAAATGTTGCACACCATTTTGCTCAAACTCAAACCCGGCACCGGCCGTATTTTCGAAGCCAAACTGAATCAGCAACTCAAACTGATTCGTAATGACTGGAGCTACCGCATCGCGCCACTTTCCGCGCTGCGTCATGATTTATTGTTGGAACAAAGCACGCCATTGATTGTGTTGGCGGTGATTGCCAGCTTTCTCTTGATCATGGTCGCCTTCGGTTTATTTGGCGTACTCTGGCAAAACACTACCCGGCGCATTCCGGAAATTGGCTTGCGCCGGGCGGTGGGTGCGCATGCGGGCAACATCTATCGGCAAATCATCGCCGAGCAATTATTGCTCAGTTCCCTGGCCATGGTTGTTGGCATGGTTTTGCTGATTCAATTACCGCTGACCGGGGCTTTGGGTGCAAACCTCAATTGGTCGGTGTTTGTGGCCGCGAGCGCTTTATCGGTGGCGCTCATTTATGGCTTGTCCATTTTATGTTCGCTCTACCCGGCATGGCAAGCGAGCCGCTTAAGCCCCACCCAGGCACTGCACTACGAATAAATTTTATCCGCCGCCCCCTGCGGCGGTGTTAATTTTGGGTGAAAGTGGCTCCGCCTTGGCCTGATCATTGGCGCATTGGTGATGGGTACGGTAACCACCACGGCGACAACGCAATCTGATGCGGTAGCACTCGGGATGCGCATCACGTTCGCCGTCGATTCCGCAGTTTGGCATTTAGAAAAAAGAAAAAATATCCACGCATCATATTCCGACAAATACATTGTAAAATACACCCGTCAATCAATTATTTCAGATAAAACATACCCCCCATGAAAAATACAAAACGGTCAGTCTATATAGCAAAAGAAAAGTTCCCTATCCCACATAACCAAGATCATGAACCAACCCAATCCGCGATTGATGAAAGCGCACGAAAACTACGCCAAGCAATGTTACTGGAAGCAAGTTCAACAAACATGATTACCTTTATAGAACTGGGGGAATCATGAGCATCAGAGTATTTAGCCATCAACACTTTATTGCACAATGCCCCCCTCAGCTCCGCACAATACTTGTGCAACAATTCAAGGAATATAAGGGTACAGGCACCCGCCCTGCAACATTTGGTCGTGATACGTCGTATGACAGGCCCCCATCAGTGGCAGCGGCGGAATTGCAACATATCCATATCAAGGATGCTACGTCTACAAATTGGCATCTACGGCACATTGAAATTTACTACAAAAAAAGCAATACTGCTTTAATCTATTGTCCTGGCTTCTTCGATAAAACGTGCTTCTTACTCTTGAGTTATCTGGAAAATGCCCACGCCTACTATGGTGGTACTGAACAATATTTAAGAGTCATGGCTGAGTATACTGAAGCGTTTCGATCAAAATTCTGAGGAGCCGCAAAATGAAAACCAAACTTAACTGGTCTGAAGGTAAACCGAGTACTGAAGATATTTACTTGGTAGCAATCGATCTGGGGCCAGATGCCGGGTATTTTGACATGTGCTATTGGAACGGTGAACACTGGGGTTATGAACATCCTGAGCAAATCATTGCCTTTGTCAGTTTCAACAACCTGAAAAAGCAATTGAACTTTGAATGGCCTCGCCCGGAACAAACTGAGCGTCCGAAGCCAATCGCGAAAGATTATGGAACAAACCCTTGGGTCGAAGAATGATGGTTCGTGCAGCCACCAGGGCAATAATTCAAAGGTCAGCCGTGTTTCATAGGGCGGCTGATTTGCGCCTTTCAATTGTCCCATGCATTGCCAAAACGGGCCATTAGCATTCTGAACTAAGGCAGCCAGCAATCTAAAAATTTTTTGATAGCGAATTTCTACGATAACCAATAGATACAAAAGTGGCGCATTTGAAGCCATTAACGATTCTGCAAGCGCTTTATTGAAGGTAGGCGCGATTGATAAGGCCACCATGCGCGACTTTAACCCATCTTTAACAGCATAAAAAATATTTCCATAAGAATCAGATGCTTATAACGCATAAAAAACTCAAGGGGCACTACAAGCTCGTAAATGCCCGCCAGGGTGGTGCATTCGGCCACACTGCCATCAAACATTTTCGAGTGACGCACAAAGCCGCTGCCATCAAGTACCAGCCCCAGCGTGACCAGCGGACAATCGCTGCGTTTTTCCTTTGATCGGCCATATTTTGCCTTGGGATTAGCGTTGGCCTCACCTTCAAAATAGGTATTGGTCAGATCGTAGAGCGTGACCGTTCTCGGCTTGACTTCTGCAGTGGATTTACAAGCCGCCGAACTGGTGGTCAGCCGCAGCCAAATTCAACTGAGCCAACTGCGCGAATCCATCACCGACACCCGGCGCGGCACGCAAACCAATATGGAAGTGGCGTGCTTGTAAAAAGGCACCATCCAAAAGAAAAATGTTGCAAACCATTTTGCTCAAACTCAAACCCGGCACCGGTCGTATTTTTGAAGCCAAACTGAATCAACAACTCAAATTGATTCGTAATGACTGGAGCTACCGCATCGCGCCTCTTTCCGCACTGCGCCATGATTTATTGTTGGAACAAAGCACGCCCTTGATTGTGTTGGCGGTGATTGCCAGCTTTTTATTGATCATGGTGGCCTTTGGTTTATTTGGCGTACTCTGGCAAAATACCACCCGGCGGATTCCGGAAATTGGCTTGCGCCGCGCGGTGGGTGCGCATGCGGGCAACATCTATCGGCAAATTATCGCCGAGCAATTATTGCTCAGTTCCCTGGCCATGGTTGTTGGCATGGTTTTGCTGATTCAATTACCGCTGACCGG
>JBKJLF010000130.1:0-2894 GCA_046597185.1 Burkholderiaceae bacterium | reverse complement strand
GTGGCTCGCCAACCCGCACGGCGTTGATCAAGTCGCTTAGTAGGGAACGCGAGTTGGCGAACAGTGTTTTGAAAACGAAATCGTTACGGGGATCGAGAAGGGGATGGTTCATTTTGGCGCACCTGTTGGAATGAGCAGTTAATGAAGCGAGATTTGCTGTTTATTTTAACAGGATGGTTAGCTGTATTTTTAGACAGTGAAGTTATATTTTCGCGGTGCGCTTGCGTATTGTCGCAGCCGCCCAACATATGGGTGGGCATTTCCGTCGGGCGAGGCTGTCACAAAAGGTTGCAGCCGTTATAATGTTCTACGCACCCCCTAAAATTCCACCGCTCGAATATAAAGGCATCCGCTACCAGCAAGACAGAGAAAGTGATTTCGAAGGTAGGGAAGCGGCTGCAACTTACCTTGGCGCTACGGATATCAAAACCAACGACCTTTTGTGGGCTATCAAAATCTGTGATTGCATAAAGTGTGCGCCTGGCAGCACGGCCAAGTTTATGGATGTTGATATTGCCAAAATTAGCCACGGCCCCGCCGAATATGAGTTGACGATTGAAACCGTGGTGGCTTCACGCTACATCGTTGATTTGCAAACCAGAACTGTCACGGCGATTCCCGTACTGGCACCAGTTAAAAAAAAGCGAAAGATTCAAGCGGCTGATCCGTCAGACCCACTCATGCCGCCACCGTGGCCACGTGGGGGGAAAAGTGGCAAAGGCAGGTAATACACAGTTGCCGCCATTCCGATTCGCTCAGCCACGCATGTATGTGCATCCGGCGCAACGGTGTGCGGCTTCAAGTTCAAGGGCATATTCGCCAGGGTTGGCTGCTTTAATCGCCGCGCACTTGCCTTGCCCTGTTTCGGCTTACTCGCAAGAAATGCCTTCAAGCACATTAAAAGTTGCACCCCCAACTCAACGGGCACGGCATTGCCTACTTGTTTGCCTTGATTGGTCATGCCGCCTGCGAAGATAAAATCATCCGGGAAAGTTTGCAAGCGGGCGGCGTGGCGCACGCTGATGCCGTGGTCGAGCCAAGGATGTAAAAAACACCCTTTTGATGGATTAAAGCACCCGGTGGTAATGGTTGGCCCCGGTTGCGCCAGCCGGATCCTGCCATATACGTCTTTGTGTCCGGGGTAGTCGTTTTTGTGGCAAGTTAGCCGAAAGGCAATGTCGGTGCGGCTGCCGTTCACGGGCGTTTGCGCAAAGCGCCCCAGCAAGGCGGGGGTGTGGCGCATGTGTACCGCGCACGCATCTTGCGCAGGGCTGGGCACGGGTTGGCCAAATTGAAGTTGCGCCAGCTTTTCTGGCCCCAGTGCTTGCAATAGCTTGCTTGCATCAGTGGTGGAGGGTGGCTCGAACGCGACGGCGGCATTTTGCCACACGGCTTGCCCGCTGCTATTGGGTGAAAAGTGGGTTGGCGCGGGTGGCCAGCGCAATGCGGAAGCGTCGATGTCGGCCCGTATGCCGAGCAAAAACACGCGCTCGCGGTTTTGCGGTACGCCATAGTCGCGCGCGTTCAGGCGGACAGGTGGCAACATGGTGTAGCCGTTTTCTTGTGCTGCGCGTTGAAATTTTTCCAGATAGCCAGCATGGCGCGGCCACAACAGGCCGGGTACGTTTTCGACCAAAAACAGGCGCGGTTGCAGGGCTTTTACGAAGTCGAAATAACGCAGCAGCAGCTTATTGCGTGGGTCATTCACGCCTTTGTCGTTGATGCGGTGGGTGGAAAAGCCTTGGCAAGGCGGCCCCCCGATCAAGATATCCAATTCACCCGGTTTTAGCTTGAGGTCTTCCCGCAATTGCGTGGCGCTTAAGGCCAGGATGTCTTTTTCGTACAACCGGGTTGTTGGCGTGCGGTTTGCGATGATGTTGTTGCGATAGGTTTGGCATGCGTCCCTGTCCAATTCTACGGCGGCCAGTACCTTAAGGCCACAATTGAGTGCGGCGAGTGAAAAACCGCCTGCGCCAGCAAAAAGGTCGATTACGGTGGGCAAGGTGGATAATTGTTTTTTTTCAGACATGTTAATTATTGCGGTATTCGTTGGCTTAGGGTTTTGTGTTTGGCCTGCATTAAGCATGAAAACAGGTTGGTGCAGGGGATGATTTTACGTTAGTTCGAGTCGGCTGTGCAGCCTACACTTGTTCAAATCCAACTTTATTGGCATCAAATAGCCGTTCCTTACTCTACCCAAGCTATACTAGCGGACGTTTTCGGCAGCATGTAGTTTTTGCTTGCTCGCAACAGAATTCTTCATAAAAGCGCTAATGTTGGTAATAAGGCCAAATCAGAGATGAATAAATCAATTATTAAAATAAAAGAGAAAACGGAAGGCGGCAGTGCGGATGCGGCAAAATTTGGTGTTTTTTCGTTCTTTTCCGGCTGTGGTTTGCTTGATCTCGCATTTGAGGACGAAGGCTTTGCGATTCTGTTTGTCAATGAGATTGAACCTGATTTTCTGGTCGCCTACCAATATGCGCGCAAGCAAATGGGGCGGCCTGCGCCTGTCGTTGATGAGTCGTTAAAGTCGGTTGAGTGGTTTCTGGAGCCGGAAGGTGCAAAATGGTTGAAAAAATCGGTTGGCGCGGCGAAAAAAGCGGGTATGGCAATCGGCTTCATCGGCGGCCCACCATGTCCTGATTTTTCCGTTGGCGGGAAAAACAGAGGCCACCAGGGCGATAACGGCAAATTATCCCAAACTTATATCGATATGATTTGCGCCCAAAAGCCGGACTGGTTTATCTTTGAAAATGTCAAAGGATTGTGGCGCACCAAGGTTCATCGCGAATTTTTTGAAAAATTAAAACGGCAACTAACCGATGCAGGCTATGCGCTTTCCGACAAATTATTGAATTCCATTCAATTTGGTGCGCCACAAGATCGTGACC
>JBKJLF010000084.1:0-3701 GCA_046597185.1 Burkholderiaceae bacterium | reverse complement strand
AAGATGCAACATAAATTGCTCATATTGTTATATGTTCAACCTCGGCAATAATGACTACCTCAAGCACCCGCCTTACATGTCCACCGAAGTAATCGAGGATATTGCCAATTTTTTACTCGATGGCATTCATGCCCTTTCAGCAAAACGGGTCGGCATTGTTTTTCACGGCGGTGAACCACTTATGCTAAAGAAGCGGCGCTTTATCGAAATGTGCGAAACACTGACCACGCGCATAGGCCCCCATGCCAAGCTTGATTTAAGTGTTCAAACCAATGCGATGCTCATTGATGAAGAATGGGTAAATGATGATAATCCTGAAATTAAAATCAGGCTATTTGACAATATGTTCACCTTCTTCGCTGGCGACAAAGTTTATCAAAATATTCTTCCCAATTTTTCAACACGCAATATTTTGATCGTTATCGCCAGCAATGGCGACATTAGTGAAAATGATGATTTTAAAATGATCCAATTTGGACAAAATGCAGGCAATGTGCGCAATACATCGATGGCTGAATTTGCCAATTCACCGTTGCGGCAGTACATTGGCCAAATAAACCAACGCTTACCTGCCGAATGCCTGACTTGCGATTGGCAAAACTATTGCCTTGCAGGCGTCTCACACGGCCTTACAGTGAGCCGTTTTAGCAAAGCAAGAGGGTTTGATAATCCTTCATCAATGTGCGAAACATTCAAGGTGCTTTTTGAACTTGGCGCCACCTACCTTTTAAGAAATGGTGGTAGCATCGACGTACTAAAAGCCAGTTTGGACGCGACACCGTATAAAGAACGGCGCAGTACGCACTTACCATTACCGCCATCAAATTTATTCACGCAAGTTATTCCCATTATTTCACAATAACGCAATCACCTATGACCATTAAAAAATTGATAGCACTTGCAGGCTATGCAAGTATTTTGCTTGTCACCTGTAACTTGGCAAGTGCTGGCGATTCCATTTTCCCTGAGCGGATTCCACTACTCACACGGTCAGACTTTTTCTTACGTCAGCCAAGTGCTGATTCGTTCCGGTTCAATGCGGATGGAAAAAAGCTGGCGTATTTAGATCGGAATACAAAAAAACTCATGGTAACGGATGCCGACTGCACGGCCTGTGAGAACCAACTAGCACCTATGGATTTACCTGCGGGTGTGCGCCCCTTTCTGTTTTTTTGGACTAAAAACCCATCAAAAATAGTCATCGCGTACTCTGCGCCCGAAAAGAAACGGATGGACATTGCCGTTTATGATACGACCGAAAAAAAGTTCACCTCGCTCTTTTCTGAAGCGAATGTGACATCATACTTTGTTGATGCATCGCCCAAGTATTTTTACGCGATTCCCACCGCCATCTTCCAGGTTAAAGAAAACGAAAGCCGATTTTATAAAGTGGATTTTGAGCGCGGTGCGCGCGTTGAAGTCAGCAAAAAGGGTAATCTGTTGGAGGTGGATAAAATTGCTGGCGGCGTGATTGGCATCGATAACCATTCCGACCCAGAAAAGCTGCAATGGTACTTCACCAAAAATAATGGTGAACGCATGCCCTTGGCCAGTTTTAATGATGACGATCAATTAGTTAACTCGGGCTTTTTAACCAGTTACCTCGACCAGAAAAAAGTTGGGCACGCGCTCTTCATGGATTCAAGCACGGCGGATACGGTCGTACTCAGCGACTTCAATTTATCCACGGGTGAAAAGACGATTGTTGCGCAAGACAAAGCCGATATTCAACATGTTCTGATCAAGCCGCATGGCCCAATTCAAGCGTATATCAGCAACTATGTTAAACCAGAATGGGTCGTGCGCATAATGATTGCCCCATGGTCGTATTGCCGCATGGCGGCCCTTTTGATCGTGATGAATACCCTGGTAATGCCACCACCGCATGGTTAGCCAACCGTGGTTATGCGGTGTTGACGGTTAATTTTCGTGGTTCAAGAGGGTTTGGCAAAGCCTTCAAGAAGTTGGCCAGTGGGCAATGGGGCTTGGCAACGCAAGATGATGTGACCGATGCAATGGACTGGGCAATTAATACAGCCAAGGTCGCGGACCCCAAGCGCATTGCCATTGTGGGCGCAAGTTTTGGTGGGGATGTAGCTATCAATGGCATCACGTTTGCGCCAGATCGGTTTGCCTGTGCTGTAGTAACGGGGGCTGGCCCGAATTTGGCGTCATTTGTTGAAAAAGTCAGTGCGAGCACGCCTGAACTGGCCGAATATTTATACGAAAATGTTGGCGATGTGCGCAAGCCTGAAGTGAAAGCCGCATTGGAGGCCCGCTCGCCTTGGGCTAACATGGCGGCAGTGAAAACACCTGTCCTGATTGCCCACGGTGCGAATGACAAATCAGCACCGTTTGACGATATGGCAGCGTATGCCGAAGCGTTGCGCGCCAAGGGGGCCAAGGTTGCATTTGTGGTGTACCCGGAAGAGGGGCATGGTTTTGCCAACCCGCAGACGAGAGCAACCCATTACGGTGTTATTGAAAATTTTTTGGTAGGCTGCCTGGGGGGGCGTGTGGAACCAGTCGATTTGAGTACAGCCCGGCAGAAGGTTGATATCCGCTTTGGGGAACAGGAATTTACTTTTCTAAAAAACAGTCGGGTGGGTAACTAAGGGTGCACTGCCTGGATTGTTATTGCGTATGAAACGCTGCTTGCGCCCTGATCAAGTTCGGCGCAAGCAGCGCGAGTTCTTCGATTTTGCCGTCGATCCACTGTTGCAGGGTTGGCGGCGACACACCAATCAGGTGCGCCAGCTCGCGCTTGTCCAAACCAAGCGCAATCCGCCAAGCTTCAACACGCATATTCCAGGTAGAGGGGGGCGTTCATTTGATGATGCCACCATGGCTTGCAATAAAAAGTTTGACGATGATAGCGCGGCAAACCAGGTCTGCGCCAGACACAAGGCGTGACCGTTACTGTTGGGCCAGCGCCCACACTTCGATTCAATCGTATACAGGATAAATCCATTAGAATGAAATTTCTGGTTCAAATCGAAACGTATGCTAGAATCGCGAAGTTAAGAAACCTGAATGCAACATCAAAGGACAAGGCCATGACCAGTGCGACCGATTTCATTCTTTCACTCATGAAAAAAGGCGGCAATCGCCTGCTCAAATTGTATTTCCCGCGTGACGACGGCCCCAGTGCAGGCCTTTTGATAAATGAACTACAGGCCGTTGAATCCGTCTCCGCCGATTTCATCTACACTGTTACCGCACTCTCGGACGATACCACCATCGAATTAAAAGACGTGATGGCCAAAATGGTGTGTGTAGAACTGTTGCGTGGCAATGGCAACAGCCGCTACTTCAACGGTTATTGCCACGCATTTGCCTTGCAGCGCATCGTCAACGGCGCGGCGGTCTACCAAATGGTGCTCAAACCCTGGCTCAGGTTTTTCGACTTGCGCAAGGACTACCATATCTTCCATGAACAAAGCATCGAGCAGCAAACCAAAGAAATGTTCCTGGAAATGGGCAATACCGTTGCCGATATGCGCATCCAGGAATCCGACCCGGTACAAACCTTTTGCGTGCAGTATGACGAAACCGACTACAACTACCTGCACCGCCAGTGGGAGCGCATGGGTTGGCACTATTATTATGAGCACACCTTAAACGGCCATAAACTTATTCTTTCTAGCAGCTCCACCGCCTGCGAGCCGATAGACGGGGACCCCGAAATTGCCTGGCACCAC
>JBKJLF010000908.1:0-3701 GCA_046597185.1 Burkholderiaceae bacterium | reverse complement strand
ACACCTTGCTGCACAAAAATGCGGGCATAAAAAAGCCGTTCAGTTTAAACTGAACGGCAAACCCGCTTGCACGGTCCAAAACATCCGGAGAGACTTATTGTGTCATGCTGCTTTATTACATCAAGCTGAATCCTTAATTGCTACCTGAACGTGTTCCCACCACTTCCACTGTCACGCGGCGGTTCTTGGCACGGCCTTCAGCAGTCTTGTTGTCGGCCAGCGGCTGTGCCTCGCCCTTGCCTTCGGTGTAGATGCGCGCCGCGTCAAGGCCCTTGGACACCAGGTAAGCCTTCACCGCTTCGGCGCGGCGGATCGACAGTTTTTGATTGTAGGCATCCGAACCGACCGAATCGGTATGGCCAACCGCGATCATCACTTCGGTCTTCATCCCTTGCAACTTACCCAGCAAATCGTCCAGCGCGGCTTTACCCTCGGGCTTAAGTGCTGATTTATCGAAATCAAACAGTGTTTCGGCCGCAAAGGTCACCTTTTCCGATACTGGCACCGGTTTGGCGGGTGGCGCTGGCGCTACCACTACCGGTGGCGCTGCAACGGGTTCCTGGGCCACGGGTGCGGGTGCGGGTGCCGGGGTGAACACAGTCGGCGTCCTGGGCGCAGGTTGGCCCAGTTTATAGACCAGATTGATCGAATAAAAATCGACATCGCCCCGGTTGCGCACCGCATCATTAACCCGGTAGCGCTCCACTTCACCGCGTAGCGCCAGGGCTTCGGACAATTTGTATTCCATGCCCAGACCCACTTTAGGATTCAACTTGCGCTCGCTTGGGTTGGGGTTGGTGACGGCAAATAAGCGGTTGCCCGTGAAATGGGCACTGGTTTTGGCATAATTTGCGCCGACCCGGCCATACACCGAAAAGCGCTCGGACAAGGGCAACTGACCCAGCAAATCCAGGCTCACACCCCGGAAACTGACATTCCCGTTCAAGTTGCCGGCGGGCGTGGTCACGGCATTAAAGCCAAATTTGCCCAGATCAAAATACGCCCCTTCCAGCGCAAAATTGCGGCTTAGTTGTTTGCCCAGAAACAGCTTGTAAGCGGTGTCACGCTCATCGGATGAGAATGCCACACTGCTGGCACCACTTGCGCTCAGGCTGCGCACCAGCCGTTCCTGATCGATGGTGGCTTGGGAACGACCAATGCCAGCGCCGATATACCATGCCGAATTGGCCCAATCCGGGTTGCTCCAGGTTTCTTCGGCATACGCCGCTTGGGCAAGCAGCATGGCGCAACTCATTAGTGTCAGCGCGCCAAGCGTGCGGACAGGGCGCTGGTTGTGCAGGGTACGGATTTTGTGATCATTGCGATTATTGTGACCATTACCGGACTGATTAACTACTTTCATGATTTTCTCCAGAAACACCGGGGTTTTTACCCGGTGGTTGATGTAATTGAAGCGGGAACAAGGCATCGCTGGTTCTACGCATAGTTTTAAATAATTAGCGTGAAATCACGTTGTTTCTCAAGGTCACGGCACTGCCTGTCAAGACCCGGCCATTTTGCAAGTTTGCGTTATCGCCCAGGGTAATTGCGGCAGACTGCCCCATTAAGGTGCCTTTGAAGAAGCTATTGGCACCCAACGTGGTGGGGCCAACCGGCACCCAGAACACATTGCCTGCCGTGGCACCACCATTTAAGGCCACAATCGAATTGGCGGTGGTATTTAAGGTGGACGCAGTGCGGAAGATGTATAGGCCGGGGCCGTTCATGGTGAAGGTGCCGGTGATGCTGATGGCACCGGTGTAGCAATACACACCAGGGCCAAAAGTTTGGCCGCCCAGATCAATCCCCGCTGCCGAGCTAACATCACAGGTTCGGCTGTTGGCATCGGTAATGGCAACTTGCAAATCGGCCAGCGCCGTGGCCAGAATCGCACCCGACTTGTAATTGGTAAAACCAGCGGCTTGCACCGGGTCCACCGTTTGCGAAGGTGAACCCACATCACCGGTAACGAGCGTGGTGCCGCCGGAATTATTGGTGATGGAGGTACCCGCCAGCACGCCAAAGTTGGTGGCACCGCCCAGGTTGATGCCTACCGCTGCTGCTGTCACGGTCAAGGTTGTGCTTGCATTCCTCACGCCCTGGGTGGCAGTAATATTGCTCACACCAGCGGCGAGCGCCGTTGCGTTGCCAGTGGACGCGATGGTTGCCACACTGGTCAAACTTGACGACCAGGTCACCGCATTGGTGATGTCGGCAGTCGAAGCGTCAGAGTAGGTACCGGTTGCGGTAAATTGCCGGGTTGCACCAACCACCGCACTCGGGTTGAGTGGTGTGATGGCAATGGAGACCAGGGTCAAGGCGGGTGTAACAGTCAAGCTCGCGCTGCCAGTGTTAAGGCCCGAGGTTGCAGTGATGGTCGCGGTGCCGCTGCTCACACCGGTGGCAACCCCGCTTGGCAAAATGGTGCCCACCAAAATACTGCCCGACGACCATGTCACCGAATTGGTGATGATTGCAGAGGTGCCATCCGAATAGGTGCCGGTTGCCACAAAGGCTTGGGTGCCGGCAATGGCCACGGTAGCACTGGCTGGTGTGACTGCGATGGAAGACAACATAGCGCCACTGACGGTGACGGTGGTGCTGGCGGTTTTACCGTTGAAGGTAGCGCTAACCAGCGAGGAACCCGCTGCATTGCCAGTGGCTAAGCCCGTGTTGGCAGCAACGGTAACATTGGCCGGGGTGGCGGATGAAAATACACTCATGCTCGTTACATTGGCAGTTGAAGCATCGGAATAGGTTGCGGTCACCGTCAATTGTCGGGTGGCACCGATCTGCAAAACCGGGTTAAGCGGTGAAATGGCAATCGATGACAAGGTGGCAGCGCTGACTGTCAGCGTGGTGCTGCCGCTGATGCCGCCAAGCGATGCGCTGACCACGGCACTGCCGGGGCTAACCCCGGTGGCAAGGCCAGCAGACGTGACAGTCGCAACGGTGGCAGTAGCGGACGACCAGCTTGAAATCGCGGTAATGTTAATACTCGTTCCATTGGAATAGGTGCCGGTCGCAATCAAGGCTTGCATGCCGCCGGTGGCAAGCGATGGATTAACCGGGGTCACCGCAATCGACAACAGCGTGCCGTTGTTAACGGTCAAGAGCGCCGAACCGGCCTTGCCGCCAAAACTGGCAGCAATGGCCGAGGTGCCGACCGCCACGCCGGACGCAATGCCCGATGTACTATTTACGGTGGCCACCGTGGGCGTGGCAGAAGTCCATGCCGACAATGCCGTGACGTTACGCGAAGTACCGTCAGAATAGGTTGCTGTGGCGACAAATTGTTGCATGCCATTGGTAGGGATGGTGGCCGTTGCAGGCGTCACTGCCACGGTCACCAGATCGGCCGCAGGGATGCCCAAAATCGCACCGCGACCCTGGTCACCGCCCCCGCATCCGGCCATCAATGCTGTCATTAGTAATGCTGAAAACCACAAAAGTGGTTGCGCGTAGCGTTTCAGGTTTCTCATTTGATACTCCAGTTTCTTTGATATCGGCTCCGAAAAATGTCGGTTTTACCTTTACTGCCGTTATTGCTGCCGTTTTTGCTGCTGATATTGCTGCGGTGATTACTGCTTTTATTGCAACTGTTTTGATTGCGGCTGCTATTATTACTACTATTGTTACCTCTACTGTGATTACTACTGCAATTAATACTGTTATTAATACTGTAATTAATACTGTAATTA
>JBKJLF010000838.1:0-6008 GCA_046597185.1 Burkholderiaceae bacterium | reverse complement strand
CTGACAATCCGATGTTCCGGCACACGTAAACCGATGGTTTTTCGGGATGGATGACTCAAGCGGCGCGGCACTTCCTTGGTCGCTTCCAGAATAATGGTGTAGGGGCCGGGGGTGGCGGCCTTGAGCATCCGGTATTGTCGATTGTCCACCCGCGCATACAGGCTGATTTCACTCAAATCGCGGCAGAGCAGCGTCATGTGATGGCGCTCATCCACGCCACGCACCCGGCGCAAGCGTTCGACGCCGGATTTATCATCCAGTTGACAAACCAGGGCATAACATGAATCCGTTGGCACGGCCAGAATGGCCCCGGATTGCAGCAATTGCACCGCTTGCTTGATTAAACGCGGTTGCGGATTATCGGGATGGATTTGGAAGAACTGACTCATGGCACATCAAGGCCGGGGCAAGCCGGGCAAACGAAAAGCCCCTATTCTACGCCAACTGACACTGATTAGCATTAAAAACAATAATCGAATGTTATTTTTAAAACCAGTCGTGCCAAATTGGCGTCAGATTCGTGGGCAAAGGCGGTAATTTACCGATATCGACGCGCGATTCATCGGGCGCGTGAAAATCCGACCCCACTGAAGCAAAAAAACCATAATACCTGGCCAATTTGGCAAAACTCTGAAATTGATCGGCACTATGGCTGCCCGTTACCACTTCAATCCCCACCCCGCCCAATTGTTTAAATTCATCCAGCAAGGCCCCCAAGGCCAAATCGCTGAGCGGATAGCGCCCCGGATGCGCCACCACGGCCTGGCCGCCAGCGGCATGAATCCAACCGATGGCTTCGCCCAAGGTCGCCCAATGATGCGGCACAAAACCGGGTTTGCCTTCCACCAAATAATGCTGAAACACTTCATTGACACGGCTATAAATTCCACATTCAATAATGTAGCGCGCGAAATGGGTGCGCGAAACCAGATCGGGGTTACTCACATATTTGAGCGCGCCGTCAAACGCATTGGGAATGCCCGCGCCCTCCAACTGGGCCGCAATCGCGCGGGCGCGTGGCCCACGCCCGGCGCGGGTGCGTTGCAAGCCTTGCACCAGGGCAGGGGTATTTTCATTGATCTGCAAACCCAGCACATGGATGGTTTGCCCGGCCCATGAAATCGACACTTCCACCCCCGGCACATGGCGCAAACCCAATTCTTGCGCCACCTGACGCGCGCGCGCGACACCGACAACTTCATCATGGTCAGTCAAGGCCCATACGTCCAGACCATTGGCTAGCCCACGCGCTGCCAATAGCGCCACATCTAAAACCCCGTCGGAAATGTTTGAATGAGTATGCAAGTCAATATTTATCATATGATAACCTACGGCTTGTGGATGAAATGAGCATTTATTGTACGCTGAAATGAAAGACATTTGACGTACCACCCCAGCCGAGCGATACTAAAGCCAGGATCATCAAAAAAACGGACGATTTTCCTTTTCATTATTCGCTTGGTACTTTTATCGATGATTAACGAACAAGACGGCAATCGACAACAACTTGAGTTGTTTTTGGAACATACGGCAGTGGTGGCTTGGCTCAAAGATGAGACCGGCCGTTTGGTGTTTGCCAGCAACAACTACCTGCGCCAATTTGGTTGGACGCGCGACTATGCCTATGGAAAAACCGAATGCGAGCTGTGGCCCGCGCCGGAAGCGGATTCTTACCGGCAAAATGATTTAAAACTACTGACCCAATCCGGCCCGATCGAAGTGATTGAAAAAGCCACCGCCGCCAATGGTTCGGTTTCCTGGTGGTTTGGCTCCAAATTTTTATTTACTAATGAAACCGGACAACGCTTTTTTGGCGGCGTGGCCGTGGATATTACCTCGTGCAAGGAATCGGAATTACTGTTGGCCGAAAGCGACGCCCGTTATCAAGCTTTGCTGAATGGCTCGTCCGATTGGATTTGGACGCGCAACCTGGAATTTCGGCTCAGTTACAGCAATAATCGCTCGACCCCGATGTTGGGTTTTTGTACCAACGAATTGATCGAATTAGCCCCCACCGAACTGATCCATGCCGATGATCAAGCCAAAGTACACAGTGCCTTGACTCAGGCGGTGCAAACCAAAAACGGATGGCGCGGCCTGGTATTGCGTTGGCGCACCAAGAGTGGCGACTACAAAACCCTGGAATCGAATGCTTCGGCAATCTTTAATCTGGATGGCGAGTTGATCGGTTTTCATGGCATTGACCGAGATATCAGCAAACGCGCCGCAGCCAACGAGGCCGAGCGCCTGCGCAGCAATATTCTTGACAGCATGCCCAAAGGCATCGTCCTCACCCACATCAGAACCAAAAGCATTATCTACACCAACCCCCGCTTTGACGCTTTATTTGGTTATGCCGCAGGTGAATTGATCGGCCAGCAAATCAGCACCATCAATGCGGCAACCGATAAAAGCCCGGAAGGCATGGCGCACCTCATCATCAGCGAACTGGAAAAGTCCGGGGTGTGGAGTGGCGAAGTGTATTGCCAACGCAAGGATGGCAGTCAATTCTGGGCCTTTACCTCGGTATCGAATTTTATCCACCCGCAATATGGCCCGGTGTGGCTTTCGGTGAGTGACGATATTACCGAACGCAAATTGGTCGAAAATGATTTGCGCATCGCCGCCATTGCCTTTGAATCGCAAGAAGGCATGACCGTCACCGATGCCGATGGCACGATTTTACGGGTAAACCGCGCGTTCACCGACATCACCGGCTTTAGCCCCGACGAGATTATTGGCCAAAATCCCCGAATTTTGCGTTCCGGTCGGCACGAACCCGAGTTTTATAGTCAGATGTGGCAAAGCCTGTTGCAAAGCGGCGCGTGGGAAGGTGAAATCTGGAATCGCCGCAAAAATGGCGAAGTCTATCCGGAATACCTGATCATTACGGCGGTGCGTGACAACGCCGGCAAGATAACCAATTACGTGGCGACCTTTAATGACATCACCTTAAGCAAAGCCGCCGCTGATGAAATCCAAAACCTGGCTTTTTATGATCCCCTCACCTTGTTACCGAACCGCCGCCTCTTGCTGGACCGCACCAAGCAAGCCTTGGCAGCGAGTGTACGCAATGAAACCTCGGGCGCGATTTTGTTCATCGATCTGGATCATTTCAAGATGATCAACGATACACTCGGCCACAGTATGGGCGACCTGCTATTGCAACAGGTGGCACAGCGTTTAAGCGGCTGCGTGCGCGAAACCGACACCGTAGCGCGTTTGGGCGGGGATGAATTTGTCGTCATGCTGGAGCGCCTGAGCCGGGATATGCTGGAATCGGCCAACCAAACCGAAACCGTGGGCAAAAAGATTCTGACGGCACTCAACCAAACCTACCACCTGGAAACGCATGAGTTTCGTTGCGCCGCCAGTATTGGTGCCACCCAGTTCCACGGCCACCAAATTAATCAGGACGATTTGCTCAAACAAGCCGATATTGCCATGTACCAGGCCAAAACCCTGGGGCGCAATACAATTTGTTTTTTCGACCCCCAAATGCAAACCCGTATCGCGGCGCGCGCCGCCCTGGAAAACGAATTGCACAAGGTATTGGGACAACACCAATTGTGCCTGTATTATCAGGTTCAGGTAGATCAAAACGGGTCGCCAATAGGGGCCGAAGCCTTATTGCGCTGGAACCATCCACAACGCGGCTTGGTGCCACCAGCAAAATTTATACCGGTGGCCGAAGAATCGGGCTTGATTTTACCCATCGGCCAGTGGGTTTTAGAGACCGGCTGCGCCCAATTAAGTGCCTGGCAAGATGACCCGTTCACTGAGAAACTGGAGTTGGCCATCAATGTCAGTGCCAAGCAATTCCACCAGGCTGGTTTTGTCAGCCAGGTGGAGCATGCGCTACAACACCATGCCGTCAATCCGCGTCGCTTAAAATTGGAACTAACCGAGAGCATGCTGATCGATAAAACCGATGTGACGATTCAAACTATTCAATCCTTAAAAAATATTGGCATCCAATTTTCACTCGATGATTTCGGCACCGGCTACTCCTCGCTGCAGTACCTGAAACGGCTGCCGCTGGATCAATTAAAAATCGATCAGTCTTTTGTCCATGATTTAGCCGAAAATGCCAGTGACCGCGCCATCGTGCAAACCATTATCGCGATGGCGCACAGCTTGAATCTGGATGTCATTGCCGAAGGCGTGGAAACGGGCGAACAACACGATATTTTACTCAGCAAAGGCTGTACCCGTTTTCAAGGCTATTTGTTTGGCCGCCCGGTCCCGATTGGCGAATTTGAGCTGGCGCTAAAATCACAGGCTGTGCCATGAGCATGATTACGGTGATGACAGCATTCTTGCGATCTTGTAGGAACCGATTTAGCCGCGCCAAACGCTCATTAAAGAGTGCCATTATTTTGGGTATTGCCTTGGGCATTTTACTACCGGCGTTGGTGGTCGGGCCGATTCTGGCACTGGATTCGTATCGGCGTGAAGTGGATCAGCGCGTACACGCATTGCAACAGCAATATGGCACCATGCTGGAGCAAACCATGCCGGGGCCAGTGTGGCATGTCGATAAGCAGGCGGCACAAACCTTTATTGATTCGGTGATGCTTAATCCCGATGTCATCAATATCACCATCGAAGATGCCTCGCTGGGACGCTTTCTCAGCACCGAAAAACCGGAGCGGCGCGCTGGCACCGTGGTACGCCAAACCCGCAGGCTGGTGTGGAATGAAAAACTGATCGGGCGTGCCCATATTGAAATGAGTACCGCCTTTGTGGAACGGCAATTTCTGATCAATACCTTCAAAGTGGCGGCGGGTTTGCTATTGCAATTGGCGATTTCGTTTTTTCTCCTGTTGCTGTTATTTGAACGCCGCGTCATGCGTCCGCTGCGAACATTACAAGACGATGCCCAGCGTCTGGCACAAAATGATTTGATCCACTCGGTGCATATTCTGCGCGATGACGAAATGGGCGATTTGGCCAGCACGCTGGAGCAAATGCGCGACAAGTTGAATCACTATATCGAGCAAATCCGCGAATTTAGCGCCACCCTGGAACATAAGGTCGAAGAGCGCACCGAAGCCTTGAACCAAGCCAATCAAGGTTTGATGGATGCCCTGACCCACTTAAAAACCGCACAGGATGAAATTCAGCGCTCCGAGCGCATGGCCGCGCTTGGCTCGCTGGTTGCGGGTGTCGCGCATGAGCTCAACACCCCGATCGGCAATAGCATTACCGTGGCCAGCACCTTGCAAGACCTGGTGCGTCAATTCAAGCTTTTAATGGCAACGGGATTAAAGCGTTCGGATTTGGATAACTATCTGGAAAATACGCAAAAAGCGGCCGATATGTTAATTCGCAATTTGCATAATGCGGGCGAACTGATTGGCAGTTTCAAGCAAGTGGCGGTAGACCGCACCAGTGCCAAACGACGCCAGTTCGATTTGGACGAAGTCATCGCCGAAATCATCATCACCATGGCCCCCGGTATGAAGCGCAGCACCCATCATATTGAAAGCCGGATTCCACCCAGAATAAGGCTCGATAGCTACCCTGGCCCACTGGGCCAAATCATCAGTAATTTAATTAACAATGCGCTCTTACACGGCTTTGAGCATCAAATCGATGGCACCATTACCATTAGCGCCACCGCCCTGCTGGGCCATCAAGTCGAAATCATCATCGCCGACAATGGTTGCGGCATCCCGGATACCCATCAGAAGCGTATTTTTGACCCGTTTTTTACCACCAAGCTGGGGCGCGGTGGCAGTGGTTTGGGTTTGAATATTGTCTACAACCTGACCACCCATGTATTGGGTGGCACAATACGGGTGGAGAGTGAGCACGAACGCGGCACCCGGTTTATTCTGGTCATCCCGTTTGTGGCACCGGAGGCGAGTGTGGTGGAGCCGATTTAATTGCAAGTTTCGGCCCGATTGCCTGCCCTTTTGTATCCACTTTTGTATCCACTTTTGTATCCACTTTTGTATCCACTTTTGTATCCACTTTTGTATCCACTTTTGTATCCACTTTTG
>JBKJLF010000396.1:0-31860 GCA_046597185.1 Burkholderiaceae bacterium | reverse complement strand
AATTGGCGTCGGCAATTCCCCGCCCCATTTTTATGCGGATCAACCGCGCCTGCTTTAGCGTTGCTCATTTCCCGCTGGCAAATTCAGCGCCACATCCTCCGGCATCAAAATCACAATCTCATGCCCCACATGTACGCGCAAGCGGGTGTCTACGCCAAACCCGGCCACCTCCAGCCAGCGCCCACACAGGCGTATCTGCGGGATGGCAGGCACGCTCGCATGCGCCGGGCTGGCGCGCACCGTCACCCGCCGCCGGGGCTTGATGCGCGCGGGGCGGCGAGACTTGGGCGGCACGGGCGCAGGCGGCGCGCTGGCGTGGCTGGCCAGCAGGGATTGAAGTAATGCAACTATTGAAGGGGGAAGCTGGGTAGTGCGGTGGGTAGTACTGGGGGTGCGGTGGTTTGAATTGGTGGATGCGGGTGCAATCCGTGTATCATTCGGTTTAGCCATGATCAACTCCTGTAAATTTACGTTGGTTGTGGTTAGCGGGTTGCCGGTGTTGGCGCACCAGTAACCCGCGCTGTTTAATGTCTCGCGACTGGGGTATTATACAGGGTGCGAATGAATTGTAAATAGAATTTTATGGAAATTTATAAATTTTTATGATGGCTTTTTGCCCACTCAATTAAATTTGACGCTGCAAATATCTTTGACATCTTTAACGCCATGCTTTCTGCCAATTTCTTTGCCCGTTTCCGGGTCGAACTGAACCACATCATTGGGTAGCGCCGCAGCATAGGGTGCATGGGTATATTGCCAAATGGTGAGAATGTTGTTGCACATGGTTGGCTTTACAAATGCCCAATCTATCGTAATCTCCCATTTCTTTTCTGGCGCAATACAGCCATTGCGCGTGATTGGTGATTCTTTCGCAATCGAACGTGGGTGACAGGCGATGATGAATTTATCGCTATAAACCACCTCCCAGGTGGCGGGAAAAGTCCATGCCCCCGGCTTCCATTGATCATTGGCGTAAAAGAATGTTTTGCCCGCATAATCCAGGATGTACAAATCATTTTTATACGTGAAAAATTTAAAAAAGGTATTTTCCAGCGGCCAATATTTTTCCACGCTGAGGTCATTGGAAATATACCCGATCGCATAGGCATCTTGTTTAGCATTACCGCGCAGGTAACCGCCCATATAGATGCCGGTGGCGGTTTTATAGTTGTCACCAATTTCATATAGCTTCAGTTTTTTCCGCTGCTTACCCACTCGCGCCATTCCCTCTTGGTGACTGATTATCAAGTCAGTGGCCCAGGCCAAGCCACCCAATACGGTAAGGCAGATTGCCAGGATAAATTTAGAAGCGGTCATGATATGGGTGCACAATAAAAGTCGTCCCCGGTTTAAATGCGCCAATGACGAACAAAGTTTCACGGTCTTGCGGTTTCAAGTGGATGCAGCCATGTGATGGCACCATTTGCAATCGTGCCCTACGCGCATGTTGCGCCTCGTTCTCGGCAGTGGTATGAAACATTTGCCCGGAAAGTCTCTCATTTTTATCCAGCTTGCGGTTCCCGTTCAAGTCTTTGAACCAGCGGATGGCAAGCGGCCCGAAATCATTAAACACCCAGGTAGCAGGCACGCCATTGCGGTTATACAGTTCCATATTTCTTTTGACGATGTAATCTCGCGTTATTCGCGGAAAATCTTTATTAAATGAACCCCATAACCCGCCCCTGAATTTTCATGGGCGTTATATTTGCATGCAGAAAACGACGAAGGCAGCCACCCCTTGCGCAATTTCGACGGTTTGACGCTGGAAGTAGGCGGCAAGCCGGAAACGGCACATATCGACGATTACGGACGCGCCTTGTTTGAGCGTTTGCCAAGTAAATACCGCTCGCAAACGCTGCCTGTCAGCCTGCGCCATGATGTTTATGCGCTGGCACAAAACAAGGTCACCCTCGCAGGCGAGCGCGGCAGACAGCGGCGAATCAAAAAGAACAAACAGATTAGCAAAACCGTTTTGAACTCGAAACAGGCGCAATAAGCATCGGCATCACATTTCTGAAGCGCGTCGCCCCACTGTTGATGTCAATCACGGCGCAACGCGTCAATCGCTTGCTCATCCAACCACAACACCGCATTAATCGACGAAACAATCAACCCGACAATCGCCTCACGCGGCCCATCGTGCCAGGCGCTACTGGAGTAAAAGCTGGCCTGCGATGCTTCCAGATGGGGCAAATCGGTAAAGGCGCGCATCAGGTAATATTGATCCGGGTCCCGCTCCGATTGGCCCCAGCAACCCACCCCATACCCGCCGCCCGCAACAAGGCCACACTTTGATCATTAATCAGCGCGTGAAACCGTGCGCCAGTACCTGCGTGCAGCATATAGCTGCGAATTTCCAATAGCCGCTTCATGCTTGCCCCGCTGCTTGTGTGAGTTTGGGGTCGGTTTCACTGGCAAAGTTGGATTTGAAGATATCAGGAGTATGCATGTTGTAACTACCTTTCAGCGAGTTGAGGAATGGGTCGCGATGGCGTTCATTATAGCGGGTTGAGTCTATCATTGTTAATCCATTTGTTCAAGATTTGCGCCGTGTATCATGAATCAGACAATTGTTTGCAGCGCAAATGCCCATGAGCAATATCCAAATTAATCCTATAAAAAGATTAAAAACACACCACGCTGAAAAAATATGCCCTATAATGTAATCGCTTACAAATAGCTCGCACTCAACATCACTTTCCTAAAAGTAACTTTTAAATCATAAAAATGGAAAATACAGGTGCAATCTGTCTGAACAGCATCGGAGAGAATTCACAACATTAACGAAAGAGAGAGGCAATAAAATGATACGAAGCAATGTTTTCAGGTATTTCGGCTTTTTAACCATGCTGGCGGCGCTGCTGCTGGCATCACTGGCCCCCGCCAGCGCGCAAACTGCAGACTTTACCCAGAGCGTGGCCAAGCTCAGTAGTAATTCAGCGCGGGTGACCTTCACCCCCACGGCAGCTTCCACCACGCAAATTTTGCATTATGTTTCGCCTGCGCTGTTTGGCGGCGTGCAGCAAAATGTGAATATGAATAGCGCTGGCGCAGGGGTCTACACTTACGATATCGTGGGTCTGGCGGCGGGTAATTCGGTCAGCTATTCTTTCACCTATACCAAAAACGGCTTGCAGTATGACTCAGCCCTGTTTGTCTATGCGTTTGATTCGGTGCCCACGCCCACCTTACCCGCCATCACCACCCAACCTGCCAGCAAAACCGTTACCGTGGGCAAAACCGCCGCGTTTTCGGTGGTGGCAACGGGCACCTCATTGCAATATCAATGGCGTAAAAATGGCACGGCCATCAGTGGCGCTACCAGCGCCAGCTACACCACACCAGTTACCGCCCTGGCCGATAGCGGCAGCAAGTTTTCGGTGGTGGTTAAAAATAGCGCGGGTTCGGTCACCTCAAGCAGCGCCATCCTGACGGTTAGCAGTAGCACCACCAGCCCCATCGCCATTACCACGCAACCTGCCAGCCGCTCGGTCACGGTTGGCCAAAGCGCCACGTTTTCGGTCGTCGTCACTGGCAGCAGCCCCACTTATCAATGGCGTAAAAACGGCACCGCCATTAGCGGCGCAACCAGTGCCAGCTATACCACGCCGGCCACGGTGCTGGCCGACAATGGTGCCTTGTTTAGCGTGGTGGTAAAAAACAGCCTGGGTAGCGTTACTTCCGGCAATGCCACCTTAAGCGTCAGCGCGGATACCGGCGTACCCAATTTCGGCCCGAATGTGAAGATTTTTGATCCTTTAATGTCGTCGGCTTCGATTCAGCAAGTGCTAAGCGACACCTTTACCAAGCAAGAAAGCAATCAGTTTGGCACCGAGCGCTATGCTTTCATGTTCAAACCTGGCTACTATGAGAATGATGCAAACATCGGTTTCTACACCCATGTGCTGGGCCTTGGCTTGTCGCCGGACGATGTGCGTTTCAAAGGCGAAGTGCATATCGAAGCGTTGTGGGAAGGCAATGGCAATTCGACCCAAAACTTTTGGCGTTCGGCTGAAAACATGCAGGTGACGCCTTCCAAAACCATGCGCTGGGCCGCGGCGCAGGCGGTGCCATTGCGCCGCATGCATATCAATGGCTCTTTGATTTTGAGCTATTACGGCTGGGCCAGCGGCGGTTATATTGCCGATTCCAAAATCGATAATATCTACTCCAGCGCGCAGCAGCAATGGATTACGCGCAATTCCGAAATTACCAGTTGGTATGATAGCGTCTGGAATATGGTCTTCGTTGGTGTCACCAACGCCCCGGCCAACACCTTCCCCAGCCCACCGATGACCACGATAGACCAAACCCCGGTGTCGCGTGAAAAGCCTTTCCTCTACATTGACAGCACCGGCAAATACAATGTGTTTGTGCCCGCTTTAAAAGCCAACAGCAAAGGCGCAAGCTGGACCACCGGCACCACCGCAGGCAGCTCGCTGCCGATCAGCCAGTTTTACATTGTGCGCTCGGACAATGCGTCTGCCGCGAATATTAATGCCGCTTTGGCGCAAGGCAAAAATCTGTTGTTCACGCCGGGCGTGTACCACTTAAGCGACACCATCCGCATTACCCGTGCCGATACCGTGGTGCTGGGGCTGGGCTTGGCAACCTTGATTCCGGATAATGGCGTGGTGGCGATGTCGGTGGCCGATGTGGATGGCGTGAAGCTGGCTGGTTTGTTGTTTGATGCCGGCACCGTCAGCTCGCCGGTGATGTTGGAAGTGGGCCCCACGGGCAGCAGTGCCAACCATGCAGCCAACCCAACCTCGTTGTTTGATATCTTCATGCGCGTGGGCGGCACGGGCGCGCTGGGCAAGGCCAAAGTGGGTTTGATCATCAACAGCCACAACGTGATTGGTGACCATTTCTGGTTATGGCGCGCAGATCACGGCCAAAACGTGGGCTGGGATTTAAACACCTCCGAAACCGGTTTGATTGTGAATGGCAACAACGTGACGCTGTACGGCTTGTTTGTCGAGCACTTCCAAAAGCATAATGTGATTTGGAATGGCAATGGCGGCAAGACTTACTTCTTCCAGAATGAATTGCCGTATGACGTGCCCAACCAAGCGGTGTGGATGAATGGCAGCAACAATGGCTATGCCGCCTATAAAGTGAGTAACACCGTCACCAGCCATGAAGGTTGGGGCATGGGCAGCTATTGCTACTTCAATGTCAATCCAACGGTGAATGCCTTGCACTCGTATGAAGTGCCCAATGTTGCGGGCGTGAAGTTCCATAATCTGACCACGGTGTCATTGGGTGGCGTGGGGTCGATTTCGCATGTGATCAATAACAGCGGCGGGGTGGCGGACAAGGCGCAAAATGTGCAGACCTGGTTGAATTATCCGTAAAGCAATCTTGAATTGGCTTTAAATTAGCGTTAAATGAGTTGTAAGCGCGGGAGTCAGGTTTGGCTCCCGCGCTTTTTTTAGCCAAGGGCATCAGCAAGCAAGCGCCGAATAGTCAACGCTGACCGCTGTTCAATCAACGTCACAATTTGCCCAACCAAAGCATTCCCGGCAAACCCGCTGTCACCATCCTGCCACATTCGCCGTGCCAGCGCAGGCACTTTTCCGCCGTACAACAAAGAAAAATTCTTGCCATGTGCAGCGTGGTTACCAAGCAGCGCGTTAAAAATCACATAATCCAGCAAGCGCAACACTTGCGGCGCGAATGGTCGGCTTCAAAATATGCGAACTGGGTGTGCCATTCCGGGGCAAGCCTATTTTGTCACCCGCCACCACCACCGGCAATTTGTCTTGCGCGCCAGCCAAAGAGAGCCGCAAGCCATCCTCGCCCGCCAGCATGGGGCGGCGTGGCAGTTCGTCCAGTATGGCACCTAATTCGGTATCGGACAGCCATTGCACATCCGCAGCACTACGCTGCGCCAAAGCCTGCCCCGGTGCCAAAAAAGTGACCGCCCCGGCACACTCACCGCCAATATGATCGAGCAAGGCAAAATCATTTTGCCCTGATACCTGAAACTGCCGCGCCAATAAACGACGCATCCGGCCTTCCGGCAACAACCCGGCAAAAAATAGCCGGGTTTGGCGCTCATCAAATGGTTCTGGCTGCAAAGGCAAGGAGCCGGATAAGGCTTGCGCCTGGGGCGATTGCAGCCATTGCGCCGTGTAGCGAAAGCCAAGCCGCCCCTCGTGCAGCGCCAAGTTGCCCACGTGCCGTGCAAACAACCAAACTGCAAGCTCATGCGTCATGGCGCAACACGGAAAGACCCCAGCCAGCCAGAACGCTACCATGAGGCAATGAAGCTGATTTTGCGCTGAGCCAGCATCAAACCAGCATCAAGCAAAATCGCGTACATTAGTTTTGCCGCCCTCACTTCAACACCTGCGCCAAGCCAAAATCATAACGCTCCAGCTTGGGGTTGAAAACCCGCGAAAAACGCCGGAAATCGATGCTTGAAAAGTCTTCCTCACCAAAACGGTTCAGGAAGCGCTGTGCCATTTTGTCGTCCAACAGGGTAAATAAGGGCAGCTCCTGCTCCAGCCCCTGTTTGGCAAAATCGACCCCATGATGGTAGTCATACAACATCACCAAGGCCCATGCGCCAGCGGTAAAATGGCCGCCTGCCAGCGCGGCAATTCTGCCCTCCAGCACATTGCGCAACACCTCGGGCGAATTGTTGAAGGTGGCAAACAGTAAGTCCTTGCCGGGCTTGCGGCCCACCCCCTCGGCTGCCGTCATCGCACCATAGGCCATTAAATCGCTGGCCGTCCAGATGGCATTGAGCTTGGGGTAGCGCTGCAACAACAATTCAGTCTGCTGTTTGGCCCGCTCACGATCCCAATTGCCGTACACCGCTTGTTCCACCACCACCGATGGCTGCGCCTCGAATGCACGCATCGCACCCGCCAGGCGCTGAACCCCGGTTGGCGTGAATTTGTCGCCGGCAACAACCGCGACATGCATTTTGCCGTCGCTACCCAACAAATGCGCCTTTTGCATTTGGCGCACCAATTCGTCTGCAGTCAAACGCCCGGCTTCACTGGAATTGGGCGAAATCGCGCCGATCCAATAGGGAAATTTCTGGCGCGGCACGCCAAATTCCGGCACTTGCTCCGGCACAAACGTGCTGAAGGCCAGCAGGGTCTTGATCTTTGCCTCGCCCGCTATACGCAACATTGCGCCAGCGGCAGAACGATCATTGGAAATGATCAGATAATCCGGCTTTTTGGCGCGCAATGTGATTTGATGTACCGCATCGGTCAACTTAATTTGGTCACGATTGCAATAAATCACTTCCAATTCAATACCCAGTTGACGCGCGGCCGGTTGCATGAAGCGGGTCACGCTGCGCCAGTACGGCTCGTTTTCGGCACCGGGGCTGACGAACACCACGCTCAGGTTTGCGGCCCAGATCAACGGGCTGGCAAGCCATAACAGCACGCCACACAGCCTGCTGCACAGCAATGAATGGTTTGATTTCAAGGTCAAGTCCTTTCAAGGTCACACCCTCCTCCATTGGCTACATCAAAATGCGTCACAATGCGCATCACAATGCGATGAGGCAAACAACAGGATAGCGTAATTTTCACCCGCTAACGTTATTTTTGAATGGAAGCGCCCATGAAACATTTCAAGCGCGCATTCTTCTGTATCATACCAGCCATGACCAACACAATAGTTGTCGCAAATAAATGACGCTCAATCAACATAAAAAGCGCCGTCACCTTTCCCTCACGCTCAAGCTCGTGGCATGGGTCGGCGCGTTCAGCGCACTGTTTACGTTGGTAATGACAGTGAGCTTGATTATGCTGCGTTACCAGGAAGAAAAAACGCTGGCGCTGGAGCGCGTAAAATTTATCGCCAATAGCTACAGCAAAAGTCTCGCCAACAGCCTGTGGGAAATCGATATGCCCGGCGTGCAATTGCAAATGGAAGCACTATCGGGCTTCCCTTCGGTCGAACAAGCGCTTTTAACAAGCAAAACAGGGCAATCAATTCACCTGAGCCAACATCGGCTAAACCGTAACAACCCCGCAATTTACCACGACCTGTTCTGGCAAGAGCGCTTGTTCAGCCCCTTGTACCCGGATCGGGTGGTCGGCCATTTGACGCTGTATGTCGATAAAGCGGCCTTGATTGCACAGGTGCGCACCGACGCCTTGCGCATTCTTGCAGGTGAAGTGGTGAAAGGCTTGTTGTTGGGCTTATTAATCACCTGGATCATTTCACGACTGGTTACACGCCACATTTCCAATCTGGCGCGCCAAACTGCTGCGCTCACACCCAACAAACTGGATCAACCCATCATTCTCAGGCGCAGGCCTTCGCAACATGTGGATGAACTCGATCAATTATGTGCAGCCTTCAATCAACTGCACCAGAACCTGCTCGAACACGCGCAGCGCGAAGAGATCCAGGCGCAACTGGTAACCCGTGAAAGGCTGGCGGCCTTGGCCGCGCTGGTAGCCGGGGTTGCGCACGAACTCAATACACCACTGGGCAACAGCATCATGATGACCAGTGCCTTGCAGGAAGCCACAGTAAAGCTACAACAAAAACTGGCAAGCCAGGTTTTACGGCAAAGCGACCTGCTGGAATTCATTGCCGATACCAATGAGGCCGCCAGCGTCATCATGCGCGGGCTAAGCAGTGCCGCCACGCTGGTCACCGATTTTAAACAGGTTGCAGTGGACCACACCACCGAACAGCGCCAGGTTTTTGATTTGCACCAAACGATGAGTGAACTGGTATCGACCATGATGCAGGAAATCAAGGCGGCGGGCCACATGATCGAACTCGACATCCCCGAACAAATCACCATGAACAGTTACCCTGGCCCGCTGAACCAGGTGATATCGGTGATGATCGAAAATGCACTGGTGCATGCTTTTGAAGGACGAGAAAATGGCCAGATGCGGCTCACGGCCTGTTGCAATCAGGCCGGACAGGTACAAATCCGGTTTCAGGATAATGGCGTGGGCATTATCGAGCACCACCTCAGGCGCATATTCGATCCCTTTTTCACCACCAAAATGGGCCAGGGCAGCGGCGGGTTGGGCATGAATATCTGCTACAACATCGTTACCACCTTACTCAACGGCCAGATCAAAGCGCAAAGCACACCGGGCCAGCACACGGTTTTCATTCTTGATCTGCCACTGATTGCACCGGAGCACCCATAATTCCATTTAATGGAATAGTCTCTTGTATTTTCAGGTGATTTCCTATTCACGGTGACCAGTCTATGATTCAGTCATTCGCTCAACAACGAGCAAATTAAAACGAATCAAAGCAAACCAACCCGAATCAACCTATAACCATGCAAAGGAAACCACCATGCCACGCATCAGTATCCCAAGCGTAGAACAATCCCTCCCGGCTACGCAGCCGTAACTTTCCTGCCTCATTTCCCAGAACTGAAATGCATCATGTTCAATAACAATATGCCAATTCAGTTAGAATGGCGTCTTGTGCCCTGGCGCTCGTGGCTAACGTGGCTAACGTGGCTATAGGCGATCACGATTCAATCACATTTTTCAGTCAATCAGGAGAGCAAGACATGGGCATGATGCAGGAATTCAAGGAGTTTGCAGTCAAGGGTAATGTGATGGATTTGGCGGTAGGCGTGGTGATTGGCGGCGCATTCGGCAAGATTGTCTCGTCCTTCGTCGCGGATGTGGTCATGCCGCTGGTTGGCACACTCATTGGCGGTGTTAATTTCACCAACCTCGCCATCACCCTCAAAGAAGCCGTGGGCACGACACCGGCAGTCGTGTTGGCGTATGGCAAATTCATTCAAAGCGTGGTTGATTTCACAATTATTGCATTTGTGATTTTTATGGTCATCAAAGCGATTAACGCGATGAAGAAAAAAGAAGAGGCGGTGGCCGCTGCGGCGCCCGCCGCGCCACCGCAGCAAGAGCTGTTGCTGGCCGAGATTCGGGATTTGCTGAAGGCCAATGCGAAGTAGCCATCATTACCAGCGCTTGAAGCGGGGCCAGTCGATCAGGGGGTGATCAGTGGCGCTGTCAGTGGCATTGTCAGGGTAATAATCAGGGTAGTTCATTAGCCAACCGAGCCAAAGTGCCAGGCTGGCCAATTTGCGCCACCTGAAAGCGCGTATCCGCCCGCGCCACCACTTTGCCATCAATCTGCAAGGTACTCTTCACAAGATACTGCCCCTGCGCCATGCCACGCGGAATTTTATACACCCCCACCGCGCGGTAATGCCCTGCCCCATCCACGTTTTCAATGCGCGCAATTTGCGGCGTATCCGAGGTGGCTTCGCCATTGGCGCTGTAGAGCAACATGCTTTGCACCACTTCCGGTTTGCGCTGGCTTTGGCCGTAGAGTTTGATGTCGCCCACCACTTGCAACGCGCCGCCGCCTGCCTGCACCAGCGTGGTTGACGGCGTGAGTGTGTATTGCTTGAGGCGGATTTCATTATTGGGCACGCTCAAGCCGTCGCGACGGGCTTCGGCATTCACGGTTTGCGCCGAGGCGACTTTTTCTGAATAAAACGACCAGCCGATCACCGCACCAATGGCTGCGCCAATAGCGGCACCATCCGCACATTTTTTGCCCAGCAAAGCCGCCAGCGCGCACCCCGCCAATGCACCCGCTACCGCGCCACTAGCCACATTGCCCGCTGCATTGGGTTGCTTCTCGGCTTGTCCTGCGGACGTGGGTGGATTGCTGCTCGGCGCAGTATTGCTATCCGGATAGCGGTTGCCCGGCGGCGCGGTGGCACAACCATTCAATACCAGGGCGGCGCTGATGCCAATGATCA
Source organism: Burkholderiaceae bacterium (assembly GCA_046597185.1). Taxonomy (GTDB): domain Bacteria; phylum Pseudomonadota; class Gammaproteobacteria; order Burkholderiales; family Burkholderiaceae_D; genus CAMBDR01. The sequence goes on along the minus strand of JBKJLF010000396.1, from coordinate 21,098 downwards.
GAGTACGATTTATGCTGCGTTTCATTTTATATCCCTTCATGCTCACTTGGCGCAATGATCCGCCATCCACTCACTACCGCTATTCACACAACGCAACATATCCTTATTCAATTGATCGGCCTTCTTTTTCAATTGGGCACAGGCGGCGTTGCCTTTGTCTATCATGGTGAGGCAAAACTCCAGTTTATCGGACGCGCCTCTATAATTGCCGTAATTCATTTCAGCCTGAGCATCGGCCAATATTTTATTCACTTGCTGGGTTGGCACGACCACGCCACCCGCCGCCGCGTTGCTGCCGGGGCCAGTACTTGCGCCTGCGCCAGGTTTGGGCGTCGGCGTGAGTGTCACCGCAGGCTTGCTGGCCCAAGCTTTGCTGGCGCTGGCAATCTCCGCCAAAGCATCTTGCAAGGCTTGCACCCGCTCCCGCCCTTGCGTGGGCTTGAACTTTTCCCACTGCCCAAGGCGCGCTTTGACGCAGTTGATATTTTTATCCGCCATACAGCTTTCAGCCTGATCCAGCAACAGCAGCGTGTAACGCGCATCGAGCCGGGATTTTAATTCGCGCGTGCCGTCGTCTTCACTCCAATGCTTTTGAAACCAATTCAAGCGCCCCACCGCTTTATCGTACATGAGCTTGTCGAAATGGCCGTCGTTGATGGTTTTGTTGGCGATGGCCTGGGTTTTCAGCCAATCTTGCTCACGCTGGCGCTTGTTGTCGCAAGCCGGTTTGGCCGCGTCGATGGTTTGCACCAGATCCTGGTAACGCTTTGGCTCGGGTTTGCGCAACATGGCGGCCTCCTGGCGCGCGCGCTCCAGCTTGCACTCATCAATCAGGCTTTCTACCGCCTTGACGGTTTGTTGATTCGCTTCGGAGAGATTGTCCGATGGGCCAAAACAGCGCCACAAGCCATACACCAACAAGGCGTACACGCTCCATTTAAACCAGGGGATTTTCTTCTTTGGGCCTGCTGGTGGCGCAACCTTTACCGGAATCGGTTTATTCAGATTCGGCTTGCCTTGCTTGTCCGGCGCTTTATGCACGTCCGGCGGTGGTGGTGACTGCGGCGCTGGCGCGGCTGGCGCTGGGTCCTGCGTGGGCGTGGCGGCGGCCTGCACGGGCACGGCCACCTGTACTGGCGGCGGTGCAGGCACGGGCGCGGGTGCGGCGGACACCGGCGCAATGTCCGCAGCAGGCGCAGGTTGCCCTTGCTGGTGCACTTGCTGGTGCACTTTCTGTAACGCACCGCAATACGGGCAATACTTGACCGCACGCGCCAGGCTGCGCGCGCAAGCGCTGCATTGATATGCTGATCCCGGTTCAGTCATTGACTCGCCTCTCGCTTATTCAGGGTCAGGTATGGCATCGTCCAACTCATCGTCGGGGTCAGGAATCGCTTCGTCCAACAGGGCTGCCACTTCAACGCATTCACAGGCCAACTGCCATTTGTCTTTTTGCCGATTCCATGCCATATTCCACACCTTGGTTTGCCCATCCACTTCACCATTGGCGACCATGGTTTGCAATTGATCCAGCGTGTAGGGGCCATGCTGCTTTTTATTCAAAAATACTTTAAAACGTAGCATGGCGCTTTGGCCACCGCTTTGGCCAGCACTTTGACTTATCTGTTGGCCAGCAATTTGACCAAGGTTTGGCTGGGCGCTGGCACTGGCAGACTTTCTACCGCCCACGCCCTGCGGCATACCCACGCCCACCCGATGCGCCGCCAAGCTGGCATCGCTCAAATAACCCGCCCCCAGTACCCGCTTGTCCAGCGCTAATTCCACTTCCCAGGAATAACAATCATCGCGCGAGCCAAAGATGTCTTCACTCCAATCATGAATCGTCGCCAGCACTTGCTCCAGTCTGGCCGCATCCAAATCCGGCTGCATGGCGCAAGCACGCTTGAACCATTGCTGCTGCAAACGCTGCGCGGTAATACTGGGCAAGGAAGGCGATGGAATTTGCACGCCGCTTTCATTCACTTCCAGCCGGGGCCGATACACGCGCTGGGCATAGTGGCGCATTAACGCTGCCAGCAAAAACAACTGCGGCGCAGTCAAGTGCGCAGTCTTTTTCTGCACCGCCGCGACAATTTGCTCACGGTAATGCACCGGTAAACCATTGGCGCGAATCGAAAATTCATTGCCCATTTGCCGCCATTCGCCCGGCTCCACTTCAAACAAATACTGGCCCTGCGGTTGAAAGCGCGATTCGCGATCTGCCACCTCGGTTTTACGCTGCAATAAGCCACAGGCAATCGCTTGCAGATAGATTTCAAAATCATCAGCCAGGCTTTGCAATTCATCCATTGAAGGTGCGATTGGATGCCTGAACCGCGTAGCGTCAAAATGCAAATGGGTGGGAATGCGCGGGTTTTCGATTTGGTAAGAGCTGCGCCAGGTCGGCAAACCACGCAACACCGTCATCGGAAAACCCGACAACTCGATGTAGCACACCGTCCGCCCCGGCAAACCGGTATTGACGATATTGATTTTATCGCCGGTAAAATAGCCACCGGGCAAAGCCAGCCGGATTTCTTCTTCCAGCACGCGCCACTGCTGCGGGTCACCGACACCAATAAAGCATTTAAATTGATCGCTGCGCGGGGTAAATTCGGCACTGAAACGGGTATTCACCCAGGGCATGGCGCTTTTGATCCATTCGTTAAAAATACGATGCCGCTCTTGCGGCGTGAAGCTTTGCAGTTTTTCCAGCAAGGGGTCGGGCAAGGCTTCATTATTTTGCGGTTGGCGCGCCAGTTCTGCCTGGGCGCGGCGGAATAATTTCAACAACAGGCTGGCGCGCATGTCTTCCGAACTCAATTGCGGAAATAACTGCTCGGAGCCGCCAAATTCGGCCAATACTTCTTCACTCCAAGCGCTCACGTCGGCGCTTAAACTCACTGGCGGCAGCGCGTTGTCACTGGCCAGTTTGATATAGGTGGCGTGCTCATGTTTGGCATCTTCACGCAATTGCAAAATGCGTTGATCCACTTGCTGCAAAATCGCATCCACACTGCGCCGCCCGGCTTGCAATTCGCCCGCCATGCCGGTCCATTGGGCCTGGCCGCTGGCGTCAATCGCTTGCACTTCACCCAGCCAGCCAGAGATTTGATGCACCACTTCCAGCGCTTGGGCTGCCGCCACCGCACGCAAGTGAAAGCGCAGATAATCGGCAATATCGCGCTTTAAATGCCCCATTACTTCACGCGACTGGGTTTCTTTGTTGATAAACTTGCTGGCCGCCTGCGATAAATTACCGAGCGACTCTTCAATTTGGCGGGTGCGCAAGACATCGCGAATCTCGCGGTAACGCTTGGCGTTGCGCTCCAGCAGCGCATGGTCGCGCCCCAGCAAACGCGCTTTGATTTGTTCCAGCAGCGACAGCACAAATTCCAGCCCACCTTGTTTGCGATCATCCAGCAAGGCATACACTTGTTCGCGCGCTTTTTTCTTCAGGCGTGCGCTCACTTCATGGGTGTGGCGTTTGATGCGGTCTTCGCTGGTTTCTGCCACTGCCCCTGCTTCACGAATCGCGTCACGCTCCAGATTGGGTAACAACTCGCTGACTTTCTCGCGCCATAATTCAATTTTAAAGCTGGCCATGATGCGTTCGATTTCGAACTGCACCTTGCTCTCCAACCGCTCCAGCAGGGAGCGTTGGTCTTTGTCTTGCAGCAGCAAATCGACCAGCGCATATTCCTGAAACGGGGTTACGTCGATGGTGCCTTTTTTAAAGTCGGGGAAGACCTCAAACGGTTGTTCCGTCAGGTGCAATTGCTCGCGCACAAACACATCGCGCTCGGCATCACCCGCGCGTCTGGCCCCGCCCCCCCCGGCCACCACGCTGCCAGCCAAGCCGCTGCTAACACCATCCTTGCCCAGCACGCCGAAAAACGCTTTCACCATCAGCGCAGCCAATTCATAGGCGCGGATATCATCACGCAAGCCTTGCTGGGTGTCGAGTATCGATTGGCCAAAAGCGGAATAGCCTTTGAAGTAGGATAGCCGCATCGCGCCAAAGCGCTCCTCCGGCACGGGCGGGTTGTATGGCCCCAGTTTGTGCTGGGCCTGATTCACCGCGACCGAGCGCTTTTTGTTGGCGAAATCGGCCGAGGCAAAATCTTCAAACAAAACTTCGGCCAGCATCTCATACACATCGCTCACTTCTTCAGTGGCTTTGTGCGCCAGATTGGCGGTGTCGATCATGTAGACATCATCAAACGGTGCGCCCTGCCCTTTGAGGCTATCGATTTCGGCCCAGCGCACTTCGGCGCTCATGTCACGCATGGCCGTTTCCAGCTCCATCATGGTGGCGTAGGCGTTGGCTTCGGTGCGCTCTTTGTTGGCCTTGGCGTAGCCGGCTGGCATTAGCATGATCAAATCAACCTGACTGCTGGATACTTCTTGCCGCGCAATCGCTTTGGCCAGCCAGCCCAAATCCAACAGCGTACCCGCGCCGGTGCCGCCCGCGCAGGAGGCAATGACGACGATGCGAAACTTGGAAGGGTCGATTTGCAAACCGAGGCGTTGGTAGGTTTCCTTCCTCGCATTGCCGGCGTTGCTGCGCAAATAGCCGAGCGCGCCCTTGATGCGGCCCACCAATTTGGGATATTGATCAAACAAATACAGACGTGACACCGCGCGCACCTGTCCCGCGCCCTTGGCCGGGTCGATGCCGAGCGAGCGCAGTTTTTTGGGGCGTAGCGGCATCCATTTTTCGATCAGCGGAAAGCGCGCCAGGCTGTCGTCGGATTCATGGTATTGGGCGATATCGAAGGGCTCGACCAAGCGTTCATCATCACCAAATTTGACCAGGCTATACCAGGGGTCGGTGCGTTGCGATTTACCTTCGTCGATGACCGCGCCGCTATCCAGATCAAGATGTAAAAAGCGCGCCACCGGAAATTCGCCGATCGATTCCACCCGCACCGGGTGTTGCCGATTCCAGACCGCGCTTAAAATGCGGCGGCGGATGCGCAACATCACTTCCATGCCGGTGCCGCCTGCGCCAATAAACAAGGTTGGGCGCAGATCGACTTTCACATCTGCCTGCGGTTCGCTTGATTTAGTCAATTCATCCATCACCACTCCTATCGACGACCGGTTAGCACGGCACCGAGCAAACTGCCCAAACCAACCAGAACCAGCGGCCCCGTTACCCACAGGCTGAGATATTTTTCTGCATTAATCAAGGCCAGCACTATCGCTCCGCTTAGAAAAGCCAAGCCAATAAATAACAGCCAGCCGGCGTTACCCGCCGAACCGGGCGCAACCCGGCGCGAGACCAGGTGATTAACATACGCACCACGGGCAAAAAAGAAGGCCAACAGCAAGACCAAAAAGATGCCGCCCGCCAGCGTTAAATCGCGGTTGGAAGTATCGGTTTGGGGGGCACCGTCAATGGTGCTGGTGCCAGCGCCAGTGTTCCCCGTGTTGGCGTTGACTTCCATGCTGGCGTTGCCAGGCTCGCTGGCTGGCACAGGCGGTGCGCTGGCGGCATTGGTGGCGGCTGGCGCGCTGCTGCCGGTCGCTACGGTCGCTGCGCTCGCGGCGTCGGCACCGGGCAATTTAAAGCCGGCATCGGCGGTGTTGCTGGAACTCGGACTGGAACTTGGCATAAAAAAACTCCCTGGATGTCAGATAAGCGCGTCAAATAAGGCTAATTTGCGCGCCTTCCCGTATATTCAATAATTGATGGTTAAACCAGCCGATTTGACATTGTGCAATCAATTCGCCCTGGCTATCCCGAATCGCACAGCGCTCACCGCGCCGCCCTTGCAAACTCAAATCGCGCCCTTCCAGCCGATAACGCACTTGACGCAGCTTACCCATTTGCACATACGCAGCCAGCGCGGCAGCGGCGAGCAGGGCGGCGCTGCCCAGGGCGACGAGTAAAGGTGCAATGCCATATTCCACCCGCACTTGCAAGGGCAAAATGGCGCTGGATTGCTTGATACCGGGTGGCGGTGCAAAAATATCGGGCAGCGGATCACCGGGGAATATTTCTGCCATACGCTGTTTAAACGGTTCGGCCAGGCTGAGTTTTTGTTCGCTCAATTGCAGTTCAATTTGGCCCGGCACAATATAGGCAGAACCGGCTTTACTCAAGGCCGCCAACGACCACTTGCCCGGCAATTGCGCCAGCGGCAGTTGCAATACGGTTTGCAAAGGTTGCGCAGTTTGCGGCGTCAGTTGGTGGATAGCGGTACGATCCAAATCGACGGCATGGATTTCTTTACCCAAATGCGATTGCGCCGCCACCGTGGCCGAGACTATGGTGTAAGGATACATTTGATTTTGCAACAGCCATTCGATTTTGGCTTGCGGCTGGCGCGCACCGGGGGCCACGTCGGCCCACAGCATATTATTTTGCCCCAATGAAAAGCGCACGCCGGGGCTGTTGATCACGCGTTGTGGTTGCAGGCGCACGGTGTCGCGATCCAGCGGTTTTAAGCGTGCGGCGGGTTCGGTCAATACCTTTTGCAAGTGGCCTCGCGCCAGCAAGGCTTGCAACTGTTTTGCGCCTTCGGGTTGGCTGGCAAAGACATACACCATCATGCCGTTGGCGCGATATTGTTTGCCTTGCAGCGGCATTTTCAGGGCAAAACCCATGGCTGCGGTGATGTCGCTACCCTGATGGATTAATTGATAAAACTCGCGATTGCGGCTGGCCGTGGCTTGGTCGTTATTCGGGCTGTTTTTGTTATTCGTGAATAGCCAAATCAAACCGGGGCGATGGCCCAAACCCTGCTGGATGGCGGCGCTCACGGCTTCATTCAAATCGGTATCGGCCAGGGCCTGGCTGCCGGGTTTGTGCGCCAAACCCAATGCGCCCAGCGCACCACCCACTTGCGCGCGCAAGGCTTGTGGCTCGGGCACGGTGGTTGAGAGCAAGGCTTTAGGCGAAGGTGCGTTGGGCAAGCTTTGGTTGAAGGCGGCCAGCAGTAACAGGTCTTGCGGTTGAGTTGCGGCCAGTAGTACTTCGGTGATCAAGGCTTTATAGGGCGAATTGGGATCGGTGAAAAATGGCTCCATCCAGCCGGAGTTTTGTACCAGAAACACGTGGGAGGTGGCGCTTACCGGGACGGGTAGCCAACTCAATAACAGCACCAGTCCAAGCACTCGGTACGCCCTGTGCAGCGCCGCCATCATAGCGCCTCCGGCCAGCGCCAACCACGCATTTGCGGCCAGTCCGGGTGGTGTAGCCACAGGGTTTGCTGGTGTACAAAGCACACCAGTTCCCATGGCCGCGCCAGGCTCATACGTTCCAGTTCAATTTGGGTTTGCCCCAGCCATTCGAGCTTGCAGTCGTGGCTATCCCGGCTATTGAGTAAGTGATCGACGGTTTTGGTGTAATTCATCAGGCGCAACACCAAGCCATGGCGCTGACGTGCATCGTAACAGGAGAGCAGCGGCCAAACCAGGGCTTGATGATCATTTTCATCGTCCACGGTATAGCTTTCCCATGGCTCGGTGCGCAAGGGGTGGCCCAGGCGAAACATAAAATTGGCCCAACCCAGGCGCACGCCATCACAGGCTTCGGTTTGTGGGCCGCTGGCACCCAACTCAACAAACACATAGCCTTGCCGGGTTTGCCCCAGCAACCACAAGCGCCCGTCGCGGCTTTGCATGGCGGCGGCCAAACTGCCGGGGCCGAGTAGTGTGCGCGCTTGCCAACCTTCTGGCCACGGCAGCATTTTGGGGGCGCTGCCGGGTTGCCACACCAGCTGCCCCAAGGGGTGGAGCCACATCAATTTGCCTTGAAACGCAATCGGGCGCGACCAACTGCTCAGCCAGGCCGGGTTCAGCGGATTAGCGCTGGCCGAATCGGGGGCGGCGTCGGGATCGGGCACGCCATCGCCGTGCGTGGCGCAAGCAAAATCGCTACTGATTTCATTTTCACAATTTCTCGCATACAAATACAACTGGCCTTCGCGTTGATACAGGCAAGCCAAATAATTAAACACCCGCCCCGGTGCGCTGACCAGGCTTTGTTCCAGCAAGGGTTGCAGGCGGTAGCTAAGGTCGAGCGGATTAATCTGCAATTGCATCAAGCCCCCCGCCGTGGGTAGCACGGCGACGCTGCCGGGTTCGTTACCCTGTGGGCGCAGCCAATAATATTCGGAGGTGGTAAAACTCAGGTCGGCCCCGTGGCCGGCCAATAACTGCCAGTCGAGCGCGTTTGGGTCCCAGTATTGCAAGACGTTTTGGCGATAATCCAGCGCCAATAAACGGGTGCTGGCCAAGCCAAAATGGGCACTGGCGAAAATACAGCGGCTGGAAGGGGGTGCGGGCAGGCTGGCGTTGGGGCGGGTAGGTTGCTGCGGCGCGCCAGCGTTGAAATTATAGGCAGTTTGGCCCAAACCTTTGGCGGCATGTTCGGGTAAGTTGTGATCAGAATGAGGCCCGTACCAGCTTGCGGCGAGGCGTGCGGCATTAGTAGTATTAGTGGCGTTAGTGGCGTTAGTGGCGTTAGTGGCGTTAGTGGGATCGTCCCCAGCGGCTTGCAAAGCTTGGCCGCAATATGGACAAAAAGCAAAGCCTTCGGGGTAGACTACGGCGCAGCGGCAGTTGAGCGGCAGCGCGGCTCCCAGGCACTGCGCCAGCTCGCGCGGACGCACAACGCTCGCATGCGCTGGCACGGCTCCCAAGCCACGGGTAGAAACAAGTTCAAAATATCCGCTAACCTCGTCTTCAAGCCAGACACTGTTTGCGGTTTGCCATTGTGTAGTCATAGGCGATCAAGAAAGTTAACAACAAGATTACACTGCGAAAATTACACCGGGCAATGGTGGCGCACCACTGCAAAGCGGAACGATAGCATAAACCGGGGAAACTGGCTTGATTTCGGGCGAAGTTTGCGATGGAACGGCGAAGCGGGTGGTTTAAGTGCGGATAATGGGGCTATATGGCGCAGTTCATGATACTTTAAAAATATTTAGCGTGAAAGACACCCCGGGGCAGCCGCAACAATGCTTGCCCTACCGCTAGGCGGAACGTAAAACCTAGAAAAAGTAGTTAAAGAACGCTAAAAAATCTTAGGCTTGTTTGGGTATAAAACCGTGATTCATTAACATTTTGATCCAGCGCGGCGCATTGCGCTGGACGATTAAAGCCTCGTAATCCACTGTTCGATCCTGATATGGCACGTTGCTTTTAAGCATAGAGAAGATGATACGAAGCATTTTGTGTGCTTCCGGTTGCAGGGCCTCGAACAGTTGCTCGCGGGTTGCGCGCAACTTTCCGGCCAGATCAAGTATTTCGCTTATCGTGCGCCCTTCGATAATGGCCTTGACCATGGCACGCCCGGCTTTGCCGTGAACGTCCGAGATCAGCACATTGAGCCTAAAGCCCGCGTCGGCCAGCAGCTTGTGAAGCCGATTCTTCTCAGATGCCAACATACCGCCCAGTTTCTGGCGTTGCCGTGCGATCAGCCGTCGATGCCGGATATCGGCTGGTGGAATAAATGAAGCACGCAGTAGGCCAGCACGCGCCAGCGTGGCTAACCATTGGGCGTCGCCCACGTCGGTCTTGCGCCCCGGCACATTTTTGACATGACGGGCATTGACCACCCACGCCCGAATATCGACCCGTTCCAGCGCAGCATAGGGACTCTTCCAGTAAATGCCAGTACTCTCCATCACGACGACCTCGGGCGCAATCGTGCGCACCCACTCGGCCATAGCGCGCCGATCACGCTTGAAGCCGCCAAATTCACGGTGTTCCATTTTGATCGTGCCATCGGCCTGCATGGTCTGCGCACAGCAACTGATTTTGGCCTGATGTACATCCAAGCCGACAACACGGTTATAAATTGGGGTAAGTTCCATATTACCTCCATAAACAAAATACGCTACAATTTTGTGCGTGCCGCCCCGTAGGAGCACTGGCATTCAACGGCCTGTCAGGTTGCCCTGACGGCTCTTTTTAGCCTTGGCCACCGTCGAAGCGGTGTCAAGCCATCCGGGGTACGAGTGAATGACGGCGGGTCGAGTTAGCTTTCGCGGCTTGAATCTACCGTTGAGCCAGTCAACGACTCAGCGAAGCGGCGGATCACTGATTTTATTTCTGCGCTGGAAGCCAACAAACTCAAAGCCGAGATGTTGTACAGCGGGTGGCGTTAAGTCTGCCCCCGTTTTAAATGCGGAATACGCGCATACAATTGCTCGCGCAGCGCTGTGCCATTTTCACCGTGATGCAATTCACGATGGCAATTCGGGCATAGCGCTACCGCGTTAGCGACCGTATCCGGCCCGTCCTCTGCCAACAGCACTAAATGATGAATTTCCAAAAATGGCTGTCCATCTTCACGGCTTTTAAATGGTGCGGGTTGCAAGCAACACTCACAATGGCCATTCGCATTCACTAAGACCCATTCCCTAACTTTTGGATCGCGTGCGATTTGGGTCACCTCCGCCTTGACTTTTTCGGGCTTGGCGACACCCGCAGGCAAGGGCGGGACTTGGTAAGGTTGGCGCTCCTGTTTGGCAAGCGGTAGCCTCTCGGGCGGCGATGCGGCAGGTGGTAGCACCGGGTTGGCGGCAAGGATGAGGCGCTCTATGATGGGGTGATTCGTCGCGCCGACATTTTTTGCCGGCTTCAAACCCGTCAACCAGTCACGCCCCATTTCCTGCAAGACATAGGAAATATTTTGCATCCGAAATTCAAAGGCACCCGCAGAGCGAGGAAACTTAACCGCAAGGTCGCGGTAAACTTTCGCCTTGTTGATTTTTTCACCGCGATCATACTTGCGTTGCATATCAAAGTAGGCCATCACGGCAGCTTGTAATTCCTCCTCGGGCCAAGGTTCATCCTTCGCTTTCGGCAATGCTTCCGCTTCCGGGGTTTTCTGCTTAGGCATCACGCGTCCTCTTTCCAAACCATGCTGTTTGAACCAGTTGAGCAACACTGGCAGTAGGTAAGGATTCTACATGCAGAATTCATGATTCTACGAAATGCCGCACAGAAATTAAAATTCTTCACAATTGAATGAACACCCGCCCATAAAAGCGCAATGTCGTCAATCAACAAAAATAGCGTTCAATCGGCAGGTATAATACAGTTCGCCCCCGGTCACTACCACTTGCAAGCGCGCTAGTCCATTCGCGCTTGTCTTCTTTAAAAGGAACAAAAACATGTACGGTTTAATCGGCAAAATGAAGGTTTTACCCGGCCAACGCGACGCATTGATTGCCATCTTGCTGGAAGGCCTGCGCGACATGCCCGGCTGCCTGAGCTACATCGTCGCGCAAGATCCGACCGACCCCGATGCCATTTGGGTGACTGAAGCGTGGGAGAGTAAAGAAAATCACGCCGCTTCATTGACTTTACCCGCCGTCCAGCAAGCCATTGCCAAGGGTAGACCGCTTATTGCCGGTTTTGGCGAACGATTTGAGACCGCGCCAGTGGGCGGCCACGGCTTGAAGGCTTGCGATTAAGTGATTAAGCACCGCATCTTTCCCTGGCGAGGACGTATGCTGCGGCTTTGAAACCCGGCAAGCCACATGCTAAAATTCACCCTCCCCCCCACATCAGGAGTCCCTATGTCCCAATTTGTTTTAGTTCACGGCGCATGGCACGGCGGCTAGTGCTGGTCGCGCGTACTGCCCCGGCTACGCGCAGCCGGGCATGAGGCGTATGCCGTCACGCTCACGGGCGTGGGCGAGCGCGCGCACCTGTTTTCACCCCAAATTAATTTGCAGACCCACATTACCGATGTGATCAATCTCATCGAATGCGAGCAATTAAACGATGTGGTGCTGGTTGGGCATAGTTACGGCGGCATGGTCATTACCGGGGTGGCCGATCAGTTATTGCAAAAAGGGGCCAATTGCTTGCGCCATCTGGTGTATCTGGACGCCGTAACGCCCCACCCCGGCGAAAGTTGGAGTAGTTGCCACACACCCGAAACGGTGGCCAAGCGGGTGCAGGCGGCGCAGGCGGCGGGCGGGCGCATCCCTTTCCCGGATGCCAGCATGTTTGGCCTGGAAGGCGCAGACCGCGATTGGGTCAATGCGCGCATGACGGTGCAACCGCTGACGGTGTACCAGAACCCGCTTCAATTTGAGGCCCAACGCCTTGCAGCGCTACCACGCACGTTTATCGATTGCACCAACCCGGCCCTACCCACCATCTCGATCATGCGCCAACGGGTGCGCCACGAACCCGGCTGGTGCGTGCTGGAATTGGCTTGCGGGCACGACCCCATGGTGAATATGCCGGGGCCATTAAGCAAACTATTGCTGGACTGCGCAAAAGCCTGAGCGCAGCCTGATAACACACCACACGGGCTGATTGCCAAACCGGAGAAAAGAGCTTGATATGCGCTACCAAGGCAGAATTACAGACTGGAAAGACGACAAAGGCTTTGGCTTCGTCACCGCCGTTGGCGGCGGTGAACGCGCCTTCGTGCATATAAAAGCCTTTTCGGCGCGCACCAAGAGGCCCCAGGAGGGTGATCTCATCACCTACGAGTTGGGGCAAGATGACAAGCGCCGCTTTCAGGCACAAAACATCCGCTTTGCCGATACCCGGCCACCACCCACTGCGCGCCCCGCACAAACATCGTTTGAACCTTTTATTGTGGGGGTTTTTGGTGCATTTCTGGCTTTGTCGGTGCTGATGGACCAGCTCCCGTCCGCCGTACCGGCTGCCTATTTGGTGGTGAGTTTTTTTACTTTCCTGGCTTACGCCATCGATAAAGCAGCGGCTGAAAATAAGCGCTGGCGCACCCCGGAAAATACCTTGCATTTTTGGGCGCTGATGGGCGGCTGGCCCGGTGCTTTACTCGCGCAAAAATCCTTTCGCCATAAATCGAAAAAGGAATCGTTCCAAAACGTATTTTGGGTGACAATTATCATCAATTGTGTGGCCTTGGGGTGGCTGTTCACCAGCAGCGGTGCTGCCGTGCTGGCTGGCATGCTTCGTATGCTTGGCAGGGCGGCATAATATGATTGCCACATCCCGGCATTTGGCCCAAGGCAGCGTAAAAACGTGAAGAGGTATTGAATGTTTCCAAGCCATTACATTTGTACTGGTTATTACTGGGCGGTGCATTAACCACAGACGGCACGGCGCAACTGTCCGCACCACATTCAATCGCACACATCGAAAACAACTTCATGCAACTTGCCGAGAATGGTGCGATCCTCGCATCAGGGATTTTCTATCATGCACAAGGGATCAATACATCTGCGGGGAGTGTGTCATTGCCTCCGGCAACCAATACCGCTGAGTGCAATGCAATCGTTGCCCTGCTTGAGCACACTTCTGGCGATTCTGTGTACCTGTTAAACACGCACTAACTTTCATGAATCTGGCGGCGCCCCCCGAATTATGAAATGATTCCGGAATCGTGCCGTTTTGGCTGCGAGAGTTCTGTTCATTTCGACATCGGGTTATTTCACGCTAACCTGCTCGGCCCGACATTGGCCACACCATGGCGGTAATCCAGGCCGCATCAGCTTAATCGTAACTACCCATCGAGAAATCGGTCAGGCGCCTGGCATACACCAAACTGGTGCGGCTTTCGCCAAAACCCACCAGTGGCAAGCGCTTGGCAAAGTCTTCGCCGCTGGTGCGAAAAGCCAACAGACGCTCACGGTTGGCCACCGCCGAGGCGACTTTGACATGCGGCAATTTCGGGTCTTGATTGCCCGGTGGGCCATCCGCTTCGCCATAAAATAAAATCCATTCACACCATTGCCGCACCGCATCAGCCCGATCAGTGGCACAACTGAAGGGCGCTTTCGCGGTCTTTTTCGGGCTGACTTGAATCACGGTATCGCGCCAAGCGGTGCGGTTGGTTTTGGGTTTAGGCACATGCGGCCATTTTTGCAGGCTGAACGGATTCAAGGTTTCTTTGTAGATGCTGCCCCGGCCCCAATCCGACTCAACTGATGCGCAAGCGAGCATTGCACTCACGGGAAGTTTATGCTTACGCGCAACAGGCCCGCCTATCTCTGCCCACTCTTGCAAAAATCGAAACTGGAAATCTGCCATCGCCATAGGACGCTCCCATTCAAACAGTTGGAATTTGAAACATATTACCCCGATTTCCGAAGCGGGCGCATAATTTTTTTGCTTTTTCCAAAAACAGCAAGCGAGGACGTACTATAATTGCTGCACACGGTAGCAGACACCGCATCAGTCGTAAATCCTTTGATGCCTTGACAACTTTACCGTCTTGGCGCAGGTTGGTGCAACAATGAGTCAATCGCGTTTCATTTCACAGGTAATAAAGAAGCGGTAGATGTCGGAATTCAGATTGTTATTTGATGTTCATATCGATTTTTTCAGAAAGCGAGAACAATTATGGCCTACGTAACCAGAGCGCTCACCCAGCTTCCATTTGGCAATATCATCGGCGGGCCGATGAAAGCGGCCATTGAAGCACAAGCACTTGCAGCACGCTCCACCATCGAATTTATTCAGACTGTCGGTTTTGAGAAACAAAATGATGACGCACTGTTCCCGTCGATTGATGGTACTGGTAAGAGCAGCGATACCAACAGCAGTTTTGGCAAAATCCGAACCGTCACATTTGAATACAAACAGCAAAACGTCAACGGCACCGAAACCGACGCCACGCTCACCGTCCCCTTACTCACCATCGTACCGATTCCATTCTTGCGCATTGATGAAATGACCATCGATTTCATGGCAAAAATGGCCGAAGAATACAAGCATAAAAACGCCACCTCGGACAATCTGGATATCGCCGTCGATTCAAAGTTCCAGTACAAAGCGTTTTGGAGCCCGGTTTCCGTCAACTTTAATGTTGCCGTATCATCCAAACACAGCGCCACCTCGGAAAACAGCAGCCGCTTCAGTACCGAAGCGACGATGAGCGTGCATGTGCGCGCGGTGCAGGATTCGATGCCGGGCGGTATGGCAAAAATCCTGCAAATTCTGGAAAATGCAATCAAGAGCCCGCCAGTGGCGGTGGCCGCAACCCCAACGCCACCCTGATTTCAGTTTGAATGCTGTTTGATCTCAGTTTGATTTCTTAATGCGTATTTTTAACACTCAGCACGGGATACTTTTATGCCGCAATTGTCAGCAATCTTAGCCGGAATTCTCCGCGATGTCGCCACTGCCAGGTTTGAGTCTGACACGGCTTCTGCCAAACTCGTTGATTTTTATCGGAAAGATCCTGTGCTTCAGTGTTTCCCTGTTCCCAGGGTTGAAATCAAAAGCATCAATATTCAACTCAAATGCGCCTTCCTGGGTGAAGGGCGGGCCGAGGGTAGCGAAGTGGTGGTCGATGCGCGCGCCTTGAGTGAAATGAAAGAACAGGCCATATCAAGCCTGGACATCACGGCGGGTATCAGCAATTATGATATCAACACGGGTGCCAACGAATCCGAAGGCGGCAAAATTCTGGTTGAGCGTGAGTAGCATGATGCCATTCATGCCCATTCATGCCCATGCAACAAACTGACTCCGATTTAACTTAACGACAGCATACATCCCATGAAATCACTTCCCTTTGCGCAATTGATCGGATCGCCCATCGTCGCCATCATTGAGGCCGAGGCGATGGCAGCCCGCGCCTCGGCAGACTTTATCGAAAGCGTCGGCTTTGACAAGCAAGGCGATGCCAAATCAGAAAACAGCTTTGGCCGCTTGCGTACCGTCAGCTTTAACTATACAAAGCAAGATGTGAATGGTCGCGATGTGGAGGCCGAAGTCGAACTGCCTTTATTGTCACTGGTGCCGATTCCCTTGCTACAGGTTAAGGATGCGCAACTGTCGTTCAGCCTGAAAATTATCGAAACCGATAGCGAAACAGAGCAAAGGCGTGCAGGGGTAGCAGGAACGGCATTTGCTGCCGCAGCCACCACCAGCCCCACGCCCAGCCGCGCGGTTTCCATGCGGGCGGTGTACAAGGCCAGCAATAACACCGACACCACCATCGACATGAAAGTCACACTCAATCTGGTGCAATCGGACATGCCGGCGGGTTTACAGCAGTTATTCCAAATCATGGAACAAGCGTCGACCAGCAAACAGACGCAAAGCGCGGCAGCCAGTGATACCTCGGCCACCGAGGTTGAGAGTCGGGCGACGATGACTGCCGCATTGGATACGGTGACGCCAGCCAGCTCACTCAAAAGCTAAGGGGTGGCAATGCGTTTTAATGAATTTTTGCACCGTCTGGATCACGCAATCAAGGCATTTTGGGCAGCAGAACCGTCCGCAGAGAACGCCACGCCGCCCGCATACGCACATGCAACGCCCACGCCTGTGCATGAACCTGCGCACGATGCCACCGCCCCCCCGCCCGAAGCGCCCGCCGCGCCGGTAGCGAATGTGGCTGGCAGCCAGGCAG
This sequence comes from Burkholderiaceae bacterium, assembly GCA_046597185.1. Lineage (GTDB taxonomy): Bacteria > Pseudomonadota > Gammaproteobacteria > Burkholderiales > Burkholderiaceae_D > CAMBDR01. Next base: position 4,762 of record JBKJLF010000396.1, on the reverse strand, counting down.
CGCCACCCAAACCAGGCACCTGGGCACAGACACCCGCGCCAATGGCATGGCAGCAACAACGCAGCCCCGCGCCGCAAACGTGGCGGCAAGCGCCAGTGATGAGCGCACAACCGGGCGTGCAATGCCCACGCTGCCAAACTCGTTTTGAAGTACAGATTCCGGTTCTGCTCAGCGGCATGCCCTTGGCCTGCCCGGCTTGCGGGTTGGAATTAAGGGTCAACCGCGAAAAATCAAACGACAGTCTGGCCGCGCTGGAAAAACTGCACGGCAATTTCGAAAAAGCGACCGAAATGATGAATCGCGCCAAAGGTAAAACCTGACACTGACGCCGGGCACAAAGCAAGGTGGCGGGCAGGGTTGCGCTCCCCCTGCCCGCGCCGGTTGCCACAAGAGCTTAATTGGGGTCAGCGCTTACGCCAAAATATTCGTTCTTGGTATCGGCTTTTTGGAGATCACTCCATGTCAGGAGGCGTGTGGTGCCTTTTGCCACGGGTTCGGGATCATGAATCCAAACGCCCGTATCGAGTGCGCCATAGATCACAATCACATGCGGAATATTTTGATCGCCTTTGCCATTCCAGTTCTTCGATACGGCGGTCCAGATTGGCCCGTGTTTTTGCAATACCGCTTTCATATCGGTAAAGTTGCGCGGCAGACTGGTAAACTTATGGGCGCGCAGGTTGAGCTTCATGGCCAGCGTGGTCACGCCCTTGGCGTCGAGGCCTTCATTCTTCTTGTGCCACTCCATGACTGTTTCGCTTTCGTGCGGATCTTTGATCATGGAACTCTGGCCTGATTTTTTCACCGACCAGCGATACAACATCATGCTGCAGGCAAACCAGCAAAGATTGCTTTTTTCTTGCGGAACCAGAGGCACTTTTATCAGCGTTTGATAATTATTCATGTTCTCCCCATCTACAAAAATAGATACCAATGCTTAGACTACGATGAATTGTGCCGGGAGTCAAATAAATTTGTCAGCACGGTTGCAAGCCCTTCCCTGTTGTTGATGCCTCGCAATAATCCAGCTAATTGGATTCAATTGCCCTTGATGCGGCACGCAATTGATCCCACAAAGTCTGAACATGCTGCCGCTCAGTCGGCTCGGAGCCGATGCTGACACGCAAAATTTGCTGGCCTTTGAGGATCGATGGGGTCAGGTAAGCTTGTCCTGATTGGTTGATGCTGTGGGCAATGGCCAAATTGTGCGTATTGAGCGCGGCCAGATCACTTTTTAGCGATGGCGGCACGTGGCGGATGCAGACGGTTTGAAATGGCACCGGTGCCATGATTTCCCAATCCGCCGCCGCCTCAACCCGGGCCTTGAACCATTGCGCGTTGTCCAGGTCCCGTCGCAAGCGCGCCTGAATACCTGTCACGCCCTGATCGGCCAGCACAAACCACAGCTTGAGTGCGCGGAAACGGCGACCCAGTTGAATATGCCAGTCGCGGTAATTTTTAACCTGGCTGTCTTGCGTTGTCTGCAAATAGCTGGGGTTGGTGCTCATGACGCGGATCAGATGCTCTGGATCACGCACAAAGTAGGCGGCAAAATCAAAGCCAACGCCCATCCATTTATGCGGATTGATGATCAGCGAATCGGCGTTTTCGACGCCCTCCCAAATGTGCCTGCATTCAGGCAACAACATGGCCGTGCCCGCCATGGCGGCATCCACATGAAACCACAGCCCATGCTGCTGCGCCAGCGCGGCCATGGCGGGCAGGGGGTCTACTGCCGTGGTGCCGGTGGTGCCAACGCAACCCACCAGTGCGCACGGCTGCAAACCCGCAGCCAAATCGGCGGCAATGGCTTGTTCCAGCAGGTCAAGCCGCAGTGCGTGTTGCTCGTCGGTGTCGATCAAACGCAAATGGTGTTTGCCAAACCCGGCCAGCAATGCCGCCTTTTCGATGGAACTATGGGCCTGATTGCTGGAATACACCACCAAGGGTGCACTACCGCCTTGCAGGCCGGGGCCGTTCTGGGAAAAGTGGGAGCCTTTTTCGCGTGCGCACAGCAAGGCGCACAGGGTGGCGGTACTGGCGGTATCATGAATCACGCCGCTAAATGCCGGGCTTAAACCCAGCATTTGGCGCAACCAGTCCATCACCACCTCTTCCACTTCAGCCGCTGCCGGGCTGGCTTGCCAGTTCAAGCCTTGCGCGCCAAGGCCGGCGGTCACCAGATCAGCCAAAATCGAGGGGTAGCTGGTAATAGCGGGGAAATAGGCGAAAAACGCGGGGTGGTTCCAATGGGTGATGCCGGGCAAAATGTCGCGCTCAAGCGCCAGCAGTGCCTGATCCATGCCCTGCCCTTGTTGCGGTGGCTCGGGTGTAAAAGTAGCACGAATGGAACCGGGCGCAACCTGGCTCATGACGGGATGGCGCTCGATGCCTTCCCGATAGTCAGCTACCCAGTCGATCAGTTGATGCCCGAGGCGACGAAATTCTTGCGCGTCCATGGTTTTTTCCTTTTGTGCTTGGCAAATGGGGGAAGGGGTACAAATCAGGCCGTCAATATAACATGGCGCGCAGCCTTACCTGACAATTGCAGTAAGCTCTTCCTTGCAACCTGGATGTGGAATCGAATGATGCGGATTCTAACTCACCCCACGCGCCGAAGCCAAAGTCACGTATTGCTTCACATCCTGCCCAATGCGCGCCGCAAATTGCTCCTGCAATTGCAAACTGATCCCCGCATTTTCAATATATTGCTCCGACCAAATAATGGTATGCGTATAAATATCCATCAAGCGCGCATTCACTTTCACCCCCCCGTGCGCTACTTGAATTCCACCTTCCAAAATATACGCCAATAAGGCCCCGGATTGATCATATTCGTTAGCCAGCTTACCCTTGGCCATATCCAACAAGGCAGCAGCACAAACCAATTGCGAACCGAATTTCCGATATAAATGATAGCTTAAATCCTCATTCAAGCCCGTGGCAAAAGCACGCCCGGAAATATCATCCGAAATAGTTTGCATCGGCGCAAACGCAATTAAAATCTGCGACGATGATTCGCTTGATTCACTCATGCGGCGTTGAATTTGCAGGCAATAATTCCCCAATGGAATGGAAAATTGGATTTTCACATCCAATACCGTATTGGCATAATATTCCTTTAAGCGCTCCCGCAAGCGCCCCACTTGCACCCGCACCACCGGGTCTTCTCCCGGATAATAAGTCGCCGGGTCGCGGTCAAACACTTCCAAACCAATCGCATATTCACACATATGCCGTTTATGCCCACACATACTTTGTGCAACCAAATAACGCAATAAGCGACACATGCGCCGGGCACGCCTGAAAACATCACTCGCTAACATTTTATCCAGGGCGTCATTAATTTCTTCGGCAGAAATAGCCGACTGTGCCAGGGCATTATGAATGAGCGCGGCTTTGGTTTCAATCATAGGGTCTAAAACGGTCATGACACAACTCCTGTTGTATTATCAAAAAAACATATGGAAATACGACGCCGCAGTGCTGATACTGCTGGCAATGGCAAGGCAGGCAATTTGCGCCACCGCCCACTTCCCCGAAACTCACTACCACGATTGCGTTCATAGGTTAAACTGTAGAACAAACAGGCCGTTCAGACCTGCCGGGAACCTGCTAGTGCCATCACCCCGACCAGGCATTAAAACAAGCACATCATAGCGATTGGTTTCATATCCAAAAAATGTTATTGATCACACATGAAAACAACACAATTTCAATTTGGCGCATGGCGCGTCAATCCGGGCGACAACACCATTAGCGATGGCCAAACGCAACGCCAGATGGAGCCACGCGCGATGGATGTGCTGGTGACCCTTTGCCAACAAGCCAACACAATTATAGGCGCCGATGAATTATTAGAACGCTGCTGGGGCGGTGCCATTTATGGCGATAATCCGGTTCATAAAGTGATTGCGCAAATACGCCGCTTATTGGGTGACAGCAGTACCGCATCGCAATATATCGAAACGATTCGCAAACGCGGTTATCGCACCATTGCACCAGTACAATTTGATTATTCTCACCAGGCACAGGCAGGCACCTGGCTAAACGAATCGCCATTTCGCGGCTTACAAGCCTTTGATGAAAAACATGCCGCCGTGTTCTTTGGCCGCAGTGACGCGACCTTTAAACTCAGGCAGATTATTGAAAACCAGATTCAGACAGCAAATTCAGCCGAAAATGCGCCCGAACATTCAAGCGAATTGATTCTGGTTTTAGGGCCAAGCGGATCGGGCAAAACCTCATTAATACGGGCAGGTTTATTGCCGATTTTAACCCACCAATCCACCACCTTAGCGCTTATTTCAAGCGCCAGTTTTGATCTAGGTGAAAAAGGCGAGCATTCTTTATTGACCACGCTGGGCGGCCTATTATTAGATTTGGAGGTGGCGCAGAAAATGGTGTTTACCAATCATAGCGCCACCAGTCTGGGCCAGTTACTGGAAAATAATATCGATGAAGCGACCACAATCTTGCAGCAAAGCCTGACGCAATGCAAACCAGGCCCCGCACCGCGCCACGCCATTTTTATTGATCGTTTTGAAGCTATTTTCAATTCTGAACAAATTACCATTGACGAGCGCAATCATTTTCTGCAAATTCTGGATCAATTAGCGCGCAGCCAAAGCTGCCTTGTCTTACTGGCCTCGCGCAACGATTTTTACCCGCAAATTGCAACCTGCCCGATATTGATGGCCGCCGCGCGTTTTGATGTTAATTCACCATCCCAGGCGGAAATGGCGCAAATGATCCGGCTACC
>JBKJLF010000433.1:0-4480 GCA_046597185.1 Burkholderiaceae bacterium | reverse complement strand
CGAATAGCATACGAATCGCGTGCGAAATTCTGGTGCAACGCGGTAAAATGACAGCCATTGTGACATCAGGCGGGTTCATGCGAAGAATAACAAGAATTTGAGCTTGGCGCAGCAGTTCGAAAAGATTTCTTATCATCAAACTAAAGGTAATTATGTCTAACACAGAAATGCAAGAAGCGCGTTATCTTGCCGCATTTGAGCAGTTGCGCATGAGCGACGTGGATTCAGTCGGCGGAAAAAACGCCTCATTGGGCGAAATGATCAGTCAATTAGCCACCGCCGGGGTGCGCGTACCGGGTGGTTTTGCTACCACAGCCCAGGCCTTCCGCGATTTTTTAAGTTATAGCGAAAACGGCGCGCCCCCCTTGTTTGAACGCATTGCCACGCGTTTGCAAAGTTTGAATATTGACGACGTGCGCGCGTTGGCGCAAGCGGGCACCGAAATTCGTCAATGGATTATCGACACCCCGTTCCAACCGCGCTTGCTGGCAGAAATTGGCGAATTTTATCAACGCCTGGTGGCCGATTCCAGCGCCGCCATGTCATTTGCGGTGCGCTCCTCTGCCACGGCGGAAGATTTGCCCGATGCGTCGTTTGCGGGTCAGCAAGAAACTTTCTTGAACGTGGTCGGCATCGATAATATTTTGGAAGCGATCAAACACGTTTTTGCTTCGCTGTATAACGACCGGGCCATTTCTTACCGTGTGCATAAAGGCTTTGAGCATGCGGTGGTGGCTCTGTCCGCCGGGGTGCAGCGCATGGTGCGCTCTGACTTGGGCGCGGCCGGCGTGATGTTTACGCTCGATACCGAATCGGGTTTTAAAGATGTGGTCTTCATTACTTCCAGTTATGGCCTGGGTGAAACGGTGGTGCAGGGCGCGGTTAATCCGGATGAATTTTATGTCCATAAGCCGATGTTGGCGGCAGGTAAATTGCCGGTGATTCGGCGCAATATTGGCTCCAAGCTGGTCAAAATGGAATTTGCTGGCGAAGCCAAAGCGCATCGCTCAGTGAAAACCGTGGATGTGCCGATTGAATTGCGTAACCGCTATTCGCTGACTGACGACGAAGTGGTGCAATTGGCGAAATATGCTGTCATCATCGAACAACATTACGGCCGCCCGATGGATATTGAATGGGGCAAAGATGGGCGCGATGGCAAATTATATATTTTGCAAGCGCGGCCAGAAACCGTTAAATCGCAGCAAAAAGTGGGCGACGTACAACAACGCTTCGCGCTCAAGGGCAGTGGCACGGTGCTCACCCAAGGCCGCGCAATTGGGCAAAAAATTGGGGCTGGCCCGGTGCGGGTGATTCACGATATTTCAGAAATGGAACGTGTGCAACCGGGCGATGTGCTGGTGGCGGACATGACCGACCCGAATTGGGAACCGGTCATGAAGCGCGCAGCCGCCATCGTCACCAATCGTGGTGGTCGTACCTGCCATGCTGCCATTATTGCGCGTGAGTTGGGCGTGCCGGCGGTGGTGGGTTGCGCCGATGCCACCGATGTGCTGAAAGATGGCACCTTCGTTACCGTATCGTGCGCCGAGGGCGATGAAGGGATGGTCTACGACGGTTTGCTGGAAACGGAAGTCACCTCGGTTGTCAGCAGCAAGTTGCCTGAGATTCCAGTCAAAATCATGATGAATGTGGGTAATCCGCAACTGGCCTTTGATTTTCAATCGATTCCGAATGGCGGCGTTGGTTTGGCCCGGTTGGAATTTATTATCAACAACAATATCGGCGTGCATCCGCGTGCGATTTTGGAATATCCGAATATTGCGCCCGATCTGAAAAAAGCGGTCGAATCGGTGGCGCGTGGTCATGCATCGCCCAAGGCATTTTATATCGACAAACTGGCGGAAGGCATCGCCACCATTGCCGCCGCATTTTGGCCCAAACCGGTGATTGTGCGCTTGTCCGATTTCAAATCGAATGAATACAAAAAACTCATTGGTGGTTCGCGCTATGAGCCGGACGAAGAAAATCCGATGTTGGGTTTCCGCGGTGTGGCGCGCTATTTATCGAGCGATTTTGCCGAAGCATTTCAAATGGAATGTACCGCCTTAAAGCGGGTGCGTAATGAAATGGGCTTGAATAATGTTGAAATCATGGTGCCATTTGTGCGCACTTTGGGTCAGGCTGAAAAAGTCATCAATTTACTGGGGCAAAATGGCTTGAAGCGTGGCGAAGACGGTTTGCGCGTGATCATGATGTGCGAAGTGCCCTCCAATGCCATTTTGGCCGAGCAATTCCTCGAATATTTCGATGGCTTTTCGATTGGTTCCAACGACTTGACCCAACTGACGCTGGGGCTGGATCGCGATTCCGGCATGGCCTTGTTGGCGGCGGATTTTGACGAACGCGACCCGGCGGTGAAAGCCTTGCTCTCCAAGGCCATTAGCGCTTGCCGCGCCAAGGGTGCCTACATTGGCATTTGTGGCCAAGGCCCCTCGGATCACCCTGATTTTGCCTTGTGGTTGATGGAGCAGGGGATTGAATCCATTTCGCTCAACCCGGATTCGATTCTGGATACCTGGAAAAAATTGGGTGATGCCAATGCCAATGCCAATGCCAATGCCAATGCGGATGGTACAGGTGGCCCGATTGATTGAGTCACACCTGAAAACGCTTTGGCAAATGGTTTGATCTATGGCAGCCGTGTATAAAACCGTGTTACTCCACTACAGCGCAGAGCAAATGTATGCGCTGGTGGAGCGGGTGGAAGATTACCCCCAATTTTTGCCATGGTGTGACGGGGTGGTGGTGAGTGATCGTGCTGAAGATCGCTTGACCGCTACCCTGGCGATTCTATACAAGGGGGTGCGCCAATCGTTTACCACCACCAATATCCATGTCACCCACGAAACCATGCAAATGCGTCTGGTGGATGGCCCCTTCAAGAGTTTGGATGGCCTGTGGCGCTTTACGCCCTTGCGCGCGGATGCCTGCAAGGTGGAATTCAATTTAAATTATGAATTTTCTAATAAGGTGCTGGAGCAAGTGGTGGGGCCGGTGTTTAGTGTGATTGCCAATAGTTTGGTCGATTCGTTTTGTAAGCAGGCGGATAAAGCTTATGGAAAATGAGATTCAAGCGTCGTCCTTGCAAGCGTCGGCGGTTCAAGCTTCGCCAGGTTTGCTTTCCGTGCAAATTTGTTATATCTGCCCGTGCTTGAGCATTTTGCGCAGCTTGTCGGTGGCGCAGGGTACGACGATTCAACAAGCGATTGAGGCCAGCGGTATTTTGCAGCAAGTGCCGGAAATGGATTTGGCCACGGTGAAGGTGGGTATTTTTAACAAGGTGAAGGCGCTGGATACGGTGTTGCGGGAGCAAGACAGAATCGAAATCTATAGGCCCCTGGTGGCGGACCCAAAAACGGCACGGCGGCAACGGGTGGAAGAAAAGCGGGTGCAACTGGCGCGGATACAGAGCATGCCGCGCGCGAATCGCTAAAAGGCCAGCAACAACAAATGGCTGGCGAAACCGGAAAACAAAAACTACCACAGTGGCCCGGCTGCTGGTGCGGTGGGTTGGTCGGAGGGGCGCAATTGGGCGGTAAGATGGTGGGGTGTAGATTGAACTGGCGGTAAGTTGGGTGCTAGAATGGTCGTTATCGGCACATTGATGCCAGTTGCAGGATGATGGGAGATCTTTCAATGCCACGACGTGAACAATTTACGCACCAATATTTGAAGAGCCTGCCGGAACCAGCGTTGCACAGTTTGCAAAAGTGCTGCCAAACATGGGAGATGCATCCAGCCGAATTTGCCAGTCGCGTGAGTGCTTGGTTTGATAACTTTGACGATGAGGAAGATTACCCCTTAGCCTTGAAATTGTTGACTGCGATTGACTATTACCCCGAAAAGAGCTTTCTCCAGTTATTGGCAAAACGGCGCGATCAGGTAACACGTTTTTTGCTCAACAAGCAGCTTGATGTCGCCAACATCTGGTTTGCCGTCCCTGACGATTTGGCCGATAGCGCAACCCGCCATCTGCATCCCATTTCTAAAGAGTGGAAACTGCCGAATGAGCGTTTTTTGTCTTTTTCCACCATTCCACAAGCCCGGTTGGGTGCTGCCGACACGCTGATTTTGTTTAACGATACCTACGGCAGCGGCAAACAATTTATGCGTGAAGTGTGGCCGCAAGTAGCGCCTTGGGTGGGCAAGGTTGGCGCGGTGTTGATTGTGGGTGCGGTTATGGCAGAGCAGGCATTGGCGCTGTTTGAAAAAGAAGCCAAAGGTGCGCATTTGCTGCCCCAGTATGCTACTGGCGGGTTTAAAACTAACCCTAGTTTTAATGGCAAAGAGGGAGATCGCTTAATCGAATTGGGCCAGCGCTTGCATGGCAAGTTTCCTATGGGGTTTGGTGATTGTGGCTTGTTGCTGGCGTATCATTTTCAGTGTCCCAACAACAGCTTGCCGCTGATTTGGGCTGATGGTAAAAATAATGAGTTTGAAGGGAAACTTTATCCAT
>JBKJLF010000877.1:0-6154 GCA_046597185.1 Burkholderiaceae bacterium | reverse complement strand
AAGAACCTTCAACAACCAACTGATTGATTTGGGTGTGTGTAATGCAAAAAATCAAATTCTGGAAATCTACGAGGTGAAAACCAATCTGGTACGCCAGACTTTGTATACCGCGATTGGACAGCTTGTGGTTCATGCCGGTGCGGATGCCCGGCGCTTCATCGTGTTGCCAAGTGGGGCTGCGCTACCTGTTGACGTGCAACGTGCTCTGTCGATACTCAATATCGGCGCGCTTCGATTCACGATGACTTCCGAGAAAGTTTTTATTCTTTGAGTGGTTAATGTCAGATGAGGGGCGCATCTCACTCAATATTTTGATGATGTTGACCCAGTTGGCGTTACCAACGGATGCCGTAAAAAGCCTTGGTTGAGAACGCAGTTTCTGCGCCAACCAACCGCACCACCAATAAACCGAATAGAGCAACCTACCAAATGCATATCAAACATATAGAAATTGGCAATTTCAGAAAACTGCTGGCTGTGCGCATCGACTTTTCTGAAGAAACAACAGTCTTTGTCGGTGCCAATAACAGTGGCAAGACTTCTGCGATGACGGCGCTGCAAAAATTCCTAGTTCGTCCAAAAAGTTTCAGCACCCACGATTTCACGCTCAGCCATTGGAAAAAAAATGATCAACTTGGGGCAGCGTGGGAAAAGGAGCAGGCTGCAAATGGAAAGCTGTGCGCTCTTGACAGACACGAATTGCTGCCCTTTCTTGATGTCTGGCTCGCAGTGAAAAAAAATGAGTTACACCAGGTTCAGCAATTGTTGCCCACTTTGGATTGGAACGGTGAGCCGATAGGGGTGCGACTTAGCTTTGGCCCCAAAAATGAGAAAGAGCTTGAAACATTTCAGCAAGCGTATTTAAAAGCAAGGGCTGAGGCAAAGGCGATACTTGCACAATCGGCGGTTGTGATAAGTCAAACGCTTGAAGCGGTCGGCGAAAGTGCGCCGGCAAAGCCATTTGCCCTATGGCCGCAGTCGATGATGGCATTTCTGGAACGTAAACTTCATTCCGTATTTTCAGTGCATGCCTACTTGCTTGATCCTGCGCAATTGAAGACGCCAGAGAACGGCTTGGCATGTCCGCAGCAACTTCCTTTGACCAGCGAACCCTTAGATGGTGATCCGTTTAAAGGGATTATCCGTATTGATTATGAACCCGCCCATCGTGGATTTAGCGATGGTGATACCGCGCTTGGCAATGGCCAAGATGGTGAGGTTGAAAACGCCAATGCAGGAAAAAAACTCTCCATGCAACTGCGGGCCTACTACGCAAAGCATTTGGATCTTTCCGACAGGCCGGAGCCACAGGACATACAGGCGCTGCACGCTTTGCATAGCGCCGAGGCTATTTGCCATTCATGACGCCTTGCACTTTCACGTTGACAACGATTTGACAGCGGATGACCTTGCCAACACGGCAGAAAATTCGCAAGACGATGCCATCCCCCAAGCGACCAAGGCAATCGGCGAATTTCTGGGAGTACCATTTTCCCAAGTAGAAAATTATGTCGCTTACATCTCAGGCAATACAAAATTCGATACCCATCAAGGTGTGAAAGGTCTGGAATTCGAGCGCGTCATGGTCATTATGGATGATGTTGAAGCACGGGGATTTTCGTTTAAATATGAAAGTTTATTCGGTGGCAGTGGCGGTTCGATCGACGCAACTAGACGGTTGTTTTATGTCACTTGCAGCCGGGCGGAGCGCAGTTTGGCATTGCTTGCTTACACCAAAGAGCCTGAACGGATAAAGCAGCACGTTGTTAATCAAGGATGGTTTCAAGATCATGAAATCATCCTTGACGGGGAATTTTAAACCGCGTGCGAGGAGAATAGTTTGAACGGATTGACAGGTGCGCATGGTCTCAATGCGGACGATGATTTTCATCAAAAGCCGGATACGGCCCAGTGACAGCCGTACTAGCCAACAAAAGATAAGGTGGCAAGTCAATTTGACACTGGGCTGGTCGGGTGATCCCAGTTTATGGCTGCGTAATGGCTTTGCTGCATCCCCAAACATGGGTCATGGCTAAACATCGCCGAACTGGAATTTGCAGTGTTAGGCCATACCGTCTTCAAAAAAAGAATATCCGACAAAGAGCAACTAAAATTGGAATTGGACGCAATCTGTGGTGAGCGCAATGCAGAGCGCAATGCAGAGCGCAATGCAGTCCGCTGGCAATTTAACTTGGGCAAGGCCCGTGAAAAAATGGCTTGGGCTTACCCAAAACAAGTTAACGAATCGACTTGACTAGCTACTAGCGCTTTGATCAATGTCGATATCGGGCGTACTTTGATCAACGTCAATCCAGTTCGGCTCCACCACAGCGTCATCACTAGGCGCATCGCATTCATCCCACAAGGGTGGCCCGCGTGCTGGTGAGATTTTTGGAGCCGTCGCATCGACACCGTTGTGCTCTAAAATCTTACGTACTTCTTCGCAGCTCGTGATAAAGGCGATGAGCCGCATGTGGCCGCCGCACTGTGGGCATAGCAATGGAAACACCTCATAGATTCTGGCGATGAGCATCGCCCACAGATAGTGGTTGCATCGGTATTTCTGCCCGAAAATACCCGGCATAGCCCGCCAAATCCCGCATCATCGTGCAATGTTCAGCATAGTCTCGTTGTTGAGTTGATTGGATCATCACCGTGACAAGTCATCTCAACTGCTCAAAATCCGCTTCAATTTCGGCTACGGTCGGTAATGCACCCTTTAGATTGTCGGGCAGGTTTTCCATAAGCGTATATTCGCTCACGCCCATGGGCTTATGCATATCGCGCAGGGCAAATTCGACTTCAATTGCGTTTTTATCGCGGCATAACAGCAAGCCGATGGTGGGATTGTCGTCGTCACGTTTGATCAGGATATCGACTGCGGATAAATAAAAATTTAACTTGCCAGCATACTCGGGTATGAATTTCTTGTTTTTTAGTTCCACCACCACATAACACTTTAAAACAACATGGTAAAACAGCAAGTCCATAAAGTACTGAGTGCCACCTACCTCTACCGGATGCTGGCGGCCAATGAAGGCAAAACCTTTCCCCAACTCCAATAAAAATGTGGTGATATGCGCTACCAACTGCTGTTCAATATCACGCTCGTTGTACGGCGCGGTCATGCTCAGGAAGTCAAACACATAGGGGTCTTTCAGTGTTTGCTGCGCCAGTTCTGATTGCGAGGGTGGCAGGGTGATGGCAAAATTGCTGACCGCCGCGCCCGCACGCTGGAATAAGTTTGACTTGATTTGCAAACCCAACTCATCACGGCTCCAACCGTTTTCGATGGTTTGCTGAATATAGAAGCGCGCTTCATCCTGCTGCCTGGCTTTGGTAAAAATCAAAATATTATGGCTCCACGGCAATTGAGCGACCGATTTAATTAACTGTAAGTATACTGCGTTTGCCAAATGTCAATCTCGTCTAATTTGGCAACGGCCTGTTGCCAAATTGCGGCGTCACTGTAAAAACGGTAAAAAGCACGGCAATAGCGCAGATTTTTAGCTGAAAATCCCGAAATATCGGGAAAATCAGCCTTGAGGTCACGGCTAAATTGATCGATAAATGCGCTACCCCAAGCCGCATTTTTTTCCCGTTCGGCGATTTTTGCACCTAAGTCGTAATACAGAAAGATTAATTCTTTGTTGGCAGACAAGGCTATGCGCATTTGAACGCTGGCAATGCGCTGTTTTATTTGGACAAGCCAATCCCGATAATCTGGCAGGCTTGGCAATACGACTTGGTTCTCTGGTGTGTTAGTCATGGTTGTCTTCAGGGGGCGTTATTTTGTCAGGGTAATGGGGCTTGGTGTACCTATTCCAGTGCCACCCAGCGATGTTTGTTATTGACCGAGAGCAAGGCGTGAGTGGGATCAATCGCCCGGTTTTGCCCAATTGCCTTATACACTTCACCCGGTTTGACCTTTTTGATGTTGCCTGGGTGGCGAATCGAGTCGGTGGCATCGCAGGATCGGGAAATGGAAAAATTGACCGGCGCATCAAAGATACTTTGCGCGGCAGTATTGGTGCCAAGGCTTAACAAGCTGAATGTTGCAAGAAGGTGGGTTGCGGCTTTCATCGTAGTGATTCCTTTCAGTATTGAACATCAGTTTCCAACAAAATAACGGCGCTTGATATCGTATTCCGACCCGGCGACAAAGTGTTGATTGACCCATTGGGTCGAATCGACCAGCAAAAATTGCGGTTTCCAGGTATTGAAGGCAGCACTGCCAAATTGGTCAATATGTCGTTTGACCGATTCGCGAAAGCGGTGATGTGCGAATAAGCGCATGAATTCGGTGAAATAGATGTCCGCCACGCGCTGGTTGTCGCGGATCAGCACCATGTTTTCATCGTTCTCGTTCACACTGGCGAGGCTGAAATTGGCTGAACCGGTGAGCGTATGTGGATGCGGGCCAAGCGGATCAATCAGCATGAATTTGGTATGAACCCAGTTGACGTTTTTGCCGATGCCGTTCTTTTCTTTGTGCCAGCCGTCGATCCAATCGACCACAATATGGTTACCAAGCGCCATGCCGCTGCCCAAGCGCGAATTTGTTCGTCTGCCGGATCGCGCGAAAGCTCGTGCCAGTAAGCCAAAAACGCCTCGGATAGCGGCTGGTCGTGGATAGCATGGCCGACATTCAATTGGCCGAACAAACCATTGCGGCTTAGGTTGGTGGAGCCGGTCCAGGTTGAAATGGCTTGGCCGTTTTGGCACAGCACCATGAATTTGTTGTGCATCAGTTTGGCATTTTCACGGAAAATGCACACGTCATCCAGCCCCATGTCATGGATCAATTCGCGGTTGTGCTTGCCAGTATGATCGTCAAGGCCGTGGCAAATCAGGTGCAGTTTCGCACCTCGTGCTTTGACCTCCTTGAATGCCTGCAAGATATTGGGCCAGGCGTCGGAATCGGGGCTGCCAAGCTCATAGATTGCCGCATACAGGTCGAACCCGCTACCACTGGCACGGGCAATATAGCGTGAAATAACCCGATGTCGAAATGAACAGAACTCTCGCAGCCAAAACGGCACGATTCCGGAATTATTTCATAATTCGGGGTGCGCCGCCAGATTCATGAAAGTTAGCCGAGCAGGCCAGTCAGTAAGTCGCGCCCCAGCCATTCATAGGCGACTCGTCCGGCCTGATCTAGGCTTTGTCCGGCAAAGCGCTTGACGAAGGCTTGCGAAGCAATTGCGGCGCGATTGAAGTGGACTTCATGCTTATCATCGGCCAGCGTTTCGGTGCTGATTTGTACTTCAGTCGGGCTTTTTTCGCTCAATTGACCGGGGCTGCCGTACATCGGAATTACCTTGTAGCGGTAGCGTTTTCCGGGCAAAGCGCTGTAATCGGCCCACTGAAACGATTGGAACGGATGTTCGTGGCTACTGGCATCTTCCTGCCCACTAGGCAAGCGTACCGCCTCAAAAGTTTTATTGCCGCGTAGCCAAATTACTTCATTGTCATCCAAGGCAGCGCGTGAGATGGCAAAGCCCATCAATCCAACTGCATCGCTTGTCGCCATATCCATGGCTAAAAACACGACATGCGTGCCACTGATGGCGCGCACCGTAACAAATCCGGTTTTCTTTTTCCTCATGCCAATCTCCTTGGGTGCGATTAGGGCAAAATTAAACTAGTATGGCTACCGCATAACGCATTGCCACGCTAAATTGTGGTCGATATTTACGGAACGTCAAGCACGGATAGTTGCCGCCGCCTACAAACGACTGGGTGGGGGCAGGAAATGAGTGCGCCGCTAATGAACAGGCATTTTGTCGAAATGCAAGTCACGCCCCCGATTCTTTCGCCGCAAAGTGCTGCGCTGGTTCGCGTCAACTATCTTGGCCGCTCGGCAATGGCGGTGATCGTCAAACTTGGGTTCACCCCCACATTGGCCGGAATCGCGCTGGCATCCACCACATACAGCCCCGGATGGTTAAATACCTGATGGTTGAGGTCGATCACGCCCTCTTTCGGGCAAGCCGCCATCACCGCACCGCCCAGCACATGCGCGGTGATGGCCAGGTCGGCTATGCTTTCAAACATCACATTCATGGGGTGGCCCTCGCTGGCTTTTGCGAATTGTTGCGCGGCCTGATTGGCTTGTGCAAGTTAGCATAAATAGGCAATTCACCCAAATGCG
>JBKJLF010000392.1:0-3128 GCA_046597185.1 Burkholderiaceae bacterium | reverse complement strand
CTGTTTAACGCATTTTGACGGGCATGTAGTGCCACTCCGATTTTAAATCAAGTGCAACTACTTGATTATTAAGAGAAAAGTTTTTTGTGTGTTAAAGCTGGGTTAGTGCTTTTGTTTGGTGCCGCCAATGGGAGCAAAAATTGCCATGGGTTGATGCCTAGCTTGCCAGAAATTGGGATTGGGAGCAAAAGGCGGCGTTCCTAATCTTATTGCCATTTTCGAATGATGTGTGGCAACGGGTAGATCAGCATCTTGGTGTAAATGCGGTAACATACTGGAGTGCAACACCAACTAATGCAGGGTGGCCATCAGATGAAAATATTGTTTTTGCAGTAAATAAATTGCTTGAGGTTGATCGCGCTGACGCGGCAATTGGATGCCTTGCTATACTTGTAGATGAGAAAAAGCAGTTCCCACCTGCGTTGGCTGTTGATGCTTTGTTGGGGGGCATTAAAGCTGATTAACTCGTCAAAAGCACAAATTGATCAACACGAAATACAAGCGATGTCGTGCACCTTGAAATTGGGCAAGTCCGATAAAAACCGCTATGCCATTTTGCCTGATGATGAAGTACAGCCCCTGCGGGTGATCGATGGCGATGACCCGTTGCCTGGCGAGTTTCTTTCTTTTTTGAGCCAAGATATGGCAAAACACCCTGAGGAAATCCGCGTGTTGGATGCCAGTCTGAAATCGGTAATGGATGAGTTAAGCGCAGGGCTTGTACTCAACCTGGATCAAGCGCTGTCGCCAGATGACGAATGAGCAATACCGCCTGTTTTTCCGCTACCATCGCAAAAGCCGGATCATTGTTTATGCTTGGGTCATTGCACAGCAGCCAAAGCCAAAGCAGGTTGCAATTTCGCGCCAAGCGTGGCAATCACTTCGGCCAAAGGCAAAGAAGGCAGTCCATTTTTCTTCACAAATGCCTGCCACATCGCCAAGCGTGATACATCGTTGGCGAATTCATCGCTCAGGCCAATCGGGCATTCAGTCGGCACGGCCATCCCCCTGCGGGCAAATGTTGCGACAATCGCTTGCGCCAAAATAGCGTTATCCAGACTTTCACGCTCGAATATGATGAGCATATCCCAGTAGTCCTTCAAACGACTATTGGCCATGCCCAACAACGCGATAGCATGGAATTTTTCAGAAATAACGCTATAAACCGGGTAAGTCCTTAAACTTGGTGCCGGGAAATCGGCAATCAAAACCGGATAAAGGGCCTGAACCGGGCCGGGCGTAACGGCATCACCAAAACCGATATCGATTTGTGTCTTGAAGCGCGCCTTCGCCAGCTCGCCACGCATGGTGATCCGCGCACCAGTATAGCCCGCTTCCTTGCGGATTGTTTCGAGTTGGATACTGGTGGTGTCGAAATTGATGCCGTCAGGTGCGCTGATGTTGGCGATATCGGTAAAGGTTTGCTGTAGCGTGTTGAGGTCACTGGCACCAAAACCCAGTAAATCGACATCACGGGTGGGGCGATGCGGCATGTCATACCAAAGCGCGAACAGCAATGCACCTTTGAGTAAAAAATGATCGGCATGTTGCGATTGCCCTAAACGGTATAAAAACCGTTCCAGTGCATAGCGTATCAAGATTTGATTGAAATCCAATCCTTCCGCTTTGGCAATATTAAGCAATTTGGCACGCACCGACGCCGCTAAATCCCGATTCATCCAATCACCTCCAAATAAGGCCGCATCACATTCGCAACCCGGCAAATTTTAGCAAAGTACCACAGTTCATCCATCGTCGCCTTTTTCTGCGCCCGTGTGTCGCGCAAGGCTTCAATGGCCACATCAAGGCCGATTTCGTTTCTGTGTTTAAAGCAATCCGCTACCGTCTTTGCCACGCTATAAACTTGAATCGGTGTTTGATCGCAATGGTGGATTTCTACGCCAACGGTATACGCTTGGCCAGTAAATTGCACCATTCTGGTAGGTGGATAGTCGATTTTGGGCGCATGGCTGCCGCGTGGCATGGCTATCCAAACTTGACGTGGCAACTGGGTTGTCAATTCATGAAATTGCAAAGCCGTCAACAGGCAAAACACGGCTTGCGGCGCTTTGGTAGCAAGAATGATCAAACTTTCATGCTCAGAAAAGTTTGCATCCGGTAAGTGATACAGACCACGCGCCAGCTTTGTTATTTGGCCTGCCGCCATCAGGCGAGTCAAAATCACCCGAGGCACACCAATCTCGTCCAAATCGCAAGCACGAAATACACCCTTCTGGTGGGCCAGATCAAGTATGCGTTGGGAATGGAGGATGGTTTCGGTTTGCATGATGCAGGTAGTATGTTCCATTTTTTCGTCGATTGCAAGTAATTGACGAAGAAATGGAACAACTCGATCACTCATTGATGATGGATTGGCCCACCAAGGGCGGTTGCGAAGGGGGTGGTGCGTTGTAGATGGATAAAGTTAGTGTGACGCAGTATTGTCAAAACACTGCAAATACCCATGCCAGCGCGCATCATCAAGCTGGTACTCCACAAATTTCCCGCGGGAGAACTTTTTCTCATAGTTGCTGCCCACCAAAATTAGCCAGGCACTGCATGCAGGGTGTTGAAAGTATTTGGCCAGCGCATAGCCATATTCGCCATGCAGGTTCAAATCCTGATCCCAGATATCGGATAAATCATGCTGGTAGAGTTCCAGCATGCGTGCCAGCGGTAGCCTGTCCGGCGCGCTGGCGCGATGTAATTCAAATTGTTGTGATTGCATGATCGTCCTGAGCCCTATTGTTCCGAATTCGACGGCGCGAATTGCTACTGGGAAAATTCCTTAATAATGGGAAAACTGGTGGTAGAGTAGGATTACCTCGTCCGTACTACTGTAATGGAAATATCGGCGCTTGCGCTTTGCCGTCATCTTTGATTGGGCCATCGGATAACATTATGGCGAGATTACCTGCATGCGGTCAATCTTTAGTTAGCTTTGGCCCGATATAAACGATCTTGATTTTTTTATCGCCAGGTGCCAGTGGCCACGGGGAAAAGTGAATCCGAAATTGAGGTGTTTTGATTTTCCCGTGCCACGGACAAAAAAGAGTGCTGTCCGGGTTTTCCGGGTCAATAAAAGTGAGCCGATCCTTAAAGTGTTTTTTATTGGTGTCCGATTCGTC
>JBKJLF010000572.1:0-20890 GCA_046597185.1 Burkholderiaceae bacterium | reverse complement strand
ATGACACCAACACGGCTGGCCTGGCCTTTTTCGTGGAAAAATTGCAGATAGTCGGACATGATCTTTTTTTGCAAATGCTGCCAATGGATCATGACCGATGCGCCGCGCGCCCCCCCCTCTTCCACGCGCTTGAAACGCGTTGGAATATTGTCATAACAATAGCTTAATGTTACATGACGCGTCATTTTGACGCCATCGTCTTCGCTCACTTGCAGCAGCGTGCGCATCGTTTGATCATAACGGTCAAAGGAAAATTGCCACTCCGTTGGCCATTTGGGTACATTAAAGCGCTGCACCATTTGCAAAGTCAAAAATAAATCCACCAAGCTGGTATTAAATGGTTCAAGCCGATTGGCGGAAATACTATCCAGCGCCACACGTTCCATGTCAGCCTTTTTCAAGGACCACATGACATGAAACACAATATTAATCGTCAACCAACTTTGATCCGATAAAAGCTGGTAGCGTAACCCCATCACGCGCTGTTTCATCTTCAATAATTCAAGAATGCGATACGCACTTTTCTCAAATTGGGACGCGAGGCGAACGAATTGAAAATTTTTGCCCAAATAAATCGTTTTAAATATAACTTTATAAGAATCAATTAATTGGCGAAAAATATCCGTAATGGTATCCAGCATTTCCTGACGTGGTGCCAGTTCGGGAATCCCTCCGCCACTCAGATGCAATCGAATTTGCTTGAGCAACAAGGGATAAAATGCCATGACGAAGCCTTCATTGTATAAAAATCGCTTCACCACACCGATCTTGCACCGATTCAATTGCCGCAAATTTTTTTGCAAGGTCTTGAAGTAATTGACATCGGCGTCGGGATCATCGAGATTCTTTTTCAAGAAGGCGATTTCGCGAAATTTTGGCGGTTTTTCGCGCGCCAAGGGCAGCGGAATTTGAAATTTGATGGCAATCTCACGGGGCGGTAAGTCGCGGCCCATGAAGGTGTCATACGATTGGCGGATTTGAGCGATTGTCTTTTTCATTGAACAAAAGGCAGAGTCTATTTTTGCTCAAAGCATAACACAAAGCGAGGGGGTTGGCGGCGTGCGCAGCAGGATTCGATTCATCCCGCGCTAAAAGCCTTCGTAGAAACAACAAAGCCCAGACTCAAGTTCAGGCTTTGTATTTGAATTCAGATTTGTCGCAAAAATTCTTTGGTGGGAAGTGCAAGTTTCGAACTTGCGACCCCTGCAGTGTGAATGCAGTGCTCTACCCCTGAGCTAACCTCCCGTAAGAACGAGATTATGGCATAAGGATGTGGGAAAATCCAAGAATAATTCAGGAAAATTCCGATAAAATCCGCCATTTATCGTAAAAACAGCACGAATCACTCTCCCCAATCCCACACAGCCACCCAAAACTAAGCAGGGCTGGCAGCGCTTTCGTGGACAACGCGCCACAAACTGGTGCCCCGAATTTCTTTATCAATACCATCGAGCACCTTATTATTGGCCTCATTCTCGGCCTCATCAGCCAATAACAACACCAGCTCCGGCAAAGGTAACAACGCTTGCTCTGATTCCATCGCCGAATCGGTCGAAACTACATCCAATTCCATGCCAAAGCTATTTTGGCCACGCGTCATGGCCAAATAAACATCGGCCAGCAGTTCCGCATCCAGCAACGCGCCGTGCAGCTTGCGGTGCGAGTTGGAAATACCATATCGGTCACACAGCGCATCCAAAGAATTACGCTTGCCCGGATGCATTTCCTTGGCTTGCACCAGGGTATCGAGCACACCAGCCACTTCGGTCTCAAAGGCTGGCAAATCAAGGCGTGCGTATTCGGCGTTCAAAAAGCCCAAATCGAAGGGCGCATTGTGGATGATGATTTGCGCACCTTGCACATAATCGCGCAATTCACTGACAATTTGGGCGAACTTGGGTTTGCTACTTAAAAACTCGGTCGTCAAACCATGTACCGCCAACGCACCTTCTTCCGAATCGCGTTCGGGATTGATATAGACGTGGTAATTATTGCCCGTCAAAACCCGGTTCACCAATTCAACACAGCCGATTTCAATAATACGATCACCAGAACGCGGATTCAAACCCGTGGTTTCGGTATCAAGAAATATTTGCCTCATTCTATCCTTTTCGCTCCATATTAACCATATTATCCCTATCAACCATTTCAACCATCCTGTTCGCCGCATTTACCCTTGTTGGTCACGGGCAGACCTGTTTGCACTGGCCCTTGTGTCTTACGCCAGGTCGGGCCAATCAGTGTCATGCCTCTGACGCGCTTAATTGCGCGCACCACATAGACAGCCCCCAAATACGGCCACCAACGGGCACCTGCCCGCTCCAAAAATTCACAGCGATTCAACCAACGATAGGTCGAAAAAGGCAAGGCATAAACACCATGATAGTGATTGCTAACTTCCATATTTAACAACTGCATCCAATCTTTGAGACGTGGCAAACTGATTAATGCACCTTGATCAGGTAAATAACTGTTGGCACCAAGCCGATGCAAACCTTGCCGTAGCCCCCAGAGACTGGCCGGATTAAAGCCACAAATAATCAACTGCCCTTCGGGAATAAGCACCCGCTCCACCTCTCGCAATACCTGATGCGGATGGGCGGCAAATTCCAACACATGCGGCAACACCACCAAATCCAGACTCTGCGTGGCAAACGGCAACTCCTCAAAATCATGCAATAGCACCACAGGCTTGGCATCTGGCGGCAAATTAATCGATATTTGTTGATCGGTTTGCCATTGATGTGTCATCCTGCTCGCCGCCAACGCAGGCAATTGCGGCAAACCAATTTGCACCGCATTGTAGCCAAAAATGTCGGCGGTTAACAAATCCAGACAAGCACGCTCCCAAGCATGAATATAACAACCCGCCGGCGTTGCCAACCAGTCGCTTAGCGTTATGATGGGTGCTTCTGAATTTTTCATACACTTATTCTCATGCCAACGTCTTCCACACTCTAAAGCCAAACCCCGCCATCAACCCGGCCACACACGCTTCAAGTACAGTGTATTCCCGCTTTTGATGACAACTATTTTTGGCTCATCCACAATGGACGCGACGCGGCAATGGTCGATCCTGGTGCCTCTGCCCCGATTGTAGCGGCTCTTGAGGCACAACAACTACGTTTGTGCGCAATTTTAATCACCCACCACCATCCGGACCATTGTGGCGGTGTTTCTGATTTGCTACAACAACAATCCGGCCCTGATCGAGCGTATCAAGCTGGATCAAGCCAAAAGGCAACAAGGGATACCGACCGTGCCATCGCACATCGGACTGGAGAGGCAAGCAACCCATTTTTGCGTTGCGAACAAGAGTCGATTATTTCACGCCTGACAGAAACCGGGCGCTTGCCAGATGGCAAGGACCCGGTACAATTTTTTGCCGCACTAAGAGAATGGAAAACAATTACCGCTAAAAACAACACCCACAACACCCACAACATCCACAAAACATTCAAAGCGCCGGGATGGATGATCGATTTAAAATTCGATCCCGGTTTGAGGCGGTATGGCACGATTCGGAAACGGATGCTTGACCGCGCGCATTTCTGTCACCAGATCAGCAAAATCGATTAATTCAAAGGGTGCATAACGCCCGGTCATGACAATATGCACATCGCGCCGACGTTTGCGCAAAGTTTGCATGACGTGGTCGAGATTGAGATACTGATGCTTCAAAAGCAGATTGATGTCATCCAAAATAACCATGCCATAGGATGGATCTTCAATCATGCGCTTGGCTTCCGACCAGGCATAATTGACGTTGGCAATATCAATATGCCGATCTTTACTTTGCCAGCTGCATTCTGTACCGCAAATTTGAAAATCACACAAAGGGTGTTGCCCCATGCTTTGATATTCAGAACTCGTGGCCGAACCGCCACAAAATTGAACCACACCCAGCTTCATTTGTTGCATCAAAGCGCGCATCCCCATGCCAAAGGCGGCACTGGATTTGCCCTTACCTGTCCCGGTAAAGACCAGCAATAAACCATGCACACTGTCGGCAGCCTGGTTTGGCTGCGCCAATTCTTTACCCAATCTCCGTTGTTGTAATTCGATATCAGCTTTCATCTCTTTTCCTTATAATTCAGATAGTTCCGGCTCCGAGGAAAAATTTCCCCCGGGCATAATGATAGCACATTGTTCACAAAATGTATCCCTCTACTAACAACACAAGTTGCTGTTACCCAAGTAACGGCTTTTACCTATTTATGGACACGAAACCTCATTTTACATCAATATTCATGATGCATAGCCTTATTGCGAAAAAATCTTTAAATATAATCAATTAAGAATGGCTAGTTCTGCAACAAAATGCCGCCAAATTACCATTCTCATAAATCAAAAAACCGGAAAAACCAGGCCATCCAACCGCATCTTTGGCAAACCGCGCTGCCATATGTCCCACTGAAGTCCAACTGAAGTCCAACTGAAGTCCAACTGAATACGAAAATTTAGGCCACAGCCTAAAAAATGCGGTAATCTGATGCACAATGAACCGGGTTCACCCAATCAACATAAACCGAAACCGCAGCAGCGGGAGTATCAATGCGCCGCACGTTTACTTTTATCCCCGATGATCAAGCACAGTCACTACGTGTCAAGCGTTTTTTATTCGGCACACTCAGCTATCTCGCGACCTATTCATTGGCGTTACTATCGTGGTACTTTGCATACATCAGCACCCCGGTTTTACAAATTTACACGCTATTGGTGTTGACCGTTAATATTACCTTTTACGGAGTATTGCGCAGCGGCTGGAATCAGCATTTGGCCGACCCCAGCCTCACCCTGGCACAAATCTCGGTGGGTGTGGCCACAGGCTTGTTTATCATGTACTTCGCCCATCAAGCCCGTATTATTTTTGGGCTGATGATACTGCCGGTTTTTTTGTTTGGCGTTTTCCGCTTCCGCCTGTTCGATTTTTACATGGTTGCACTGGTCACGATATTGGGCTACGCGAGCTTGATTATTGCTTTAAAAATCAACCACCCGGAAGAAGTCGATATCAAACTATCCATCATGATCGGCTTTTCCATCTGCCTGATGTTTGTCCAGATGAGCAGGCTCGCCAACTATATTACCCACATCCGTGAAAAAATATCCGATAAAAACCGCGAATTAGGTCGCCGCAATGCCGAACTCAGCGACCGTAGCGAACAATTGCAACAAGCCCATGCTGAAATCGCGCAAAATCTGGAGAGCTTACGGGTAACCCAGGAAGAATTGGTGCGCAAAGAAAAGCTGGCCGCATTAGGTGCCTTGGTGGCAGGCGTGGCGCACGAAATTAATACCCCCGTCGGGAATAGTTTATTAGTCGTCAGCCTGCTGGCACAGCAAACAGATAGTCTGAAAAAGGCTTGCCAGAAGGACCAAAGCATCAGTAAAAATACCTTGAACAACTTTCTTTCCGATACGCATGACGGCTTTAACATCTTGCAAAAAAATCTACAACGCGCCGCCGATTTGGTCACCAGTTTTAAACAAGTGGCCGCTGATCAAACCAATTCGCACCGCCGTAGTTTTGATTTATCCGAATTAGCCCATGAAATTAAATTCATGCTGGCACCACCCACGCCAACGATTGACCTGCGGTTTGAGATTGCTACTAACATCATCATGGACAGTTACCCCGGTTCATTGAGCCAAGTGCTACACCATTTGGTTCAAAATGCCTTTTTACATGCGTTTGATGGTCCCGGTTGTGTAACGATTCAAGTTAAGTCGGTAACGGCAGACTGGCTGGAATTAATCGTCAGCGACAATGGAAAAGGCATTGCCAAAGAAGACTTGCCGCGCATTTTCGATCCCTTTTTTACCACCCGGTTTGGCACTGGCAGCTCCGGTTTGGGACTCAATATCACCCACAATATTGTGACTGAAATATTAGGTGGGAGCATTCAAGCCATCAGCGAAATCGGCCATGGTAGCCACTTCATACTCAACTTACCGATCAGCGCGCCGCAACGCAATCTGAGCGCTTAGGCGGCACAATTGCGCCAATTGCACCAATTGCGCCACACTCAATGTAAATTTAATTGGGCAAACTCCATCGATTGCTTTACACTGCGGGTGTTGACGAATTGTGATGAATAAACCCGCGCCACAAGCGTGCCCTTGGTTCATGCAAAGCTTCGAATAAAAACCCCGAACAATTACCATAAAATTAGCCCCATGTTACCTATGCCTTCTTCCCCGCCGAGTAATGAGATTGATTTTTCTTTCGATATTTACCTTGATTCCAATGCAACAACACAAGTATTGCCAATCGCACAAATAGCGGCGCAACAAACCATGTTGGCTAATTTTGGCAACCCAAGCAGCACCCATAGCACTGGCTTACGCGCGCGCGCATTGCTCGAATTTGCGCACAACATGGCGCAGCAGGTATTGGGGGGCGGCAATGGACGGGTACTATTTACCAGCGGTGCCACCGAAGCGATTCAAACCGCGATTTTATCGGCCTTAAGTGCAGCAAGTTCGTCAGCAACTCGGGCAGCAAGCTGGCAGCCCCCCTCCAGACATCACAGCGCTCCCAATTTGTTGTTATATGGCGCAACCGAACATAAAGCGGTGCCGGAAGCGCTAAAACACTGGAATAAAGTGCTGGGGCTTGATTTTGAGATTCGCACTATTCCGGTTGACCAGAATGGGCAACACGATCTGGCCTTTATTACCCAACATGCGGCGCAAGCGGTGCTGGTATGCACCATGGCGGTAAACAATGAAACTGGCATCATCAGTAATTTGGACGGTATCGCCCAGGCATTGGCCAATTCCCCGGCCCTGTGGTTGGTCGATTCGGTCCAGGCGTTGGGCAAACGCCCTCTTGATTTGGCACACAGTCGCATCGATTATGCGCCATTTTCAGGCCATAAACTGTATGCACCCAAAGGCATCGGCATTTTATACGTGCGTGAAAATGCACCATTTACCCCTTTAATGGTAGGCGGTGGACAAGAATTGGGGCAACGTGGCGGCACCGAAAATTTACCCGGCATTGTTGCCCTGGGCGCAGTATTAAAAGCGCTGCATGAACAAGATCCGGTTTTTCAATGCCATGCCACCCAGCTTGAATTTCGCGCCCGCCTAGCCAGCAGTTTGCAACAAGCCTTCCCCGGCGTGGTGTTTAATGCCCCCTTTGACAATGCCGTCGCCACCACCATTAATTTTTCCGTGCCCGGTTTATCCAGCAAAGAAATGTTGGATTTGTTCGACGCCAGCGGCATTCGCGTCAGCTCGGGTTCGGCATGCAATTCCAATAAAGTGGTGCGCAGTTTTGTGCTCGATGCCATGGGCCTGGAGAATTGGCGCGTGACCTCTGCGATTCGCATGTCATTTGGCCCGGCCACGCAAAGTGGCGAAATCGACCATGCCTGCGAACGCATTTTGCGCGCAGGCAACGCACTGCGCAATGCCTGCCTGCTGTTTGGTGGCGACAACGACCAACACCAGGCGCAAACCCCGGCCAAGGGTTTAATCCGACTGATGTATGAAACCGCATGCAGTTGGATTTATGCCGATCAAGAGAAACAATGTTGCGTCATTATCGACCCCCTGCCCGAATTAATGGAACGTATCGCGCGCTGGGTCCATTGCCGCGACTTGCAAGTGCTCGCCATTTTAGCCACCGATGCCAGCCATGGCGCGTGCCGCGATGCAATGCATCACAAATTGCAGGCGCGCATTCCTTGCCAAACCACCGCCAGCCTGGGTTGGCCAACACAAGGCGTTGCCACGCTACAACTACAGGACGCCACCCCTGTCGCCGCCTTGCCCTTGGGTGCCAGTTGGCTCATGAAATTACCACTACCCAATGCCAGTGAAGCGTTTTATTTGCTGGGCAACAGCGATGGACAACATTGTCTGGCAAACGATGTGCGCTTCGCTTTTATCGGCGACACCTTGCCAGAGCAACACAGCCACCTGGCACGCTGGCTCTCACCGCGCACTTTATTGCTCGGCGCGCATGATCAATGGCAACAATTTGCGTCAACCATCGAATTCGAATCGCATCTGCAAGCCCCCGTCGTACCAGACGCTGGCGAATTGAATTTACCCTGTAGCCAAATCCAGGCATTTTTACAAGCCCACCCCAAAGCCTGGGTGGTGGATGTGCGTGAAGGATATGAACACGGCATGGGTTTGGCCGGCCTGGGACTAGGCACGGAAATCCTGACATTTAACGCACCCCTTTCCCGCTTGCCTGAATTTATCTCGGGCTGGCTGCAAAATGACGCACAGGAATTGTTATTTGTTTGTCGCAGTGGCGCACGCAGTGCGCTGGCGGCCAGTTGTTTGCGCCGCCTTGGGCACCAACATGCCTGGCATTTGATCGGGGGCCTGGCACTACAGTAACCCTGTTCTGCAAAGCGGCAAAAGCCCGATAGCAATCAAGTGTCATGTCATGAAACTTTCATATGACGTTGCACTTGTCGCTTAATAAGCGAAAATCTTGCAGCTTTTGCCGTATTGCACTTGCATTCTCACGCTAGCCGTTGTCTACTAACGAGAGGAGCGCTAAAGGACACAAGAACAATTTCCAAAATTAACTTTATTTTATTTTATTTACAAGAAGGTTTTCAGTATGGCTATCCGTGTCGCTTTGCATCATAAAACGTCTTATCGCTATGACCGTTCAATTCAATTGTCACCGCATGAAGTGCGCCTGCGCCCTGCAGCCCACGCGCGCACCCCGATTTTATCGTATTCGCTCAGCATTGAACCTGAGGATCACTTTATTAATTGGCAGCAAGATCCTTATGGCAATTACATCGCGCGCCTGGTGTTTCCGGAAAAGTCACCCGAACTGACCATCACCGTCGATTT
This sequence comes from Burkholderiaceae bacterium, assembly GCA_046597185.1. GTDB lineage: Bacteria > Pseudomonadota > Gammaproteobacteria > Burkholderiales > Burkholderiaceae_D > CAMBDR01. The sequence continues at coordinate 12,055 of JBKJLF010000572.1, read as the reverse complement.
GGTGGCCGATATGACGGTCATCAATCCGTTCGATTTTTTCCTCGAAGAATACGCCACCGAATTCCCTTTTGTCTACCAGTCAGCGCTCGAATTTGAACTGGGGCCGTATCGCGTGCCCGAACCCGCTGGCCCGCTGCTAACGAGTTGGTTAGCAGCGACCAAAGAAGCCTTGTTGTCAAAGCCACTGCGCACGCAAGACTTTCTGGTGGCGCTCAACTGTCGGGTTCAAGCAGACATTTCGTATTTGGTGCGTATGGAACCGGGCGTGCAAAGCCCGGAACAAACGCTGGAAAAACGCTCCGGCTCGTGCCGCGACAGTGCTTTTTTATTGGTTGAAATATTGCGCCATTTGGGTTTGGCGGCGCGCTTTGTATCCGGTTATTTAATTCAGTTGGCACCCGATATTAAAGCACTGGATGGCCCCAGCGGTGCGGAAAAAGACTTTACCGACTTGCACGCCTGGACTGAAGTGTATGTCCCCGGTGCTGGTTGGATTGGACTGGACCCGACCTCGGGCTTGCTCGCGGGTGAAGGCCATATCCCACTCGCTTGCACCGCCAACACGGCCTCGGCCGCACCGGTTACCGGTTTTACCGAAAAAGCGGAAACCGAGTTTGAGCATGAGATGACGATCACCCGCATCCACGAAGACCCGCGTGTGACCAAACCGTATTCGGAAGAAGATTGGCAAGCGATTGACAAATTAGGGAAATTTGTTGACACCAAGCTCAAAGCGCAAGATGTGCGCCTGACCCAAGGCGGCGAACCGACCTTCGTTTCCATCGACGATATGGATGGCGCGGAATGGAATACCGAAGCCAATGGCACAAAAAAACGCGAACTGGCTGGCCAATTATTACGTCGCCTGCAAAGCAAATTCGGCCCCGGTGGCATGCTGCATTACGGCCAGGGCAAATGGTATCCGGGAGAACCTTTGCCGCGCTGGACGCTGGGCGCGTACTGGCGCACGGATGGTCAATCAATCTGGCATGATCCTGCTTTGTTTGCGGCCGAACCCTGTTTTGACGGCTATCAAAACTTTAACGCCAACCGCTTCGCCCAACTGCTATGCAGCAAATTAGGCATCAAGGCTGACTTTTTGATCCCCGCCTATGAAGATGTGATTAGGCAAATTATTATTGAGCAACGCCTGCCGGTAAATATTGATCCCTTGCAAGCCAATTTGAAAGATGCCGAAGAACGCCGTCGTTTAGCGCGCTTGCTAGAGCAAGGCTTGGGCAGCGTGGTCGGTTATGTATTACCGATTGAGGCCGAAACCAACCATGCCGCCTTCACACGCTGGCGTAGTGGCGCATGGCCGCTGCGGCGCGAACATCTGTTTTTGCTGGAAGGCGATTCGCCGATGGGGCTACGCCTGCCGCTCAACTCGCTACCGTGGGAAGTGCGTGAAAGCAGCTTTGATGTCGATCCGTTTGCTGATCAAAGCCCGCTGCCCGCCAATATTAAAGGCAGCAGCGAGGGCAACAAAGAGGGTATCAACCCGCAAGCCAAACTTCACCCCGAGGGTTTTTCCACCCAGGCTGCCGCCAATGCCGGAGCAACCCCGACCATCGCAGCCCAAGATGCCGCTAACCCGAATGCCAAGGGCGGGAAAAGCAGTACCAGCCACAGTGTCAGCGTGATCCACACCGCGTTATGTTTTGAAACCCGTGGTGGCCGCTTGCACGTATTTATGCCGCCCATCAAACGGCTGGAAGATTATTTACAACTGGTCAGCAAAATTGAAGCCACTGCCGCCGAATTAAAAATGCGCCTATGGTTGGAAGGTTACCCACCACCGCGCGACAGCCGCGTGCGCTCATTCAACGTCACACCCGACCCCGGTGTGATCGAAGTCAATGTGCAACCCGCCGCAAGTTGGGATGAATTGGTGCATAACACCACCATTTTGTACGAAGAAGCACGGCAAACCCGCCTTGGCACGGAAAAATTCATGCTCGATGGTCGCCACACCGGCACCGGCGGCGGCAACCACGCCACCTTGGGCGGGGCCACGCCAGCCGACAGCCCTTTATTGCGCCGCCCCGACCTGTTGCGCAGCTTCCTCACGTTTTGGCAAAATCACCCTTCCCTGTCTTACCTGTTTTCCGGCACCTTTATCGGCCCTACCAGTCAGGCCCCAAGGGTCGATGAAGCACGCGACGATAGCTTGTACGAATTGGAAATTGCTTTCCAACAAATGGATGAAGTTTTTCCTGTCGGCAAAGATAACCTGAAACCGTGGATGGTAGACCGGATGCTGCGTCATTTGCTGGTTGATCTGACTGGCAATACCCATCGCTCTGAATTTTCCATCGACAAACTGTATTCACCCGATGGCCCCACTGGCCGTTTGGGTCTGGTGGAATTCCGCGCCTTTGAAATGCCACCGCATGCACGCATGAGTCTGGTGCAAAACCTGTTGTTACGCACCCTGATGGCCCACTTTTGGCGCACGCCCTACCGCGAAAAATTGGTACATTGGGGCACCGCCTTGCATGATCGCTGGATGTTGCCGCAGTTTGTCCAGCAAGACATTTACGAGGTGGTACGCGAATTACGCCGTCATGGTTTTGCCTTTGAAACGCGCTGGTTCGATCCCTTTATCGAATTCCGCTTCCCACGCTATGGCACCGTCAGCTACCAGGGTCTGGAACTGGAATTGCGTCAGGCGATTGAACCCTGGCATGTGCTGGGTGAAGAAATGTCGAGCCAGGGCACGGCGCGTTATGTCGATTCCTCGGTCGAACGGCTGCAAATTCGGGTGCGTGGCTTGACCGATACACGCCACACCGTCAGTTGTAATGGCCGTATCCTGCCGCTGCATCCGACTGGCGTCGCGGGTGAATACGTGGCTGCGGTGCGCTTTCGCGCCTGGAACCCGTGGTCGGCGCTACACCCCAGCATTGGCTGCCATGGCCCACTCACGTTTGATATTATCGATAACTGGAACCAACGCGCCATTGGCGGCTGCACCTATCATGTGGCGCATCCAGGTGGTCGCAGTTATGACAGTTTCCCGGTCAATGCCAACGAAGCCGAGGCACGCCGTTTCGCGCGCTTTGTGTCGCATGGGCACACACCAGGGCCGATTGAAGTACACACCGAGCCGCTCAACCCGCACTTCCCGTTAACCCTGGATATGCGCTGGCAGGCATAGAGGAGCGATTATGCCGCAGGCGCTTTTATCCACTTACCCCCACAAGCTATCGGGCTACGATGAAATGCTTGATAGCAGTGGGCAGGTACGGCCACACTGGAAGGCCTTGTACGAACAACTGGAGAATGAAGCGCCTGAAATGGTGCGTCAACGCATCAATACGGTGCAACGCCAGGTGCGTGAAAATGGCGTGACCTACCATGTGTATGCCGACCCACGCGGTTCGCAACGCCCTTGGAGCCTGGAAGTGCTGCCCTTCATCATTGCGCGCGATGAATGGCAAACCATTGAAGAAGCGGTGATTCAACGGGTGAGCCTGCTCAATCATCTCCTGCTGGATATCTACGGCCCACAAACTTTAATGAGCGAAGGCTTGTTGCCGGCGGGCCTGGTGTATGGCAATGGCGGTTTTTTACGCCCCTGCCACGGCATTCGCGCGCTGGATGGAATTGCCCTGCACACCTACGCCGCCGATCTGGCGCGTGGCCCGGATGGGCGCTGGCAAGTGGTGACGGATCGCACGCAAGCGCCTTCCGGTTCTGCGTATGCGCTGGAAAACCGTCAAATTATTTCTCGCGCCTTCCCGGACTTGTTCCGCGAACTCAAAATCAAGGATCTGGACGCGTTTTTTGCCACCCTGCGTGACAGCCTCGATTATTGGGGCCGCCAATGCGCCGGATCAGGTGCCCAACTCAAACCCAGTGAAACACCCCTGATGGTGTTACTGACGCCCGGCCCGTATAACGAAACCTATTATGAACAATCGTATCTGGCGCGCCACCTGGGCTTCCCCCTGGTGGAAGGGAGCGATTTAACCGTGCGCGATGGCATGGTATGGATGAAGACCCTGTCCGGTTTGCAACGGGTGCATGTTATTTTGCGCCGCCTCGATGATGATTATTGCGACCCGCTGGAGCTGCGCTCCGATTCCTCGATTGGCGTGGTGGGATTAACCGAAGCGGCGCGCCGTGGCAATGTCCTGATCGCCAATAATTTGGGCGCAAATGTGCTGGAATCCGGTGCCGTGTATGGCTTCTTGCCCCAACTGTGTCAACGCGTGATGGGGCAAAGCCTCTTAATGCCCTCAATCGACACATGGTGGTGCGGCCAACCAGACGCATTAGAGCAAAGCATAGCTCAATTTGATCAATTAGTCATCAAACCCAGCTTTCCGCAGCAACGCCAGGCCCCGACGTTTGGTGCAGACCTGAACCCGGAACAACGCGCCGCCTTTATTGCCAAAATGCGGCTACGCCCGCAAAACTATGTAGCGCAACGGGTATTGGAAATGTCGTCCACGCCGGTTTGGACCAACGAGCAAGGCTTGAAGCTGGGCAACGCCAATATCGGCTTGCGCGTGTTTGCCTGCGCCACCCCGACCGGCTACCAAATTATGCCCGGCGGTTTGGCCCGGGTGGCCAGTGGCCCGGATGCGCGCATCATCAATATGCAGCGCGGCAACGCCAGCAAAGACGTTTGGGTGCCCGCGCGCGGTAAAACCACGCCGCAACATTTGCTGCACCACGCCACCACCAGTGACGCCCTCAGCCGGGGTGACGCCCACCTCTCATCGCGCGTGGTGGATAATTTCTTCTGGTTTGGGCGCTATCTGGAACGTTGTGAAAACATCGCCCGTTTAACCCGCACCACCTTGGAAAACCGCTTGCATGCCAGCGACGAACCGCGTGGTGCTGAATGGTTAAGCCTGTCCAAACTGTGCCAAAGTGCTGGTTTGATCAGCCACTGGCAAGCCAACGGTAGCCCCACCCCATTGGCCGCCTTAACGCCCGAACAAATCGAAAGCGCCCTCATTACCAGCGTGGTAAAAGCCAATACGCCGGGCTTTGCGTCATCGCTGCGCGATTTATTTGGCGTCGCCTTTCATTTGCGTGAACGTCTCTCACTGGATAACTGGCGCAAGCTTAATCAAATGATACAACAAGTGGATAATGCAGTGCAAAAACCTTTATTGGCCGATGCATTAATCTTACTCGATGACGCCGCCACCTCGATCATGACGCTGACCGGCTTTGCACTCGATGGTATGACACGCGACCTGGGTTGGCGCTTTTTGTCGATTGGTCGTTGGATTGAGCGCCTGCAATTTTTAACCCGCAATGTCCAAGCCGCGCTCGCCATGCCGTCCGATGGCCAACTCGAATGGCTGCTGGAATTGGCCGATAGCAGCGTCACCTATCGTTCGCGCTATATGGCCAAGCCGGAGTGGTTGCCGATTCTCGATTTATTAATGCGCGATGAAACCAACCCGCGCTCGGTGATATTTCAATTGAAAGGTTTGCGTAAATATCTTTACCATTTACCCAGCTCGTATAGCATTGAAGTCTTAATTCCGGTACTTGACGCGCTGCGCAATCTGCAGCCGCAAGCCGACTTACGCCACGACAGCGCAACGCTATTGGCCTTGCTGGCGCAAATCATGCAGGCCAGCACCACCATTTCCGAACGCATCGAACGGCGCTTTTTTAGCAATACCGAACTGGATCCGGTCGAACAGCAACGCGACCTCAGGGCCAATAATTATGGGACGGGCATACCATGAACCTCACATCCCCCGCTTCGGTTCCCGCTTATGCTCCGGTTTCCACTGCAACGCTTTACCATATCTTGCACGACACCGACTATACCTATCAGCGCAACGTCAATTTATCGCAGCAATTACTGCATATGACGCCGCGCGATTTTGATTATCAAACCACCTTGTCGCATCGCATTACCATTGATCCGCTACCCAACGATGACTCTGAACGGATCAATTTTTTTGGCAATTTAAGCAAACGTGTCACTATTACCCGGCCCCACCAGGAACTCAAGGTGCGCGCCGAATCCGTAATCCGCCTGCAACCACGCTTAAGTCTGGCGCAAATCAATGACTCCATGCCCTGGGAAGCCAAGCGTGACAGCCTGGAACAATGTTCCGCCGCCACCTCGCGTGAGATTTCGCAATACCTGTACGAATCACCGCATGTCATTTGCAGCACCGATCTGGCCGATTATGCCGCGCCCTGCTTCACACCCGGTCGCCCCTTGCTGGACGCGGCGCTCGCGCTCACCTATCGCATCTTTAACGATTTTAAATTCGATGGCAGCGCCACCACCATTTCCACCCCCTTATCGGAAGTATTGCGTCTGCGCCGTGGGGTATGCCAGGATTTTGCCCATTTGATGATAGGTTGCCTGCGCACGCTGGGCATTGCCTGCCGTTATGTCAGCGGCTACATTCTCACCACCCCTGCCCCCGGCCATGAACGCCTGATTGGGGCCGATGCCTCACACGCCTGGGTTTCGGTGTATTGCGCCGGCTTTGGCTGGGTCGATTTCGACCCGACCAACCATTGCCTGGTGCAAGATGAGCACATCACCGTGGGCTGGGGGCGCGACTTTTTCGATGTCACGCCGATGCGTGGCGTGATTCTGGGCGGCGGCGAACAACAATTGAAAGTCAGCGTTACCGTCACACCGCTTTTACCCAACGACCCAAGAATTGGCATGCAATTTGCTTCAAATGCCAGCAATACCGGGCTCGTTTTTTCCCAAAACCAATCAGCTTGATTTAACCTACCCAACCTGAGACCTGCCATGCCTGAATTTTTCAATGAGATGTATTCAGCAATGAATGCCGAAGCACCAGCCGACCCCGCCAGCAATACCCCTGCTGCAAGCGTTCCGCGCAAACACTACCGCGAGTTTGCCGCATGGTTAGCCCAGCAATCCGAAGACAGTTTGGCCAAGAAACGGGCCGAAGCGGATTTAATCTTTCGCCGGGTTGGCATTACCTTTGCCGTATATGGCAATGATGCCGGCACCGAGCGCCTGATCCCGTTCGACATCATCCCGCGCATCATTCCGGCGCAGGAATGGAGCACGCTGGAAAAAGGTCTGGCGCAGCGGGTGCAAGCCTTGAATATGTTTTTGCACGATATTTATCATGACAAAAAAATCATTGCGGAAGGTTTGATCCCGGCTGAACAAATCCTCAACAATGCCCAGTATCGTCCCGAAATGATGGGCGTGAAAGTGCCATCGCAAATCTATTCGCATATTGCGGGTATTGACCTGGTGCGCGCCAATTTCGAAGGCCATAGCGACGACTTTTACGTGCTCGAAGACAATTTGCGCGTGCCCTCGGGTGTCTCGTATATGCTGGAAGACCGCAAGATGATGATGCGGCTATTTCCCGAACTATTTGCGCGCAATAAAGTGGCACCGGTGGCGCACTTCCCCGACCTCCTGCTCGACAATTTGCGCTCGGTGGCCCCGATGGGGGTGGATGACCCGACCGTGGTCTTGCTCACCCCTGGCATGTATAACTCGGCCTACTTTGAACACGCCTTCCTGGCCCAGCAAATGGGGGTGGAACTGGTTGAAGGGCAAGATTTATTCGTCAAAGACCACACCGTGTATATGCGCACCACACGTGGGCCGCAGCGGGTAGACGTGATCTACCGCCGCATTGATGACGACTTCCTCGACCCGCTCGCTTTCCGTGCCGATTCCTCGCTGGGCGTACCCGGTTTGCTGGAAGCCTACCGCGCCGGCCGCGTCACGCTGGCCAATGCCATCGGCACCGGTGTGGCGGATGATAAATCGATCTATCCGTTTGTGCCGGACATGATCCGTTTTTACTTATCGGAAGAACCGATACTCAAAAACGTGCCCACTTACCAATGCCGCAAAAAACAGGATCTCAGCTATGTGCTGGCCAATTTGGCGCAACTGGTGGTCAAGGAAGTACATGGTGCGGGTGGATATGGCATGTTGGTTGGCCCGGCCTCGACCACGGAAGAAATTGAACAATTCCGCGAACGCATCATTGCCAAGCCGGAAACGTATATTGCCCAGCCGACGCTGGCCCTGTCGCACTGCCCAACCTGGGTGGAATCGGGTATTGCCCCGCGCCACATCGATTTACGCCCCTTCGTCTTGTCCGGCAAAACCGTTTCAATGGTGCCGGGCGGCTTAACAAGGGTTGCCTTAAAAGGCGGCTCACTGGTCGTCAACTCATCCCAAGGGGGCGGCACCAAAGACACCTGGATTTTGGAGAAATAATATGCTCAGTCGTACCGCCGATCACTTATTCTGGATGGCCCGCTATACCGAGCGTGCCGAAAACATCGCTCGCATGCTGGATGTGACGTTTCAAACCGCGCTGCTACCGCAATCGGAAGAAAGCGCCGAGCAGGGCTGGCGCGCGGTGTTGGGTATTTCTGAACTACAGGCTGTCTATGACAAAAAATATCCCGTCGTGCTTGCTGCCGACGTAATTGACTTCATGGTGCGCGACCCGAACAACCCGTCCTCGATTGTGACTTGCCTGACTGCCGCGCGTGAAAATGCGCGTGCCGTGCGTGGTACGCTTACCACCGAAGTGTGGGAAACCCACAATGCCACCTGGTTGGAGTTAAAAACGCTGCTGCAAAGCACGGTTTTGAAAGAAGACCCGAGCAATTTCTTTGAATGGGTGAAATATCGCTCGCATCTGTCACGCGGGGTCGGCATGGGCACCATGTTGCGTGACGAAGCATTTTCCTTTATTCGGCTGGGCAACTTTTTGGAACGGGCCGACAATACCGCGCGCATGCTCGACATCAAATTCCATGGCGCGGACAAAGGCGAAGTCAACGAACAAGAAAAGGCCGACGATTATTATTACTGGGCGGCCATTTTACGTTCGGTTTCCGCCTTTGAAGTGTATCGCAAAGTCTACCGCGACGTGATCACGCCCAAACGCGTGGCCGAATTATTGATATTGCGCGCCGACATGCCGCGTTCACTGCATGCCTGTATGGGTGCGGTATTAATCAATTTAAAGGAATTGAGCAATAGATCGTCGGCCGACACCGAACGGCTGGCGGGTAAAATGCTGGCCGAACTCCAGTTTAATCGCATCGAAGAGGTATTGGAGGCGGGCTTGCATGGCTATTTGGAACGTTTCTTTGAACAAATCTTTGATCTGGGCAACCGCATCAGCCAAGACTTTTTGGTGCCGTTAGTCGAGAACAACAGTTGAGAAAATAGCTGACGGCTTGCAACAACGTGACAGCGATGGTACAACATGGCGGCCAAGCTTTAGGGTAAGATCATTATTCTTTTAGTCTTGGGAGCAGATAATGACTTATTGCGTAGCGATGTTGCTGGATGCGGGTTTGGTGTTTTTATCGGACTCGCGCACCAATGCCGGGGTGGATCATATTGGCACGTTTCGCAAGATGACGGTATTTGAAGTCACGGGCGAGCGTGTCATGACCTTGATGACTTCGGGCAATCTGTCGATTTCGCAATCGGTGCTCAATATTGTATCGGAACAAGCGCCCGGCAGTGGTCGCACCATCTGGAATGCGCGCTCGATGTTTGAAGCGGCGGAAGTGATTGGTGAAGCGATTCGGCAGGTGTATCAAAAGGACGCCACCTCACTCAATACCTTTAATATTCCCTTTGAAATTGGCATTATTTTTGGTGGCCAAATCCGGGACGAGAATTGTCGCCTGTTCCAATTTTATTCGCCCGGCAATTTTATAGAATCGCATGGCGAAAACCCGTATTTTCAGATTGGCGAATCGAAATACGGCAGACCGATTATTGATCGGGTCATCAACCCGAAAACCTCGCTCAATGAAGCGGCCAAATGCGCGCTCATTTCGATGGATTCTACTTTGCGCTCGAATATTTCGGTCGGTTTGCCGCTGGATTTATTGGTGTACGAAGCCAATAGCCTCTCCGTGAATCACTTCGTCAATATCGATGAAAACAATGCCTACTTCAACGAAATCCGCAAGCTATGGGGTGCACGGTTGAAGCAGGCGTTTGAAAATCTGGATGATCCGCTGTGGAATCAGGAACAAAATACACTGCATGCCATTTCCAGCATCAATATGCCGAATAATCTGGTGCCGATTCGGCGCTGGCCTGTGGTATAGACCTGTGGTATAGACCTGTAGTATAAGTCGGTTCGGCACCAGATAGCTTTACTACATCAAGGCGTAAAACCATCGCCCAGGGCCAGGCCCTCACGCCGTGGATCGGCACCGCCCACCAATACCGGGGCATTGTTGACTTGGGTTTTCATAATGGTGCTGACCCCGCTCGATTGCGCTGCCGTATTCACGGTATGGCTCAGTGCTTTTAAACCGGCTACCAAGGGGTTCTCTGGCGTACCGGTTTTGATATTCGGGTGTTCACCGCCCACATTGGTGGTGGGGCTGTTGGCGGCACCAAAATTCACCATGGACGTGGCTTGTTGCGCATTCAAATTCCAGTCCAATGCGCCGACCAGGGTTTTTACCACAAACTGAATAATCGTCGCGCCGCCGGGCGAGCCAGTTGCCATCACAAAATCACCCGGCTGGCCATCACTGTCTTGCTTGAACACCAGGGTTGGAGCCATCGAACTGCGCGGCCGTTTCAAGGCTTCCACCTTGTTGGCGATGGGGCCGGCGGCGTCCGACGGGTCGAAGCTGAAATCGGTCAATTGGTTGTTCAACAAAAAGCCGCGTGTCATATGAAACGAGCCCATCGAACTTTCTACCGTGGTCGTCATCACCACGGCATTGCCATCTTTATCGACGATGGAAATATGGGTGGTGCCACGACCTTCGGCGATGCTCAAGCCACGTGCTGGCGTATTGGTAAACACGCCGGGGCTGGCCGTACCCATGCTTTTATCCATGCGGATTAAATTGGCGCGCGAGAGCAGGTAGTTTTTGTCCAGCATGGCGCTCGGGCTGCCGCCCGGCAGGGGCACAAAATCGGTATCGGCCACATATTTATTGCGGTCGGCATAGGCCAGGCGTTCGGCTTCGCTGATCAAATGCACACCCGTCACATTCGGTTTGCCGCCATACAAATCAAGGGCGGCGGGGGCATAGCTGGCCATATTAAATTTTTCCAAAATGCCCAGGGTTTGCGCTACAGCCAAGCCGCCTGACGACGGCGGAGGCATGCCGCACACCCAGTAGCTGCGGTAGGTGCGGCAGATGGCTTCACGCCGCTTGGCCGAATAATTGGCCAGATCGGACAATTCGGTTAAACCGGGTGTGATGGCGCTGAGGGTAGTGCCGCCGCTGCTGGTGGCGTGGATTTTATCGACGATGGCGCGGGCGATGGGGCCGGTATACATGGCATCGGCACCGTTTCGCACAATCGCGCCCAGGGTTTGGGCGTAATCGGGGTTTTTCAGCACGGTGCCCAGGGTTTTGGGGGACAGGTCGGGGTTTAAAAAATAGGCGGTGGCTTCGCTGTCTTGCAATAAGTTGGTGCGGTTGAGTGCGATGGCGTCGGCCAGGCGGCCACTGATTTTAAAGCCGTCTTGCGAGAGCCTGATGGCGGATTGGAACATACTGCCCCAGGCCAATTTGCCATTGTCGCGGTAGGCCAACTCCAACATACGCATAACGCCGGGCGTGCCGATTGAGCGGCCACTGGCGCGCACGCCGGCAAACGCGGGGGTGCCCACTGCGGGCAAGGGTGGCGCATGGTTGCTGCTGCTGATGTAGCGTAGGTAATCTTCGGTTGCGGCAGCGGGTGCGGTTTCGCGTCCGTCATAGGATTGCACTTGTTTGGTTTGGGCATTGTAATGCAACATAAACGCACCGCCACCCAGGCCCGACGATTGTGGTTCCACCAGGCCAAGTACGGCTTGCACCGCAATGGCGGCATCGACGGCGGAACCGCCTGCTTTAAGAATATCGCACCCGGCCTTGGAAGCGAGCGGGTTGGCGCTGACCACCATATAAGTTTTGGCATACACAGGCGCAATGCCGAGTCGGTAGCCGGAAGCGGGTTCAGGCAGGGATGGGTCGCCGGGCACGCCGGAGCCAACCACCACCGAACCGGTATCGCTGATGCGGCTGCATGCGGTATCGACTGCGGGAAGTGGTC
>JBKJLF010000513.1:0-5588 GCA_046597185.1 Burkholderiaceae bacterium | reverse complement strand
CGTGGCCACCGCCGTGCGCGGTGACCCGGATAATCCACCCACTTCGGGGGTATTGTGTACCAAGGTGGCGCGCTATACCGAGCGCACCTATCATCCTGATCGCTTGTTGTACCCGATGCGCCGAATCGGCAAAAAAGGTGAAGGCAAGTTCGAACGTATCAGTTGGCAAGAAGCGCTCGATACCATCGCCACCCGGCTGGGCGACATTTACCGCCGCGTACCCCAGGCGATTCTCCCCTACAGCTACGCAGGCACCATGGGGCTGGTACAGGGTGATTCAATGTCATCGCGTTTTTTTCATCGCCTGGGCGCTTCGCAATTGGAACGCACCATTTGCGCCTCGGCAGGCGGCGCGGGTTATCGCTACACCATCGGCGCACGTATCGGTACCGATCTGGAACAGGTTGACCATGCCAAGCTGATTATCATTTGGGGCAGTAATCCGATTGCGTCGAGCCTGCATTTTTGGACTCGGGTGCAAGAAGCCAAACGGGCCGGGGCCACCATTATTGCGATTGACCCGTATCGCTCCCTGAGTGCGCAAAAATGTCATCAACATATCGCCATTTTACCCGGCACCGACGCAGCCCTGGCTTTGGGCATGATGCATGTGTTGATCGGTGAAGACTGGATCGATCACGAATACGTGGCCGAGTTTACCCTGGGCTTTGATCAAATGAAAGAGCGCGTCAAACAATGGCCGCCGCAGCGGGTGGCGGAAGTGTGCGGCATCAGCGTGGATGAAGTGCTGGATTTGGCCCGTTTGTATGGCGAAACCGCGATGCAGGGTTTGCCCGTGCTGATTCGCGCCAACTATGGCATGCAGCGCGCACATGGCGGTGGCATGGGGGTGCGCAATATTGCGTGCCTGCCAGCTTTGGTGGGGGCCTGGCGGCATGCGGCTGGCGGCATGCTGTTTTCTACCTCCGATACCTTTCCACGTAACTTTAGTGCCTTGCAACGGCCCGATCTGATGCCAGTCGAGCGGCCGCGCACCATTAATATGTCCACCATCGGCGATGATTTATTGCGCCCTGCTTCACCTGAATTTGGCCCCCAAATTGAAGCGATTATCGTCTACAATTCCAACCCGGTGGCAATTGCGCCGGAGTCGGACAAGGTGATGCAAGGCTTCGCGCGCGAAGACTTGTTCACCGTGGTGCTGGAGCATTTTCAAACCGATACCGCTGATTACGCCGATATATTGCTACCCGCAACCACCCAACTGGAGCATCACGACATACACTTTGCCTACGGCCATACTTATATGATGGCCAATAACCCGGCCATTCTACCGCTCGGCGAATCGAAACCGAATACCGAGATTTTCCGCCTGATCGCGCAGCGCATGGGTTTTGACGATGCCTGTTTCTATGAAACCGATGATCAAATCGCAGCCCAGGCGTTTGACGCCAGCCATGTGCGCGCGATTCATTTTGATTGGGGTGGTTTGAAACGTAAAGGTTGGCAAAAATTAAATGCCGTCACCGCACCGTTTGCCACGGGTAATTTTCCTACGCCATCAGGCAAGTGCGAATTTTTTTGTGCGCGCATGCAAGAGGCGGGGCTCGACCCTTTGCCAACCTATATTCCCCCTTATGAATCGGTGGCCAGTAATCCGGCCTTGGCGGCGAAATATCCGCTGGCCATGATTTCTCCGCCAGCCCGAAATTTTCTCAATAGTACTTTTGTCAATGTGACTAGCTTGCGCGCAGTCGAGGGCGAGCCGCATCTGGATATGCATCCGCATGATGCGGCACAACGTGGTATTCATGTCGGTGACAAGGTGCGTATTTTTAATGATCGCGGCAGTTTTGTAGCGAAAGTACGAATTACTGAGAACGCTCGACCCGGCTTGGTGGTAGGCTTGTCGATTTGGTGGAAAAAAATGGCCAGTGACGGCAAAAATGCCAATGAAGTCACCAGCCAAAAATTGACCGATATGGGTAATGCGCCGACTTTTTATGATGTTTTGGTGCAGGTTGAGAAAAACTAAATTCGTGATGGATGAGAGGGACATGTTGGCAATAACAGGCGTATTAGCCGGAGCCAAGCGCAAAATCTCCCGCACCCCGGTGCGGTGGTTGGGTTATTGCGCCTTGCTTTTATGCTGTTTCGGTGCGCCTTGGGCGCGCGCCTTGGGTTTGGGGGATTTGCGGGTGCAATCGAACCTGGGGCAACCATTGCGTGCCAGTATTCCCATTTTAGGGGAGCAGGCCGAGGCCTTATTGCAAGTGTGCGTCAAAGCGCGTGTGCTGAATTTGGATGGCGCTTTGATTTCTCCCCTGCGCGTGAGTTTGGGCCATGAAGCGGGTTTGCCTGCCTTGCTTTTGAGCAGCCATCTTAGTATTGATGAACCCGCGTTGACGGTGCAGTTGGAAGTGACTTGTGAAAACCAGATCAGTCGCAATTATCCAGTTTTGCTCGATCCGCTTGAAAGCACCAGCCCGGCGCGTACCCCAACCGCGACAGGATCAAGTTCAACCTCGGCCTCATCATCATCAGCAGCAGCAGCAGCAGCAGCAGCAGCATCGTCGTCGTCCTCACCGTCCAGGGTATCATCCAAGTCATTATCGAAGTCATCATCAAGCAGCTCGCGGCATGTCGCCAGTAGCGACGCTGGCGCTGGCTTGACGCGGCGGTTAAGCCGGGAATCCAAACGCCGGGCACGTAATGTACTCAAACTCGAAGCCAGTGATTTAAACGGTGCGCTGCTGCTTGGCCCGCAGACCAATAGCGCGCACACGGGCACAAGTGATGATCGTCGATTGCCATTGCAACTGAGCCGCCGTTTGCGCAATGACACCACTCCTGTCGCGAGTGCAGCACAGGAAGCATTTTCAGATACCGTGCGCCAACAACAAAATCAAGCGGTGTTTCTTGAGCTGGGGCGGACCGAGTTAAAGCTGATGCAAAAGCAAATTCTCGCCATGGAAGCTGAGCTGGCACAGTTAAAACAAAATGAGCATTCCGCCGCAACGGCGGCGGCAGAACCTGCCACACTAGCCGAGGCTGCGGTATCGGCAGCGCCAGCGGCTGCGCTACCTGTGACCAATACGCATGGCCCGGTCTCGAACCGGGTTGATAACCGCACCCAGCAATGGCTGCTGGGTTTGGCGGTGTTGTTGTTGGTTTGTTTGCTGGGGATTGTCTTGTTATTGTGGCGCCTGCTGCAATTGCGTTCCGCTCAGGCCCGGCTATCATTAACTGGGGAGACCAATACGCCGCAATCGGCCATCGGGCATGTTGAGCCATCGCTCGGGCTGGTAGCCGATAGTGTAGGGAATGAGCCAATACCCGAAGCAAACGTGTCCATTACAGCGCCCACCAAAGCGCCAGCAGCCAATGGCAAGGGTAAATCGGCACGTAAAGAAGTGTTCCGCCCGCATGACACAGTCGTTGCGCCTGCGCTCGAAGCGGTGGGGCCAGTGGTAGCGCCCGATGCAGATGAGGCGAGCTTTGATTTTGCGCTGGCCGAACAAATCCAGGCTGAACAAGGTAAGCCAGTCAAATTGGAAAAAAACGCCCAGCCTGACACCGCTAATGCAACACCACTGCTACCACCTTTGCATTTTCGCAATTCCATCGATTACGCTACCTCGACCGAAATGCCGAAAGTGGAAGAGTTAAACGATGTGATGTATGAGGCAGAATTTTGGATTTCGCTTAACAAAATTGATAGTGCAATTCGCTTATTGGAGCAATATACGATTTCCGATCAAGGCAGTTCGCCTTTGCCTTGGTTGTTGTTATTCGATTTGTATCACCAAACCGAACAAAATGAGCAATACATTAGCTTGCAACGACAATTTCAACGCTTTTTCAATGGCAAAATTCCCGACTGGGAAGATTACGATAATGCCCAGCAAAGCATTGGACTCGAAGCCATGGGTTCCTTGATGGCGCGGGTGGAAATGCTGTGGCAGACCGATGAAATGATTCCTTTCCTCGAAAGCTTGTTGTTGGATGACCGCGACGGTGCGCGTGAAGGTTTTGAATTGGGTGTGTATCGGGATATCCTGTTTTTGTGTGATCTGGCCAGAGAAGTGCGCAGATCAAGTAACACTCAGTCACGATCAAAGCGCGCAAGCGAATTGGATTTGGAGCCGCTGGGATAATCGTGTTGTAAAAATAGTCGTGTTGTAAAAATAGTCGTGTTGTAAACCTTGGGAATTTCATGCGATTTGATGTTGACTTACACCGCCAGACTTTGAAATTGCCCAATCGCGTGGCAGGCAAAATCGCGCTGGAAATGAGCGTGGTCGAAGCTGGCCCGTCTACTGGCGATAAATATATCGCCCCGACCATGGTGTTTGTGCATGGATTTGGCGGCCGCGCCGCGTATTGGGAATACCAGCTGGAACAGTTTCAGGCCGATTACCGCGTCATCGCGCTCGATTTACGCGGTCATGGCTATACCGACGCCCCCACCGAAGCCGAAGGTGGGCATTATGATGTGCCCGAATTGGTGGCCGATCTCGAAGCCGCACTGCTGGCCCTGCGCGTGCCGCAGCAATTTATCATGATCAGCCATTCCTTTGGCGGCGCACTGGCGGCTTACTTTGTGAATAAGCATCCACAGCGGGTTTCGGCACTGGTGATTATTGCCTCAGCGGTGCAATTTCGCTTGCGCTTGCTGGGACGCATGTTTTTGCGTTTGCCGCCGCGCTTTTTAACCGCAATCCGCGAATTATTGCCCTGGGTCGGGTTTAATGCCGCCAAAATGTATCCTCCAGCCCATGTGGTGTATTTGCAAAACAAAAATGCCTTGATGAATTGGGATGGCACGGCGTATTTACGCAATATTAAGGTGCCCAGTCTGGTTATTTTGGGGCAGCGCGATATTTTGTTTGCGGCAGAGTCCTATACTGAAGTGGCAAAACTGATTCCCGATGCAGAACAAGTGATTGTTCCGGTGTCGGCACACCAGGTCATGGTGGAGCGCCCAGACGCAGTCAATCGCACCATTGAGCGCTTTTTATCAGCGCAACTTGACCCGGTTGCGCTGGCGGAAGTGCGTGCTTTGCAAAAAGCCACCAAACGACAGGTACGCAAACAACTCGAAGTCGAGCGACCCTGGGTGAAATATTACGATGCGCGCACACCGTATCGGATTAAATTGCCGACCGTGGCCTTGCCGCGCTTGCTTGAAACCACAGCCCGTCGTTTCGGCAAGCTGAGCGCCGTGTCGTATTTTGGCAGCAATATCAGTTGGCGCGAGCTTGATCGTTTGGCCAACCGCTTCGCCCATGGCTTGATCGCACGCCATATTCAACCCAATGAGCGAGTCATGCTGGTCTTGCCAAATACACCACAATGGTTGATTGCCTATTTTGGTATTTTAAAGGCGGGTGCGGTGGCAGTGTTGGTGGATGCCAACCTCGATCAAGCCACGCTCTTGCAACGTATTGCCAGTTCGCAAGCGGTGATGTTGGTGTTGGGTTCGCAACGATATGCAGAGATGCAACAAGTGTTGCGTGAAGATAGCAGGGCTAGAGGCTTGCGGCGTGTGGTATTTGCGACTTTAATCGACTACATGGGGTGGCGCAAAAAACTTAAATTTGTTGCGCTGCACCATGTGCAGGATG
>JBKJLF010000469.1:0-12381 GCA_046597185.1 Burkholderiaceae bacterium | reverse complement strand
TGGCATCATCAAGGCCAATTGCTACGCTTTAATATTGGCCTTGAAGATGTGCAGGATTTGATGGATGACATTGAACAAGCTTTTCAGTATTTGGCATGATGCAGGCGACCTTGAACGCCAAACCTCAGGCCTCCAGCAAGTCGTCGGGCGACTGAATGGTGGATTTGGGTTGTCGTTTAAGTAAAGCAGCATAGCGCCGAGCGTGTGCTTCCAGTAGCTCGCGGAAATCGCTGGCGTGCTGGCGTGATTCTTCGATTTGTTCGTCAAAATCGGCCATGGCGGCCAAATTGCCTTCTTGTGAGGCCAAGGTGCGAAATTGTGGATAAATTTCTGCATACTCCTCGGTTTCTTTGGCCAGCGCGATTTCGAGTGAACGGGTAGGGGGCGTTTGCGCCCGAGGATACAGTAAATCCAAATGAGCAAACGCGCGCTGCACTTCATTGGCAGCGATTTTTTCGAAAACCTCAGCGATATCGACGGCACCCGCTTCACGCGCGCGTTTGGCAAAGTATAAATATTTGATGTGCGCCATGGATTCGCCGGCAAACGCCCATTCGAGATTGTCGTGGGTATTGCTCAATTGATCTAACTTGGGTGGTACGATGATAAACTCCCCAGGGTAATTTGGTTAAAATGGCTTGCAAGACCCGTTATGATACCTAAAAAATAGTCATTTGTAAAATTTATTTTAATCTATTTCTCAATAGAAATTATTGCGTCACGGAAATTCGTTACTTACGATATCGCTTGAATAGTACTTGTTTTAATTAAAAAATATAGATTTTTTATTGGCTTACACAGGAAGGTTTTCGGTATGAATTCGCCATTGGATCAAAAAAAGGAATTGCGTCAACAGTTGCGGCAAGCAGCCTTGGAGTATCACGAATTTCCTACGCCAGGTAAAGTTAGTATTGCACCCACCAAGCAACTCACTAATCAACGCGATTTGGCCCTGGCTTATTCGCCAGGGGTCGCTGCACCGTGTGAAGAAATTGTGAAAGATCCGGGCAGTGTCTATCGTTACACTGCGCGCGGTAACCTGGTCGCGGTGATTACCAATGGCACGGCGGTATTGGGTTTGGGAAATATTGGTCCGCTGGCATCCAAACCGGTAATGGAAGGCAAGGGCGTGTTATTTAAAAAGTTTGCCGGTATTGATGTGTTTGATATTGAAATCAACGAACAAGACCCGGATAAATTAATCGACATCATCGCCGCGCTCGAACCCACTTTTGGCGGCATCAATCTGGAAGACATCAAAGCCCCCGAATGTTTTTACATTGAGCGCAAATTGCGCGGCAAAATGAAAATCCCGGTGTTTCATGATGATCAACATGGCACCGCAATCATCGTCGGGGCTGCCATCCTGAACGGCATTCAGGTGGTGGGTAAAGACATCAAACAATGCAAAATGGTGGTCTCCGGGGCCGGGGCGGCGGCCTTGGCTTGCCTGGATTTATTGGTCGATTTAGGGTTCCCGCTGGAAAACATCTTTGTGACCGATTTAGCGGGTATGGTGTATAAAGGCCGGGTGGAATTGATGGACCCCGACAAAGAACGCTTTGCGCAAGAAACCGACGCGCGCTGCCTGGCTGATATTATTCCTGATGCGGATATTTTCCTGGGCCTGTCGGCGGGTGGCGTGTTAAAGCCGGAGATGGTGCAAAAAATGGCGGAGCGGCCCCTGGTGCTGGCGCTGGCCAACCCCACACCTGAAATTTTGCCGGAAGAAGTGAAAGCGGTGCGGCCCGATGCGGTGGTGGCGACCGGGCGTTCGGATTATCCGAATCAAGTCAATAATGTGCTGTGTTTTCCCTATATTTTCCGCGGTGCGCTCGATTGCGGGGCCACCACCATTACCCGTGAGATGGAAATTGCGGTGGTGCGTGCCATTGCCGATTTGGCGCGGGCCGAGCAATCGGATATCGTGGCGACCACCTATGGCATTCATAATCTGTCATTTGGGCCGGAATATTTGATTCCGATGCCCTTCGATCCGCGCCTGTTGATTAAAATTGCGCCTGCCGTGGCCTTGGCGGCGCAAGAATCGGGGGTGGCATCGCGTCCGATTGCCGATTTGGCCGCCTATGCGGATCGTTTGCAACAGTTTGTCTACCGCAGTGGCACCTTCATGAAGCCGCTGTTTGAAATCGCCAAAACCGCACCGCCTGAGCGCAAGCGCATCATCTTCTGCGAAGGCGAAGAAGAGCGCGTATTGCGGGCGGTGCAAGTGGTGGTGGATGAGCGCCTTGCCAAGCCGACCCTGATAGGCCGCCCCAAGGTGCTGGAGCAGCGCATTACCAAATTTGGTTTGCGCTTAAAGTTGGGTGTCGATTTTGATGTCATCAACCCCGAGTTTGATGAACGCTTCCGCGATTATTGGCAGACTTACCATCAAATGACCGAGCGCAAAGGCGTGACCCAGCAATACGCCAAAATCGAAATGCGTCGGCGCACCACCCTGATTGGTGCCATGGCGATCCATAAAGGCGATGCCGACGGCATGATTTGCGGCACCTTTGGCACGCCCAATTTGCATTTGCATTATATCGATCAAGTCATTGGCAAACGGGCCGGTGCGCAAGTGTATGCGGCATTGAATGTGTTACTGCTGCCAGAGCGCCAAATCGCACTGACCGACACCCATATCAATACCAATCCAACTGCCGAGCAAGTGGCCGAGATTACCCTGATGGCGGCGGAAGAAATGCAGCGCTTTGGTTTGATGCCACGGGCGGCCTTGCTATCGCATTCGAATTTTGGTTCCAGCAATACCGAATCGGCATTAAAGATGCGCGAAGCGCTGGGCTTGATCCAGGCGCGTGCGCCGCATTTGGAAGTGGATGGAGAAATGCATGCCGATACGGCGCTGGATTCGTCGCTTCGTCACGCCATTATGCCGCATTCGACCTTGAAGGGCGATGCCAATTTATTGGTGATGCCCAATATTGAATCGGCCAATATCGCCTACAACCTGTTGAAAACCACCAGCGGCAACGGCATTGCGATTGGCAATATCTTGCTCGGCTGCGCCAAGCCAGTGCATATCGTCACCCCTTCGGCGACCGTGCGGCGGATTGTGAATATGACAGCGCTGTGTGTGGTGGATGCGGTGGCGGAGCGGTAACTATACCGGATGCCATGCCGAATGAATAATCAGCCCGATTGATGCCATCCTTACGGCGCGCCGGGCTGATCAATTGGCTGGGCTGGTTGGGCCGGGGTTGGCAAAACTGAGCGGCAGACTCAGGGTAAAACAACTGCCCACCCCAGGGCTGGAGCTAATGCTTAAATGGCCCGCATGCCGGGTCACAATGCCATAGGTGATGGATAAGCCCAAACCCGTGCCTTCACCCACGGTTTTGGTGGTAAAAAACGGCTCCAGAATCCGGGTTTGTAATGCCATGCTCATACCGCAACCGTTGTCGGCAATCTCAATTCTTAATTGATTGGCGTCGTAATAAGTGCGCATCGTGATTCGGCCTTTGTGCCCGGGGTCGGCATACTGCCCGGCCTGGCGCGCGCTGGCAATGGCCTGGCAGGCGTTGACCAGTAAATTCATGAAAACCTGGTTGAGCAAGGCGGGCCAGCATTCAATCTCGGGGTCGTCGATGAATTCAGTCACAAATTCTACTTGATCGAGCCAACTGGTGCGAACCAGATTCAGGGTCGAACTCAGGCATTCCGAAATGTGGACAGTGCGCTTTTCGGCTTGATCCAGACGAGTAAAAGCACGCAAATCCTGGACGATGCCCTTGATCCGATTGGTGCCGTTTTGCATGGTGGCCACATTGTCGCGCAAACGCGCAAAATACTGGCGTATGGTTTGCACAATCTCGGGCGCATCATCGGCTTCAATCACACTGCCCATAAACGCTTCAAACTGGTTCAAATCTACCTGCTGGTTTTGCGCCGCCACATGCACAAAATTGGTGGGATTATTGATTTCGTGCGCCACCCCCGCCGTCAGCGTGCCCAGTCCGGCCATTTTTTCTTGCAACAGTAATTTGCGTTGGGTTTGCTGCAAGCGTTCGTGCGTGCTGGCCAGTTGCTGATGCGCGTCGGCATTGGCCAGCGCAATCGCTCCATACGAGCACAGGGTGCGAAATACGTGCTGCTCGTGATCGCCATACGCATAGCGCTGAAATGACTGGATCATCATCACCCCCAGCAATTGCTCGCCCACACACAATGGGGTAAATAATGCGCTGTGCGCCTGATTGCGGCCCTTGACTGGCGCGACGCTTTCGTCCGGATCATGATTGATTAAAATTTCATGTCGTTCGCGCGCGCACAGAGCCGCCTGCGCCACCGGGTGCGATAAATGAATGCGGCCACTCGGTGGTGATTGGCCCTCAACCAGACCAAACGTGGGGTGCAAGGTGGTGCCGCTTTCATCCAGTTGGTACAGCGCCAGCACATCCACATTGAGTAAATGATGGATATGCCGGTTTAACACCTGAAACACCCGGTCGGTATTGAGCTGGGCGGTAATTTCCTGGCCGATCACACCCAGGCGCTCCAGCGTTTCGGTGGTTTTTTGTAACACCGTTGCGCGCTGGCGCTCTGATTCGGCTAATGCGCGATGATGTTCGGTTTCAAGCCGCGCCCGTTCGGTTTGTTGGTTCACTTGTACTGCACGGGCGCGGCGGTTGGCCTCCTGAGTCAGATTTTTTTCCCGCGCGGCATTGGCTTGCTGGCCATAATGCCAGGCTTTGGCAAAGTCGCCCTGTTTGGCATATTCTTGCGCCAGCTCATCCAATAATTGAGCAGGTGCTGTGTAACTCTCGATTTTCTCAGCCAGTGCCAGCGCCTGATGCAGGTAATACAAGGATGCGCCAGCCTTGATGTCCAATCTGGACGGTGCAGGCAAGCGATGTTGGTTATGTAGCCAGGCCAGCACTTGCAGCGCCTGAATTTGCAAATATGGTTGTTGACGCGCATTGGAAAGCGCCGCCTCGGCCGCTTTTTGCGCCAGCAAACCTTGCCCAAGGTGAGACAAGGCACGGGCTTGGCCGCGTTGAGCCAGGCAATGCAAATCGCTGTGGTGTAACTCATTGGCGCGTTGTTCCACCAGTTGAAAGGTGTTCAGCGCGTTTTGATACTCGTGTCGTTCCAGTTCGATTTCGCCCCGCAAGCGCATCGCCAGCGCATAATGGCTGGAGCCGGCCACCGGCGTCAAAGCGCTCAAGGCTTCCTGCAACAAATCCCATGTAGCGTCTTGCTGCTGCAAGTGGTGCATGATTTCAGCCGTTTGGGTCAAGGCACTGCCAATGCAAATGGGCCAGTTTGCCTGGCGTGCCAGCATTAAGGCGCGCTGCATCCATTCCAGTGCGACATGATGTTCGTTGATACGGCTCAAGGCCGCGCCAACCGAAATGCAGGCATCCATTGCGCGCCGTAGTTGACCACTCGCAAGCGCCAACTCATACGCTTTCATATGGCATTGTGAGGCCAGCGCAAAGTCATTGAGTAGCAGCGCATCGGCGGCCATAAAAGCCTGCACCCAGGCTTGAAGCGCCGGGTCGAGGTCGTGGGTTTGCGCCAGGGCTTGTTGGCGCGAGCGCTGCTCGGCACTCAATGCGCCACGTTCCAGCGCAAAATGGGCCAGTGCGCTGTGCCCGACCTGGTGCCGGACGCTGTCCGATTCTGGCGGGAGCCGGGAAAATTGTTGTAAGGCAAGCCGGATGCGGGTGCCATCGGCCTGATCCATGGCGCGCATGGCGGCCAAAAAATACGCATCGGCCTGGCCAACCTTGTCGCCCAACGCCATAAAGCCCCGTAATGCGCGTTCGCCAAGCGATTTGGCGCGCGCCAAATTCCCCGCCAGCCACGCCACTTCACCCTGCACCAATTCCAGGCGGTGTTCAATCCTTTGCTTTGCTGGCTGGGCTAATTGGCTGTGAACCAGCAACTGCAGTGCCTGTTCGGCCAGTTGTAAGGCGCGCCCTGTATTGCGTTGGCGCAGGTGCCAGCTCAGTTGTAGCAGCAAGGGCAGACGTTGTCCGGCGCTTGCGCTGCGCAATTGGGCTTCCAATTGTGCTACGGTCTCATTGAGTACAAAAAAGTCCATGGGCGCGACCTGCCTTCATGCTGGAGAATGGATGACCAAATACGACATGTTCGATATTACAGTCAATTGTACTGGTTGAACCACAGTAGTGGTGCGATTGCGCCACAACTGGATCGGCATTATTTTGTATAAAATAATTATCTGTGGCAAGCTGTGTGCATTTTTCATGGTAGTGTGGGGGACTAACATCGCATTCTCGCAGTTACTTGACTTGCTTTGAGGGCTGGTGAATACTTGGCTGCTGAAAATGGTGCGATGATGATGCAATATCGGCATACCAAACCTGGGCAATTGAAGTATTGAGGGAGTAAGCAATGAGATTAACATTTTGGTTGGCGTTTTGTTTGGCTGTGGGTCTGTCCCTTTGCATGCCATGGAGCCATGCCGCACCTGCTGCGCCAGCAGCCGCATCGACGCCAGCCACGCCTGAGCCAGTTGACATGGCGCGTTTGCAGGCGCGGGTGGACGAATTGGAAAAAGCATTACAGGAGCTGAAAACGTCGAATACCATAGACCATGGCAAATGGGAGATAACCCGTGCCAATATTGATAGCGAGATGTATCAATTTGGTGTTATTACCACCATGCTGGCCAATAAAACCACCTGGGTTGGCAATATGGTGGCCATTGTCGCCATCTTCATCACCGTGATTCTGTTTGTGGCAAGCTATGCCACTTATTTAAGTACCAAAGACCGGGCCAAAAAAGAAGCGCGCGCCGTGGCCAAGAAATGGTTTTCCGCCAAAACCCACAATCTGGAGCAGGAAATTGAAAAACTGCTGGCCAAGGCGGAGGCCGCGCAAGAAAGCATTGCCAAACAGGCGCATCAGGTTTTATTTGAGGCCCAGGATGTCTCCAAAACCATGCAGGCAGCCAAGGCCCAGGCGGAAGCGTTCATGCAATCTTCGCATGCCAAAGACCCGTCCGGCCAGATCGAATATGATGCTGATAGCAACGCGGCCTCCGAATTTGTCCAGCAAGCCAATGAAAACCTGAAATCCAAGGCGGAAAAAGACTTCACTGCCGACGAACATTATATACGTGGTGCCGCGCACTACCACAGCGGTAATTTGCAGGCCGCGCTGCTTTCGTTTGATACGGCGGTCAGCCATGCAGGTAGGGCGCCGTCGAGCGACCAGGTGAAATATCGTATGGCCAAAGCCTTCACGCTCGACGCGCTCAAGCGTGACGAAGAAGCCAATGCCATTTACGATGAAATGGATGAGCAATTTGGCCTGGACCCCGACCCCAAGGTACGCGAGCAAGTTGCCATCGGCCTGTTCAACAAAGGTATCAGCCTGGGCGAGTTGGGCATGTTTGAAGAAGCCATTAATATCTACGGTTACCTCGATTATCGCTATGGAGAAGATACCGCCCCTGCGGTGCGTGAACAAGTGGCCAAGGGCTTGTTCAACAAAGGCTTTAAACTGGGCAAGTTGGGGCGCTTCGAAGAAGAAATTGCCACCTACGATGATTTGGATAATCGTTTTGGCAAAGATCAAAGCGCCAATGTGCGCAGCCACATGGTCAAGGCCTTGAATAAATTGGGCCTTGGTAAAGTGAAACAGGCCAAATCGCATTGGTTGGACCGTGGCGTGCAACAAGCCGAAATCAAAGGCGCGCTGGCCGCGTTTGAGCGGGCTTTAAACCATTGCGTTGCGCCGGAAAGCTTGTTGATCCGGGCTGACCAAATTGACCGCGCCGAAGTATTGGGCTACACGGCCTATTGCCTGTTTTTGGCCGATGAACGCAAAGCGGCGCAAGAACCTGCCCGGGCTGGCCTGAAGTTGGGTGGCGATGAATTGCGTGACGTATTGGCGGCCTTGCTGGCAGAGCACCGGGTGGAACCGGAAGACAGCGATTTCCAGGCCATGCTGGATAACCTCTCCAGCCAATTGGGTTAATGGGCCGTCTTACAGGCTGGCCTTACAGGCCGTGTTCTACCGCAAACACCGCCGCCTGTACCCGGCTGGACAGGCTGAGTTTGCGTAAAATACTTTGCACATGAATTTTAACCGTACTCTCGGCCAAGTTTAGCGTGCGTGCAACAATAGGAATGGGGGCACCCAGTATTGATGTTGCACAAACAAATTACTGAAACCAGCCCTGAAAAGTGGGATTGTCATGCACCGTGTCATACTCTTGCCCGGTGGCGATGTATTGCCGGGTGTAGACGCGGCCCGTGCTGCGGCTTTTTTCAAACCATTCGAGCGAATTGTCGTCGTCGCCCTGCAGGTCAAAAATGCAAGCCAGGTTGTAAGCGCCAAAGCCCGGGGCCAGGCTTTCGGCATGCAGCGACAAGACATGTGCCTCATCCAGTAAAGCTTGTTGCGCGGCGCTGGTATGGGCGTGCAGGCCGACCCGGCAGGTGTATTGTTTCAGCAAGCTACGCGCCAAATTGGCCATGGTGCCTGCCAGCGTGGGTTTAAGTAGCAGTGCCTGGCGATATTTTTCGGCGGCGAGTTGCCAGTGTTGGCTGGCGCTATCGGTATCCTCATCGGCCAGGGCATCGGCTTCGCTGGCCAGTGCTACCCCCCAGTTATTGAGCGCTTCATGCATGTCTGGCTTGATTTGCAAGGCCAGTTGGTATTGCGCATAGGCCAGGCACCAGTTGGCGTGGGCGGCGGGTAAATTGATTTCGGCCAGGGCATCGGCTTCGCTGTCAAAACACACGCCCTGGTTGTTGGCCGCTTCAAACATGGTCGGGTCCAGTGCCAGCGCTTGCTGAAACTTGTCGCGCGCCAGTTGCCAGTTTTGGCGTGCGGTGTCCAGCTCGTTTGCGGCCAGGGCATCGGCTTCTTTGGCCAGTGCCAGGCCCCAATTATTCAGCGCGCCCGGCAAATTGGGGTTGAGCGTGAGCGCTTGTTGGCATTTTTCCCCGGCCAAACGCCACAGGTTGCGAGCGGCGGCGATATCGCTTTGTGCCACGGTGCGCGCTTGTACGGTGAGCGCCCAAGCCCATTCCACCAAGGCCTCGGGTTGGCTTGCATCAATTTGCTCAGCGTGTTGGAATTGTTCACCGGCTGCCTGCCATTTGGCGCGCGCTTTGGCCAGCAGGGCGGCGTTGTCATGCTCATTGGTATTGGTATTGGTATTGGCCACCAGCGTCAAGGCTTCGCTATTGTAGGCTTTGCCGATTTGAATATAGGCCCAGATTGCGGCGCGTTTTTGTTCTGTTTCCGGCTGGTCTGCGCCTGGGGTGGCGCAAAGGCGGTGATACCAATCCACTACCGCTTGATTATTTCCTTTTAGCAGCTCGTTATTCCAGTCAAAATCCGTTACCGACGCATCTTTCGCATCTTGCAGCCTGGCCAGCCTGATTTTTCGGGTCAATTTCTTTTTGATGGCGCGGCCCGGCATGTCGCCGGTATCAAAATCAATATTTTTGATGATGCCTTCGATATGGTCGAACGGGCGCGCCAGTAAGTCGGGCGGGAAGCAATCGAGCCGTTGCGCCAGATCGGTCATGAATTTATCCGCATCCTGCTGGCCGATGTAAAACGCTTCCTTGTCGTCGCGCTCCAGCAATTGGGTGCGTAGTGCGTCGGGTGGCGTTTCTTCGTATCCTATCCAAAACAAGCCGCTGTCAAAGCGGGTGTTTTTCTCGGCCATCAGCGCCAGCAACGGGTCGGCGGCACCGCTGTAGCCCACTACCACCCAGATGCGGCGTGATCCGGTGTTATCGATAATCTGGCGCAAGCGGGTGCGGTGTTGGTCCAGTTCTTCTTGGGCGTTGAGGGTGGTAAAGCCGGTGTGTTGGCCGTTGATGTAAAACACCGAGCGTGGCGCGATGCGGTTTTCATTAAAATTGCTGGCGGTGGCCAAATCATAAATGGCCGGAAAGTCGCCCACCAGGGCGCAGGCGCGCATGATCAGCGGGTCGAAATTCACGGTGAGAATGCGGTCGATTTTTTGTTGATGAAACAATTGCGCCAGCGCCAAATGCGCCCAATTGATGCGTGCTTTTTCGATGTAGTGGTTGAGTAAGTCTGAGCGTTGGCTGGTGGTGAGTTGCGACATCACACTGTTATAGTTTTTGGGGTCGCTGGCGCGCTTGAAGGCGCTGGGGAAACTTTTTTCAATTTCGGCAATAAAATGGCCCGCGAGGGGGATGCCCGCGCTCAGTGAGCAACCCGCGCCGATCAAAAACACGCAGCCCCCGCGCGCGTTGCGCATGGCTTCGGCGACATCTTCGACTTCTCGGGTCCATTTTTTGCTCATTGTGGGCCTGGCGGGATTGGTTGAATTGGGGGAATGGCCAGTTTATCATTGCCAGGTGGCATGGGTGCGTTGGAATGGGTTTATTTGCTGCGGATGGTGGCATAGGCGAGGAAGATGGCTTGGGGGAGTGTTGTGGTTTTGTATGAATTGGCTGTGGCTTTTTCGGCACGCATGGGCCAAACCAGCCCATTCCTGATAGCCTGAATCGCTCACCGCGTAGTCAACGCAGCCCCACCATGTTGCGCCACCATTCACCCTTGGCTAACCGATACACATACGCATCCATCCCATACCACTGCCGGGTTTCCAGAAATTGCATACCCAAGCGCTGCATCACCCGTGCCGACCCCACATTCTCCTGGTGGCACACCGCAACCAGTGCCGCAAGCCCCACCGTTTCAAAAGCAAATTGCACCATCCGCTGTGCCGCTTCCAAGGCAAAACCTTGTCGCCATTTATCTTGCCGGATGCGCCAGCCCAGTTCCACCGGATTGTTGGGATTACGCTCCATATGTTGAATGCAACCAATACCGATCAAATCATCACCCTCGAAAAAACTCCACCACGAAAACCCACTCTCCACCCAGCGCGCCTTGTTGCGTTCGATCATCGCGAGCGTGTCCTCCCGCGTATCCGGCTTGCCCGTAATGTAGCGCATGACCGCCGGATCACTGTTAAGGCGAAACATGCCTTCCAAATGCGCATCATCCACAGGCACCAGCCGCAGCCGTGCCGTGTAGAGCGTAGGGAAGGGCGGGGTATGGGCCAGCGTGGCCGTCAGATTCGTCATGGTAAGGTCACTTCACTTCATTCTGATAAAAACAATGCTGCTGATCCAAAAACACCACATAAAAGGTATTGCAATCAAAGCGCACCCCCTGCGCTGAGATTTGGTCATGGCACCCGGCCGGCAGCACAAACCCGATCAAACGCGCCGTATGATCCAGACGAAAGCGCCCCCACAAAGCCTGATGCGGCACATGCTTGGGGTGAGTAAAACCACTCTTGCCCGGAAACGCGCCATAAATCGCCAGCACCGAACCCGACTTGCCCACCGCCATATTCTTCCAATAGGCCAGCGGTTCTTTCGAATAGTCTTTCAGCTTGTCCAACAACTTGGCCAATTGTTGCTGCTCGCAATCGGCAAAATCCTGCCCCGCCTCTTGCTGCGTAAAATAAGAAAAATTAAACTTGCAGCGCGCCGCCAAAGTATCCTCCGGCGAATCGACACTGGCCAAGGGCAGGGACGCCAAAAAGCGCATCTTTTTGCTGTTGCCGCTCATACCTTGGGTACTCCGCCGATCTTGCCATCATTGTACGCAGGCCGAATTGGCCGATCATTACGCAAAATATCCCCCGGAATTTCATCCAGGCGATAGGCATAACTCTCTTTGTCTTCCTTCGCCACCAACACCACCCGGTAGCGCCCCAGCAGATTCAAAATCTCCGAATCATGGGTCGAAAACAGTAATTGCGCATGGTGCGGGTTCAATTCCGGCTGCAAAAACAAATGTAAAAACTTGGGCAAAATATGCGGATGCAAATTCAAATCGATTTCATCCATAATCAACAGCGCACCGCTATCGAGCGCCAATTTATACGCCGCCAAATTTTTAAATAGCGTCTGCGTGCCGGATGATTCCATCAAATCACTGATGCCATGCGCCTGATCATCGGCCATATGAATAAACTGCGGGAAAAACTCTTGCCCGCCGTCTTTATTGACAAATTCCATGATGCGCATATCCGCAATGCCTACATCACATTCCAGAATAAACGCCTTCACAAACTCAAACACCGCCGCATTGCTGGCCAACAGGCGCGAAATGGTATCCACGCTCACGGTTTGCTCGCTCAAACCGGTATGCCCTACATTACTTAAAATGGCGCTGAAGAAACGGTAAAACGGGGCCAGTTCATCCAACTCATATTGATGCGCGGTATCAATAATTGAAGCATTTTTGCGCAATTTAATTATACCCAGCCGCTGCATGGCCTTGGTGCTAAAGCTGACTTGATCTTGCAAACGCTCCAAAATTTTGCTCTTCTTGGCGCGACTTTGGTAAAACGTCTCACGCAAGACTTCG
>JBKJLF010000150.1:0-3463 GCA_046597185.1 Burkholderiaceae bacterium | reverse complement strand
TACAGGAAGAAAATTGAAAATCTTTTGCAGCAAAAAAAATGGCGTGAGACGTTATTGTTAGAAATCAAAGATGTGCGAAAAATTGCAGCCAAGGTTGGAGAACCGCGTAAATATAATGAAGCATTATTGGAAATGCTTGAATATTTTAAGTGTCTTGAGAGAAATAAAATTTTAAAATGAGGAAAAAGTCATGACAAATAACTTTACAATTCACCCTTACAAAGGTTTAGGAGTGTTGGAGTTTGGAATGTCGCCACCTGTTGTTGCCAGTTTGATCGGTAAACCAGACGACATTGAGTTGGACGATAATGATGGTGAATTGCGGGAATTTCGGCGAGAAAGTGGATTTCAGACTATCTTCAGCAAACAAGGGGCATCTTTGATCGAGATGGGATTTAGTAGTAATATAATAGAATTAAATTTTTCCGGAATTGAAATTTTCTCAGAGCCTGAAGAGGATGTAATTGATAAGATTGTGAAGATAGATGGTCGTCCATATTTTGCATATGGTTTTTTGGTTTTCCTAAATATCGGCATATCATTGAGTGGATTCCAGCATCGTGATGATTCTGCAAAAGGAGTGACTATATTTGCTAAGGGGCGGTGGGATGCAATGCGGGAGGACCTGAAATTATGGCGTGGTTAATTTTGTCATTGGTAAGCTCAACGTCGTAATTGATTTTAAAAAACTGAATGTCGTTCCTTGTGTGAGGAGCGAAGAGTGTCGGCTCTGTGAGGTTTCGTATGGCACCTTGACACAGGCACCACCAACCAGTGCTGCACCCGAACCAAGCCTATGCACCAATGAGTTTTGGGCCGCTTGGCCGCAATTGGGCGCAGCGCGCTTGCTATGCAGGTACTTACGATGCCAACTGGCAAGAAAACATCTTCCCGTTCTTACCGACTGATTTTGATGAGCGTTATTTCCAGAGCGCACCCGCAGACCAGCAACTCGATGTCTTCCACGGCGGGCAAAGCGTAAGCCTGCTGAACCTGACTCACCCTGCGCTCACGCCATCGGGGCGGCTTGATTTTGCATTGCCCGATTTGGGCATGACGGCGCGCTGCGAGTACAAAAACGGTGTGCCTGGCACATATGCGCGCCGCGCCGATACCTTGTTGCTGGAGCCGGACAAACAGCGCTTTTGCGTGGTCTGGCAGCGCGATTGGTTGCATTCAATTGGCCTGGTGGCTCGCAGCGCGGCGCAAATTCTACATTCCCGGCAACGCCGCGTTGATACTGGCCAGTGCCGACAACGCCCGCCGCAGCGCCATGGTGGTGGCGTTTCAATATAGCCAGGCTTATCTTGCCCAGGCAATCGGGCCATCCGGCCAAAATCAAGCAGAAGTAGCACAACATGGGGCATAAAGTATTTGCCAACGGCCACGAAGTCGTCGCCAAGGCAGGCGACAGCAAAACTATCGCCAATTTCCCGGACGTGTGCTTCAGCCCGCCGTATCCGGCCAAAGTGGGCGTACCGATTCCGTACCCGAACACCGCCTTTGCCAAAGACACCACCAACGGCTCGCGCACGGTTTTTATTCACAAAAAAGAAATCATGCAGCGCGACAAGTCGTTTTTAAAAGTCAGCACCGGCAACGAACCGGCCACCGAGAACTTCAAAAAAGGTGCCGTGACGGGGGTGATCAAGGGCAAATGCTATTTCAAATCTTGGTCGATGAATGTATATATTGAAGGCTATAATGCTTGTCGTGATAACGATTTCACCACTAATAATCACGGGTAAGCCAGATGCCATTACCATTAATTGCATGGGCAGTGATTGAGATCGGGGTTGCCGTTGCAGCACGGGTGATCGTGCGGCAGGTGGCCAAAACCGTGGTCAAGGAAGCGGTGAAAACCGGTGTAAAGCAGGTTGCCAAGGAAGGCACGAAGCAGGTTGCCAAGAAAGTGACGCAGACTGCGGCCAAGGTTGTCAAGAAAAAGGGGAGTCCGACCAAGGGCAATACTGCGCCGAAGCCGCATAAGGGGAAAACGAAATCTACCAAGCCGACAAAGAAGAAAAAGAAAGATCCTTGCAAACACGAGAGGGATAAAAAGAAGAAAAAATATGTGGTTTATAAAGCTGATGAATTTGATAAAAAAAGTGGTAAAAAAATTGGCGTATATGTGGGGCGGGCAAGTGGAGATGCAGATGAGTTAACTGATAACATCCTAAAGCGCCGGTTGGCAAGGCATCATCGAAACGTAAAACAACTTGTGGCAATTTTTGAAACTGAGTCATATGCGGCTGTGCGGGGTGCTGAGCAAGTATTGATAAAAAAATATAGCACTGTTAAACAGATAAATGGTGTTGGCCCCAATAATAAAAAGAAGGACGATTATAAAGATTGTGCCAAATCGAAAGGTGTCGGTTAACTATTTAAGGAGGTAGATGATGGCAAAAGCGACGAAACAGAAATATATTGTCGGTAGTGTAATTGCAATTCCATTGGGGAGTGGCAAGTTTGCATACGCAAAAGTTTTTAATGGTGCCGATTTTGGGATTTATGACATTATTTCAATCGAAATTCTGCAATTGAGCGAAGTTGTTTCACATAAAATAGTAATTTACCAAGCCAGTACGGATTCCGCAATAAAAAGCGGCGAATGGAAGGTGATCGGGGAAGAGTCATTTGCTGATCCTGAAAGTGCATGGGTTCCGCCTCAAGCCACTTTTTATGTTAGAGAAACTGATGAGTGGACTGTTTTTGGCAAGCCACATATTACGCATAAAGGTAAAACTCGTATGGCGACTTTGGAAGAAGTTCGTGGTCTAGATATTAAATCTGTATGTCATCGGCCAGAATTGCTAGTTGAAATTATCATAGATCGTGTGATCAATGGTAATCACGAAGCATACAAGGTGCGATCATGAGCGTATGGGGCGCGTTACCGGCAGAAAATGATGATGCAGCAGATTGGTTGGGTGAATTTGTTGAAGAACCCACCATTGTCGCACTGAATGATGCATTTGATGGCGTGTTGAGCAGTGATAGCGATGACTATTTGGAAATCACAGAATGTGCCGTTGCCGTGATTGCCGCTGCTGTAGTCATTGAACTTTATGCCAGTCAGATGCGGGAAGCCATTCTTGAGCCTGATGAATTTGAAGCGTTGAAATTACTTGAAAATAAATTGACGCCGGGGGCTCGGCGTAATTTGGTCAAGCGCGCAATGAAATGTTTGCGTGTGGTTTTGCTTGAGACAGATCGCTCGGAATTGGCAGAAGTTATGCAGGAAGACGTGGCACTACATGCAACGTGGAAGGCAAGTTTGGATGGCATGATACAGATTTTGCTGCAAACGTATCAAAATTTGGGTGGCAAGTAATCCCGAGCGCATCCAGCAATTCTCAATTTGAATGATTGCGTTTTTAATATTTAGTCATGATCTATATTTTTAGAAATTGCCCTACCAACAACCTGCATCATTCATCGGGCGGTGATCTGCGGTTTTGAC
>JBKJLF010000126.1:0-7638 GCA_046597185.1 Burkholderiaceae bacterium | reverse complement strand
GGTTATTGCACGCAAACTCAGTCAAGGCACAAGAAGCGAAGCAGGAACCCGCGTCGTTGGCATATTAGCCAGCGTGATTGAAACCTGTCGCGCTCGTAACGCTTCGCCTTGGCGATTGTCATTGGGGCTGCCAGAATCGGTGCAGAATTGCCGACAATGCCTATTATTCCGGTTGGGGTGTGAACGGCTACGTTCATTCACGTTTTTTACATAACCCCCCATATGCTTTTCCCAGTAATCGATGCATGCTTGATAGCTCGCAAAACCAAGATTTTTACCTCCAGCTTAGGTTAGTCCAAAAATATTATGTAACGCCATGTTATGCTTATCTTGGCCCCACGTATCCTCAAAAGCAACTAAAGCTAACAACAAATCTTCATTCCTTCAAACGATTTGCCATTTGCCGAATTGGTATCAAGAAAGTCATAAAAGGTTGATTTTTTATTATACTATGTTTCCTAATCTGCCAGTCATACCTTGCGAGTTAAGTTGAAACGCTACTTAGCCATGTGATGTTGATGTTGGTCGTATTGCCGCCTGCGCCCTGCCTGGTTGCCGACTCAAACAAGCCAAGAATGGCGCTGATGCTGTATTCGCTGCCGGAATCATGAAAATACGTAGGCTGGCCACGATTGCGCATCACCAGAATTTGCTTGAAACTGGCCCATTCCGGCTCAAGCGGTTTGCTGCTTTCCGGCAGCAATGCTTCAAATACGAGTGCGACCTTGTTGACTTTGCCCTGTTGCAACGCTGCTCACGGTGTGCCAATCCAAAACAAACCTTGCGTCCAATAAGGACTGGCAATTTGCAGGACATTTGTCTTCATTCGGGTATCCAATACGCAAAAGCCCTATTTTACTATCAAGCTTACCCGCCCGTGTTGCCAAACTGTTTGTGCGCAAAACAGTCCTCCCCACAAAAAAAACATTACACCCTTTTATAAAACAGTGTTATATTTTGTGCTCATGGTTTTTCCCAGCGCTTTCCTCCGCGAAAGCGCCTTTTTTAATAGAAACTCAGAAAAACGAGTGTTGTTGGAACCGCGATTCATGAAAACATTTCTTAACGGCAAAATACTGCTTGCACTGACCTGCCTGCTCCTCGGCTTGACCGGCTGTCAAAAAGCCCCCGCAACGCCATCAGCCGACGACTTTACCCTGGCCGAAGCCACGCGCCCTACCGAGCCGCAACTGGCGGCCAAATATGAGCGCTCCTGCCATACCTGCCACGCCGTTGCAGGCAGCGCCGCCCCGCTGGCGGGCTTTGTGCCGCATTGGGAAAAGCCCAAACAACAAACCATGGCGATACTGGTAACCCATGTGCGCGATGGCTACAACGCCATGCCCGCACGCGGTTTTTGCAACGATTGCAGTGACGATGATTACGCCAAACTGATTGCTTTTATGTCCGCCCCGCTCAGAAAGAATGGATCATGACACCCCGCAGCCGAACCAAAGCGTGCCATCAAATCACCCCATTTGCGCCATTGCCCCAAATCACACGCCGCCAACTCCTGCAAGCGGGCGCAGCCAGCCTGATGGGCGCTAGCGCGACGCTGGCGCATCATGCCAGCGCGCAAGCCAACCCGGTAGCCGCCAACCCGCCCGCCGCCAAGAGCGTAAGCTGGCGCAATTGGTCCGGCATCCAGTCATGCCAGGCGCAAGCGCTGGAAACCCCGGCCGATGAAGCCGCCGTGGTGCGCCTGATGACCAGCAACCCAAGCGCACGCTTACGTTGCGTCGGTGCCGGCCATTCCTTCACCGCGCTGGTGCCCACCGATGGCAAGCTGGTGTCGCTGGATCAACTCTCAGGCTTAATCTCACACGACAAAACCGCCCTCACCGCCACCCTGCACGGCGGCACCCGGCTGGCGCAATTAAGCCGCCAATTGGATGGCCTCGGTTTGGCGCTGCCCAATTTACCCGACATCAACGCCCAATCCTTCGCCGGCGCAATCAGCACCGCCACCCACGGCACCGGACGCCAGCACCCGGCCCTGCACGCACACGTGAGCGCGCTGCGCCTGGTCACGCCCGGCGGCGAAATCCTCACCTGCAGCCCAAGCCAGCACCCCGAATTATTGGCGGCGGCCCAAGTCGGGCTGGGCAGCCTTGGCATCATCACCGCCGTCACCACCCAAGTTGTGCCAGCATTTAATCTGCAAAGAAAAGTTTGGCTCAAGCCGCTGGAAGCCATGCTGGCCGAAGCCGATGCGCTGTCCCAATCCAATCAACATTTTGAATTTTATTACCTGCCCTTCACTGGCTACGCGGCCGCGATTACGCATAACAAGTACGAAGGAAAAGATATCGCCCACCCGCCCAGCACCGATGAAAAAATGTTGGACGACTTACGCAAGCTGCGCAACTGGTTTGGCCGCGCGCCGGATTTACGGCGCTGGGTAGCGAAAAAGATGATCGACCCCGGCATGAATGAACAGGCCACCGACCGCTCCTTTAAGCTGTTCAGCTCATCCCGCCCCACAAAATTTAATGAAACCGAATGCCATGTGCCGCGCGCGGCAGGCATCGCCTGTGTGCGCGAAGTGATTGCCAAGCTGGAACAACGCAACGACGTATTCTTCCCGCTGGAATTTCGCTTCGTTCAAGCCGATGATGCCTGGCTCAGCCCGTTTTACCAGCGCGACAGTTGTTCCATCGCAGTGCATGCCGCCGCTGGCGAACCGTATGAGTATATTGTGTCCGAACTGGGGCCGATCTTTCGCAAATATGCCGCCCGCCCGCACTGGGGTAAATTGCACGGCTATAGCGCCGCCGAGCTGGCCACGCTCTACCCGCGCTGGAAAGACTTTCTGGCCCTGCGCCAACAGCTCGACCCACAAGGGCGGATGCTCAACCCCTATCTGGCCAAACTGCTGGGCCTGGCCGCATAGCCGGGTAGATTAAGACACTTATTGTATAATTGCCGCACCCATTGCATGGCGCATCACACAAAAAAGGAGATTTCATTGACCAAGGCCTTAAGCAATCTGATGGAACGTAAACGGCGCGAAGCCGATGCCAGACGCAAGCATATTACCAGCGTGGTCAAAGCCCTCATCAAAAAGGGTGGCGCGCGCGAAATCACCATCCGCAAAGTGGCGGAAGAAGCCGGCTTTTCCACCACGGTCGTGTATTCGCTGTACAAGGACAAAGCCACCCTGATCACCCAGGCCATGGATGAAGATTTGCTGGAACTGGTGCGCGTCATGAAGCAAGCCAGCGACGGCGTCAAAGACCCGTTGAAAAAAATCTGCCAGGCCGGTATCGCCTATGTTAGCTACGGCATGAGCAACCCGGATGAATACGCGCTGGTGTTTATGGAACGTCGCCCGGTCGCCCCCATTGAAGCGGCCACGGTGGAACACGGCAATATCGAACAAGACCCCTACGCCTTTGCCCATAGCCTGTTCGTGCAACTGGCCGCCACCGGCATCGTGCGTAGCGATAATGAATCCACCCATCAAATGACCCAGGTTTTTTGGCAAGGCTTGCACGGCCTCACTTCGCTCGGCTTGGTGATGGTTGAAGAAGAAGACTGGATACCGAGAATCCCCCCGGAAAAACAATTGGATAATTTATTGCAAGTGATGATGACCGGCATCAGCATTCATTTCAAAGCCATACCGTAAGCCGCTCTCCCACGCAGCCAGCCGCCGTTGTATCAGCCTGCCGACACTCGCTTCGAATCGGAATAAAAACGTACACCTTAAAATAAAACAGTGTTATATTTGAGGCTCGGTGTTTTATATGATTAATCGAGACAGACACCTCTTCCAAAAATAAACAAAGGAGACCAACATGTCAATCCGCTTTACTTTACGCACTACCCTGCGCTGCCTGGCCATTGCACTGGGTAGCACCTTCATCACCGCCGCCGCATCAGCCGACCCTTACCTGGTCGGGCGCGGCATGTCCGATATTACCGGCGAGGCAGCCGAAGTCGGCATGCTGGGCTACGCTTCGCTGTCACAAACCACTGGTGGCATTCATTTGCGCCAACGGGCGCGCGCCTTTATTGTGCTCGACCAAGCCAGTGGGCGACGCACGGTGTTCGTCAACACCGATCTGGGCTTTGTCACGCAAAGCGTGCAGCAAGCCGTCATCAGCCAATTGAAGTCCAAATACGGCAGCCTGTATGATGCGCCGAATGTGATTTTATCCGCCACCCACACCCACAGCGGCCCCGGCGGCTTCTCCCACTATGCCTTGTACAATATCACCACCCTGGGCTTCAACAAAAAGACTTTTGATGCCGTGGTCAGCGGCATTGTGCTGGCCATCGACAAGGCGCACCGCGACTTAAAACCCGGCACCATCCAGATCGGCCAGGGCCAATTGGTCGATGCCAATAAAAACCGCTCGCTACCCGCTTACATGCGCAACCCGCAGGCCGAGCGCGAGCGCTGGGGCAGCAGTACCGATCAGGATATGACGGTGCTGCGCTTCAAACAGGGTAGCAACGACGTGGGGGCGATCAGTTGGTTTGCCACCCATGGCACCTCGATGACCAATTCCAATCATTTGATCAGTGCCGACAATAAGGGTTATGCCCAATGGCGTTGGGAACATGAGATCAAAGGGGCGCGCTACAACGCCGACAGCGATTTCGTGGCCGCTTTTGCCCAATCAAACGCGGGCGATATGACGCCCAATCTGAATCTGGATGGCACTGGCCCCACCGCCAACGAGTTTGACAACACCCGCATCATCGGCGAGCGCCAGTTGCAAAAAGCACTCAGCATCTACAACGGCCCACTGGAAACCCTGAGCGGCCCGGTCGATTTCCGCCATCGTTTTGTGGATTTTTCGCGCATCACGGTCAGCAGCCAATTCACTGGCGGTGCGCCACAAACCACCTGCCCTGCCGCCTTGGGTATGTCGTTTGCAGCAGGTTCCACCGAAGACGGCCCCGGCCCTGCGGTGTTTACCGAAGGCGATGTCAAGGGCAACCCTTTCCTGCAGGCCATGGGTGGCTTGCTCACACCCGCGCCGCAGTCGGTGCGCGACTGCCAATTGCCCAAACCCGTGCTGTTGGCACCGGGCACCCAGCAACCTTTTCCGTGGACGCCGGAAGTATTACCGGTCTCCATCGTGCGCATTGGCCAGTTGACCATTGTGGCCGCGCCAGCGGAGTTCACCATCATGTCGTGGCGGCGCGTGCGTGATACGGTGAAGGCGGCCCTGGGTGACAGCGCAAAATATGTGGTGCTGGCCGGATATGCCAACGCCTATTCCGGTTACGTGACCACCCCGGAAGAATATGATTCGCAGCAATACGAAGGTGGTTCCACCCACTTTGGCCGCTGGACGCTCCCCGCTTACCAGCAAAACTACCACGAACTGGCCAGCGCGCTAAAACAGGGTGGGGGCGTGGCAGCCAGCGCGGTGCCACGCGACCTCGCTAATAATCAAATGTCATTCCAAACAGGGGTGGTGTTGGATAACACGCCCATTGGCAAGAGCTTTGGCCAAGTCGATTTACAACCCAACGCCAGCTATCTGCGCGGGCAACGGGTGAATGTGACATTTTGGACCGGCCACCCAAAAAATAATCTGCGCCAGAATGGCACGTTTTTGGAAGTGCAACGCTGGAATGGCGCAAGCTGGGTGACCGTGGCGCGCGATGGCGACTGGAGCGCCATTTACCGCTGGCAGCGCATCGATTCATTCTGGGGCACCTCCAAGGCCGCCATTTCATGGGATATTCCACCCGATGCAGCCCCGGGCCAATATCGCATCCGCCATTACGGCAATTATAAAAATGGTTGGACTGGCACGATTGGCGATGTGACGGGCACCAGTAATACCTTCCAGGTGAAATAGGTTAACCCAAATAAGCCAACCCGGCGTTATGCCTCATAAGGCAAAAACACCGAAACCGTGGTGCCCACACCGAGTTGGCTTTGGATTTCGATGCGGCCATGATGTTGGTCGATAATATGTTTAACGATGTCCAGCCCGATTCCGCCGCCACTGCCAGCGTGGCGGGTGATGAGCAAGGGTTCGAAAATATTCACCAA
Source organism: Burkholderiaceae bacterium (assembly GCA_046597185.1). GTDB lineage: Bacteria > Pseudomonadota > Gammaproteobacteria > Burkholderiales > Burkholderiaceae_D > CAMBDR01. The sequence continues at coordinate 1,616 of JBKJLF010000126.1, read as the reverse complement.
AATATCTTCAGCGATGCCGCAACCGGTATCGCCGATGCTAACCACCGCTTCATTGCCCACGCGGTGGATGCCAATGGTGAGGGTGCCAGGTTGCTGCATGGCCTGCAGGGCATTTTGAATCAACCCGATCCAGACTTGATTGAGTTTCTCGGGCTGGTAGTACAAGGCGTCAATTTTATCGAATTGGCATACCAGCCGATTTTTTCCTTCGATCAGATTTTGGTAAATCACCAATACGGTTTCCATATCTTCCACCAAATGCCGCTGGATCAACACCCCGTTTGGGCTAACGTGGGAAAACGATTTTAAGGCCCGTACGATTTTGCCCACTCTTTGTACGGCAGCTTTGATGTGTGCAGAATTTTCTTTGACCAGCGCAATACTTTGTACCATTTTCAGCATGGCCCTGGCAGCAGGATGCTGCTGCAAGAGCAAACGAGTTTGTGACTCAACATCCGTTTCACTTTGGCCTGGCGTGGCGGTTTGCGTGGCGGTTTGCATTGCGGTTAGCGCGGTGCTTGGCGTGCTGGTTGAGGTATTGGCAGTCTCGATCAGACGTAAAAAATGCGTCATCGTCGCTCTGTCCAGTTGGCGCAACAAGGGCGGCATACCACTCAAGCAATGGTATAAGGCCTTGGCCATTTGTTTGCCGCTGCTTTGGATGCTGGCCAGCGCCTGATTGATTTCTTCGCCAACGCTGCTAATCAATTGCCCCAGCGACGCCATTTTGTCAGCATGTATCATTTGGTCTTGCGCCATCAGCAGCGCCGCTTGCGCTTGGGTGGCTTGCGCCTGCGCGTCCTGGGCTTGCTGGCGCGAGGCTTCGATGCGCTGATACATAGCATCGAGTTCGCTATTGGTTTTGGCAAGCGAGGCGTTGCTTTGGCTCAGTTCACTGGTGCGCTCGGCGACCCGCTGCTCCAGCACTTGCTCGGACGTATGTAAATTCTCCAGCAATAATTGTTGTGCCGTTAAAGCTTGCTGCTGGGCATGGGCTTTTTCGCGCAGCAGGCTATTGAGCCGATCCGCCAGAGCAAAAGCCAGTAGCAACATTTCCATAGCGGAGCCAATTTGCATGGCATTGCTATTGAAATGACTCACTGGCACCCAACCTAGCCCGGTCAAAATGGCCATCACCGCACCCACCATCAACATGCTGAATGCCAGTAAAAACAGTGCCGCGCTACGCTGCTTTTTGCGCAGGCAATACAAGCTCACCCCAAATATGAGGAACAATGCCAACAAATACATGACAGGCATCAGCAAGACAGCCCCACGCGGCGATACAAAAATCCAGATCAATGAAATACAAAACAGGCGCACCGACCATTTCAGCCAGCCATCGATCCGTGGGAAACTGATCCGGGTGTTTAACATGGCTCGCATAAAGGTCAAGATGGTCGCCGTGGCTAACGATGCCATGATCAAAAAGCTGATATCTCCCCCTTGCTGCCAGTTCGGCCACAAATATTCATTGGCCAAGCCATTTTGTACGGCAACCAGCAATTCTCAATTTGAATGATTGCGTTTTTAATATTTAGTCATGATCTATATTTTTAGAAATTGCCCTACCAACAACCTGCATCATTCATCGGGCGGTGATCTGCGGTTTTGAC
>JBKJLF010000123.1:0-19875 GCA_046597185.1 Burkholderiaceae bacterium | reverse complement strand
CCAGTACCAATATAGCCTTCCGGGGCGATTCTCCTCGTCTTCCCAGCCCGTTTCAAGTAAGCGTGAAAAATGGCAATCTGGCGTAGTCCAATAAAGTAAGTTCCAAACATTCGTTGTCACTGTTCTTGCCACTGTTGGGCACCGCTTGTGCGATAATCATGTTTGACACTTTGAGGTGGAAAAAACAATGCGAAACTGGTTTGATATCCGGCACTTGATTTTGCTGGGGCTGCGCAAGCTGCTGTATTTATGGGTCAGAACCCAAATTTTTACGCCCGGCGAAGAGGGGGTTTTGGCGCTTGATCCATCCAAACCCGTGGTGTATGTTTTGCAACGACGCTTTTTGCCAAACGCCTTGGTACTCTCGTATGAAACCGAAAAACTCGGCATGCCGCTGGCTTGGGCAGGTTTGACGCTGGCCGATGGCCGTTCCGAGCCCTCATTTTTCTTTTTAACCCACCCGGCCTCATGGTGGCAACGGCGTAAAAAAGAGATGCCTTCGGCATTACTATCCCGTCTGGTTGCGGTGGCACACGAACATACGCAATTTGAAGTGCAAATTGTGCCAGTTACGGTGTTATGGGGCCGCGCACCGGAACATCAAAATTCGATTTTGAAATTGATTTTTTCTGACGGCTGGCGCATACGCGGCACCTTCAAACAAATGTTGACGGTATTCTTGCACGGGCGGCAAACTATATTGCGGTTTAATACGCCCATTTCCTTGCGTCAATTGGTTGATGAAAGCAGCCAAAAGGGGCGGGATCCGGCGCATACGCTGCGTAAGTTGACCCGGGTCTTACGGGTGCATTTTCGGCGTCAACGCGAAATGGCGATTGGCCCGGATTTATCACACCGCCGCACGCAAATCGAAGCCTTGCTGGATGCGCCTTGCGTGCAAGCGGCCATTGCCAGTACGGCTACCGCCGCCGCTGCGGCCATGCCGGTCAAGCCTGGCAGCGAAGGCTTGGCGCTGGCGCAGGCGCGCGCGCTCAGCCGTGCCACCGCCAAGGCCAGTGCGGATGCGCGCAAGTATGCGTGGGAAATTGCGTCTGACTATTCTTACCCGATGATTTTGATCTTTGCGCGCTTTATGCAATGGGTGTGGACGCGTATTTACGACGGGATTGAAGTGCAGCATGTCGAAACCGTCACTAAGGTCGCCGCCGATCATGAAATTATCTATGTGCCGTGCCATCGCAGCCATATCGATTATTTATTGATGTCGTACATCATTTTCAAACAAGGATTAATGGTGCCGCATATTGCGGCCGGAGCCAACCTGAATTTCCCGGTGGTGGGTGGCATTTTGCGCCGTAGCGGGGCGTTTTTTCTGCGCCGCTCGTTCAAGGGCAATCATTTGTATGCAGCGGTGTTCAATGAATACTTGCATATGTTGATTGCGCGTGGTTTTCCGATTGAATATTTTGTCGAAGGTGGGCGCAGCCGCAGTGGTCGCCTGTTGGCCCCGATGGGCGGCATGCTGGCCATGAGCGTACACAGTTTTTTGCGCGATGCCCCCAAGCCGATTGTGTTTTTGCCGGTCTATATCGGCTATGAAAAACTGTTTGAAGGCCGCACCTATGTCAGCGAATTATTGGGTAAGCCCAAAAAGAAAGAATCGCTGTTTGATTTGCTGCTGACCGTGCGCGAGCTGAAAAAGAATTTTGGCAAAGCGCATGTGAGTTTTGGGGAGCCGATCAAGCTGGGCAAGGTATTGGATCAGGCTCACCCGGGCTGGCGTGATGAGCAGGTAGCAGAAGACGAGCGCCCGCTGTGGTTGAACGCGGGTATCGAAAATTTACGTCAACAAATCGCCAATGCCATCAATGCCACTGCCGTGGTCAACCCGGTCAATTTACTCAGTTTGGTCTTGCTGGCCACGCCGCGCCAGGCCATGGATGTGGCGCAACTGGCGCGCCAACTGGACGCTTACCGGCGCTTGGCGTTGGCGGCACCGTATGCGCCCAGGGTAACGCTGGCGGTGGAGGATGGGGTTTCGATGATTGCTTATTGCGAAAAACTCAAGCTGATTTTGCGCCAGCCCCATGAACTGGGTGATATCGTCTATTTCACGCCCGATGAAGGGGTATTGGCAACCTATGCGCGTAATAATATCCTGCATCTGTTTGCCTTGCCGGCTTTGCTGGCTTGCCTGTTTGCGCAAAATGCCAAATTGAATATGGAACAATTGCGCGCACTGGTATTGGTCGTCTACCCGTTTTTGCGCGCCGAACTGTTTTTGCGTTGGACCGATGAGGAACTGGAAGCGGCCATGCAAACCGCCTTGCAAGCGCTGCTGGATATGGGCTGGTTGCTACCGCGCCCCGAGGATACCTATGTTGCGCCACCTTTGAACAGCGATGAATATGCGCAACTGGCTTTGCTGGGCCATATTTTACGCCCCAGTCTGATGCGCTATTTCATTACCCTGGCCATGTTGACGCAACATGGTTCGGGCCAGATTACGCCGGCCAAGCTGGAGTCGCTGTGTCATTTGCAGGCGCAGCGCTTATCCGTTTTGAGTGAATTCAATGCGCCGGAATTTTTCGATAAAGCCATTTTCCGCACCCTGATTGCCACGCTGACCCAAAGACAGCAAATCAAGGTGGAAGCGGATGGCAATATCCATTTTGATGAGGCCTTAAAAGAGGTGGCCAATGAAGCACATTATGTGCTGCCGCCGGAAGTGCGTCAAACTATTTTGGCGATGGCGCGTCAGGGTGGGGTAGCGCTGCAGCAAAGCAGTTGAATTATTTTAAATATCCATTCAAGCACTTACTTTTATGAGAGATTGATCATGCCATTCAATAAACGAATTCTGTTGGATAACCGCCCCGTGGGTGAAGCCAGCCTCAGCAACTTTACCTTGGTTGAAGTGGAAACGCCCGAGCTGCAAGAGGGGCAGGCGTTGGTGCGGCACCATTACCTGAGTTTGGACCCGTATATGCGTGGGCGCATGAACGATGCCAAAAGCTACGCGCAACCGCAGGAACTGGGCAAAACCATGGGCGGCGGCACGGTGGGTGAAGTGGTGGCATCACGTCATCCGCGCTTTGCGGTGGACGATTTGGTGGTGGGCATGGGCGGCTGGCAGCAATATAGCGTGGTCGATTGCGATCAAGCGGGTATGCTGCGCAAGGTGGATACAAAGCATGTACCGCTGTCGTATTATTTGGGTGCAGTCGGCATGCCGGGCGTGACCGCCTGGTATGGTCTGGTGAAAATCTGCGAACCCAAGGAGGGCGAAACTTTGCTGGTCTCTGCCGCCACGGGCGCGGTAGGCAGTGCCTTCGCGGCGTTGGCCAAAGCGCGTGGCAACCGGGTGGTGGGTATTGCCGGCGGCCCGGACAAATGCCAGTATGCAGTGGCTGAGCTGGGGTTTGACGCCTGTATTGATTACAAACTGCATGCCGATGCTGCCTCGTTGTCGCAGGCATTGAAAGAGGCTTGCTCGAACGGGATTGACGGTTATTTTGAAAATGTTGGCGGCATGGTGTTGGATGCAGTGCTACCGTGTATGAATGATTTTGGTCGGATTGCCTTGTGCGGCATGATCGCCGGTTACGATGGCGCACCTTTGCCGATGGCGCACCCGGCCTTGATTTTGCGCAGTCGGCTCAAGCTGCAAGGCTTTATTGTGAGTGAGCATATGGAAATCTGGCCCGAAGCTTTGAAGGAGCTGGGCACTTTGGTCGCCATGGGTAAGTTGCGCCCGCGTGAATCGGTGGCGCAGGGGATTGAGAATGCGCCGGAAGCATTTTTGGGGCTGCTCAAAGGTAAAAACTTTGGTAAGCAGTTGGTGAAGTTGATTTGATGCCGTGGGGTGGTTTGGTTGGGTGGCTTAGTTGCAGCTTAGTTGCAGCTTAGTTGCACGGATCAAGTGCGTGAAGACAGCACAATCCCGCCCACAATTAACAAAAACGCCAGTAAGTGATACAGATGCGGTAATTCACCTAAAAACGCCGATGACATCACAGCCGCAAACAAGGGGGTGAGATTGCTGAAAAACGCGGCAATCGCCGGCCCCGCTTGTTGCACGCCGGCACCCCAGCAGCGAAATGCAATCACCGCTGGCCCAATCGCAATATACGCCAGTGCGGCCAGCAAAGACCAACTCCAAACAATGTGCGGGTGGGCCAGCAAGGCCCACTCGACGCCGCTGCAAGCGCCTGACCAAAGAATGCCAAACGTCACTTGCGCCAGTAAAAATCGCGCCCAATGGCTTTTGATGGCGACCGGATCATCCCCTTTGATCAGGAGCCAACTGTAAATGGCCCAACATAGCGTTGCCAACAGCATATACAAATCACCGGGCACCAGGCGTAGCGCCAATAATAGCTGCCATTGGCCACGGCTCAACACCACCAAAACGCCCAAAATCGATAGCCCCGCGCCCACAAATTGTTTAAGGGATATGTTGACGCCATAAAACAACCAACCCACCAACAATGTCCACACTGGCATGCTGGCACCGACCAGGGTCACATTAATGGGCGTGGAACTTTGTAACGCCAGGTATTGCAGCGCATTGTAAAGCCCGACCCCAAGCAAGCCGAGCAAGGCAAAGCGCTTCCAGTTTTGCCATAAACCACTGCCGGGCTTAAAAATGGAAGCCGCCATCGGCAACAGAATAAAAAACGCCAGCACCCAGCGCAATAAATTGAGGGTAATCGGCGGCACCCAGTCGTGCACCATGCGGCCCACCACGGCATTGCCCGCCCACAGCAAGGGTGGTATCACCAGCAAGAGCGCGGTATTGGGGCTGAGTTTTTGGATCATGCTAAAGCTCGCAAAAAAGAATGGGAACGCGCACTTTATTATAAGCCGATGCGATGGTGATTTCGTCACGGCTTATATTGGAGTTGTATCAATCGTCAATATCTGATATTTCCGAACAAAATATCCAGAGCGTTTGTAGTGGCTTTGTTAATCTGAATGGCGTCTTGCAAAGCTGTCGATGAGTCTGATCCACATTTTGCCGGATCTGAAATTGTTGTCTGTTAAGTTGCATCCAAATTAAATCAAAATAAACATTACACATATAGTGGCGACCCTATGAATCATTTTCCTCCTGTCAAAATGACAGAGATCGCACTCGCTGTTGCCGCCGCCGCCGCCGCTGTTGCTATTGCTATTGCTATTGCTATTGCTATTGCTATTGCGGCTGTCGCCAGCTTTAGCCCCACGGCAAGTGCGGCCGGTATTCCTGCGGCCCATGTGTACCATAATCACACGCCCAATTTTTGGCCGTTTTACGGGGTCGATGTGGGCAATACCTATAACGCCACCGCAGTCGGCGCACCCGTGCGCTAAAGTGATTGTGATAGCGCCACTTGTGCGGGGACAGGTTATTGCCTGGGGATTGTTGAATATCTGAAAAAATTCCCGATTCCAGCGGGTGATGCGCAACACGTGCAAGATGGCTCGTGGGTCGATACGCGTGATTCCTCATCCGACCCAACCTGGTATCACTGGCATTTGCCGATGTTGATCTGGAAGGGACAATTGCCTGCCTATAATACGGCGACAGGCAGTAATTTATCCCCGAAAAAGAATTTGTTCGGCCAAATCGAAGGGCAACCGTCTCGTTTGAATATGGCGGGCATTATTTGGAGCGCAATTTCGCGCTATTGCAAGCGGCAGAAAACTATGCCAAAACGGCCGAGCAAATTTGGCTCAGTGCGCATCCCAATGAAGCGCAGGACGCGGTGGGTAATACTTCGGCCGCTTCTACAGCACTCTCTGCCAGCACCACGGTGGTGGGCGGCAACAAGGTGGCGGTGTATTACAAGTACCCAAGCACCTGGACGACGATACCACCGCGCCAACGGTGCCAACGGGTTTAACCTCATCCAACTTAAGTAGCATCGGTGTCACCATCAAATGGAGCGCATCCAGCGATGCGGTTGGCGTGGCAGGATTTAAAGTGTTGCGCAATGGTGTGGTGATCGGCCTCGCGTAATCGGGAGTTCAGTACGCCCGCCACTTGTGCAACAGCGGTGGCGCGTAATGATGGCAACTTCAAACCTTGATGGGTAGGGTGGGCACCCGTGCCCACGCGTAAGGCAGGAGGGTGGTCGGCACGGGTCTGCACGGGTAATGTGTGCGGATTGGTTCGGTGGGCACGGGGTGCCCACCCTACGCAAAATCAGGCGTTGTCGTCGTCTTCATCGGCGGCGTCAGCTCCTTGCACACTCGGCTTGGCCGCACGCACATGGCTTTGCAATTTGCCCAGCGCGCTGTCAATGGCGCGCTTGAGTTTTTCTGACGCGCCATTAATGGCCTGATGCAGCGTTGCATCGTGTTGGGTAACCGCGATTGGCTCCATCCCCGCCAAACGCGCTTCGAGCATGCAGCGCGATTCACCGTCTTCTGATTTATGGGCATTGCGATCACTTAAATGGACTTCCACTCGCGTTACTTGCCCGGCAAAGCGTTTTAATGCCGCTTCGATCACGGTTTGTATGTGGCGACTCAAGGCGTCGGTTTTTTCAACGCTGGTATCGGAATGGATGTTGATTTGCATATTGGAAACTCCTGAAATAGGTTGGCAAACAAGGCGGTCAATTCGCATGACCCAAAAAGCCCACGTTCTTGCGTGCAATACGGATGGCATGGATACGAATGCCAGCTGTGCGAATGTTACATGAACGATGTTACTCTGGTTTTTTTCAACACGGGCAGTCTTTCGTGTCAAATATGTTGCGTTTGAGTCGTTTATGCATGGTTTTTATGTTGCCGCAAATTAATCGCAGTTTGCATTTGCCCCATCAGGGTTTTTATCAGCGCAGCTTCATCTGACGCCACCCCCTCCGGTGCCGGGCGCGTGCGGTCGCCATAAAACAATCCCAGTTGATTGGGGCCTGACACCAGCGGCAAAATCATGATGCTGCGCGCGTCCGGCAATAATGATCGATGCCAACCCGGCAACAAGTCCCGAATCCGGGTCGAGCTGGCATCGGCAATCATTAAATCGGCCTGGTTATCCAGTGCCAAATGAAACACATCATTGCCTGTAGCAGAAGGGAAAACAAAGCGTGCTTGCCGCATTGTGTGTTGTTCTCCCATCGTCACGACGGCGCGAAACTGCTCGCTTCGGGTATCGTTGATACATGCCGCAGCAAAGCGAAAGCCCATGCTGGTGTACAGGGTTTCAACAATCAGCAGGATCAGCTCGCTCGGTTTGTATTGGCCGCCCCCCATCATTTGGGTCGCCACTTGTACCCCCGCCAGTAATAGTTCGCGCGCTTCCATGGGCTTGCCACTGGGATGGCGTTCATTGGTGCTTTTGCCATGTGCGTTGATGGTCGATGCCTGTAACACGCCGGGTAAATGATTGGTCGGCTCTTCTGGCGCAAGCGGGGCCTGGGCTTGCTTGGCCATGTTTAATCCAATCGACAATTGCTCAATCTCTTTGCCGACCCCCGTAAACAACTGGCGCATTTTATCTTGATCCAGGTGCAAAGCGAGGCCAAAGCGCTGCAGCATGACTTGCGCTGCCGCACTGCTGCCATTGTCATGCTGGTGCAAAATTAATCCTTGCGCCTCATTACTGAAGGTGCTCACCTGGCGCATCCATTCATGGCGCGTTTTGGCTGGTTTGGCAGGGCCAGCTGCCAAAGGACTGAGGGCGTAAATCAGTGCATCCGGTATATTCCATTCACGCAAAACGGTTTCAGTTAAAAAGGTGTAACTGCAGCCTATGGTTTGAATTTCCGCTTGCACAGGGGTGCAAGCGCTTTCGATCAAATTTTTAATTGACTGGTAGAGCGGGAATTCATGACTGGCCACCAGGATGCGGCCCAAATTGCGAAACAGCGCTGCAATCGATGCTTCTTCGACCCCCTGTAAATGGCTAAAGCGCGCCAATTCGCGCCCCACCAAACTGGCGCATAATGATTCGATCAATTCGATACGAATATAATCGGCATGGGGGCCTTTGCTTAACTTGTCAACCAGCAACAATGCCAGGGCGGTGGTCTTGACGGTATTGAAACCCAGCAGAAAAATTGCGCGCGATACTGTGGAAACGGGGGTATTTGACACACTGCGGTAAAAAACGGTGTTGGCGAGCCGAAGTATCTTTTGTGTTAGTGCAACATCTGATAGAATGTAGTTCGCCAGGTTTTGAGTAGCCTCATCGTCGGACGACGCCAATTCAACCACTCGCACAATTGTCACCCCAAGGGATAGCAAATCACCATCAGCACTGAATTTTTTCAATAATCGATCACGAATTGCGCTGTTTTTACTACAATCCGCAGCTTGGTCGCTGTTGTAACTGTTGCCATTATTGCTTAAATCAGGGACAATAGTCGGCATGGCTTTTCCGATCCGATCAAAGTAGTGGTCTTTGGAGAAAAAAATGCTCTACAAGGGAATTTATCACGAATTTTTCGGTCAGAGATGGGAATAAATGTCTTTTTTTGTGCAAATGCAAAAAAAAGCTTGAAGTTTTTACGCGGAGCATCCATTATGCTGCTCATCTGTTGCGAGAAAATTGTAAAATTGCTGTTACAACTGGAACATTTTTCTCTTCATCTTGTCTAAAATTTTGTGCCTAAGTCGAGAGAGTTTTGCGAATAAGTTTTTTCTTTGCCTATGTTGTATTTTGTTTCTGGGGAGGCTTGCCTCTTCAAATCGGTTCCAAATAGTTTTAGCCAGTTTTTTAAATGTAGTTTGCTGTTTTTTATCAACAACGGGAATTTTAAATAAATGTAGTGAAAAATTTTCGAAATAGCCCATTTATAGCATTTATAAATGTCTACATTCCATCTGGAAATAAATTTCTTACTTTGCCCTAATTAGCTATGCAATCTGAAACTCAAATGACCCCTGCCGCTAACGCGAACCCTACGTCGGTTGCTGCACGCCGTATTCAAAACATGCTGAGCTTGGTGGAGCAATTTCAAACGCATCAAATGGTGCTTGATGAAGTTGCCGAATTTTTAGGCTTTACTCGTTCCGGCGCGCAAAAATACGTCCAAACCTTGCGAGATGCCGGTGTGATCGAACTCGCCGGTTACGTCGATAGCACCAGCACTTCGCTTGGAAAAGCCGTGTATCGCTTATCGTCGGATGTGGAAAAAATCCGCGAATTCCAAACTTTTATTGCACAACCGAAAAAGCCTCAGGCTTGTCGTGGCAAGCGTAAGCATGCGCAAAATGAAAATGCCATGCAAAGCATGCTGCTCGATGCTGAAGCTGAAGGACGCCAATTTCATATTTTGGCCGATGACACGCATTTTACGATTCGCTTTCATCGGGCACCGGTTCAACGAGATCCTTTGGTGGAAGCGTTGTTTGGTTCACCCAAGCCAAGTCGTAATACAGCCAAACAATAACAGCCAAACAATAACAGCTAAACAATAATTAGTTTGTTTTTTGTTGATGGTTGTTGTCCGTGTCTGCCAAACATTTCAGAGGCGGTGTGGCTATTGCTGCGCCGCTTTTGCTTTTTGCCAAAATTGAAGATGGCGTGTTGTATTTTGCCACAAGTAAAAAATTAGAATAATTACTCGAAATTGCCTGGATGGTGCCAACTTCGCTATTTGTCGCTTAGAATGGCTGCAGGACAGGCAAATATTGCTCAATTGAAGCGCAGTGTCTGGTTTTTTTATTCTTACCAGGTTCAACCATGTTTACAATCAAATCTGGCTTGCGAGCATTTCTGGCTCAGCAATCGTCTGAAACGCTCGTTCAGTGGTTTTTGGAAGCTGCGCAACAAGATGCTCAATTGGCGGCCTTTTTGTCGCGCAAAATGGAGTCGGCGGTTCAACCATTGGGTCTGGCGCAACGCTTGCGAGCCATTATCGTCGATGCAACCACCTTGCATGATGATATCAACCCACGTGATACTAATAAAATTGCCGCCAAATTGGAACTTGTGCTACAAGAGCTGGAACCCTTGCTGAAATTGGATCAGGCTGTGCTGGTGGTCGAGTTGAGTGAGTTTGCAATTGAACAGGTTGAACAGACACTGGAACAAATGAGTGACCCGAACGGGGATATTGGCGGTGCTCTGGAGAGTATCGGCCAGTTGCATCTACAAGCTTGCATGATAGGGCGGCCCGATCCCATCGAATTGGCGGAACGTCTGTTTCGCTACGAAACCGCTTTCCCCTATGAAACCTTTCTCGACAGTGCGAAAAATTATCAGGACATGTTGGGCCACGAGGGGATGCAACGCTTTCGTGAATTGGCCGAGGCTGAATGGCGGCGTGTGGAGAAAAGTGGCCACAGTCATGAATCGGCTTATGAAAGTGGTCGTTGGCGTATCACCCATATGATGGAAATGCTGGCGCATTTGTCCGGTGATGTTGATCAATTGGTGGCAATCAAGAGTCGCGATCTGTCCTCTGCTCATCATTATTTACAGATTGCCGAAATCTATCAAAAGGCCGGACGTGCGGATTTGGCACTGGAGTGGGGCGAGCGTGGCTTGCATGCTTTCCCGGAACGGCCCGATAACCGCTTGCGTGATTTCCTGGCCGGCTTGTTTTTGGCGCGCGGCAGTAGTCAGGATGCGTTGGAATTAATTTGGATACAAATGGAAACCCAGCCCAATCTTGAACATTACCGTAAATTGGCAGAATGGTCGAAGTTGTTGGATATCTGGCCTTTGCAGCGACAGCGCGCGCTACAGCGCGTGAACGCCGTGATTGAGCAAGAAGCGCGGATGGTGAATCGCTGGAAACCTCAGCCCGTGCTGCCAGATCAATCATTATTGCTCGAAATCGCTTTGTGGGAAGGCGATTTGCTTGAAGCCCTGCGTGTCATTCAAGAGGGGCAAGTTCGGCATGAAGTTTTGTTGGCCTTGGCGGTGCGCCTGGAAAAAGATCATGCTGGCGATGCGATCCCGATTTATCGACGTATTCTGGACGAAAGTTTGCACGAAGGGGGCGACTGGGGTTATCTGGATGTTGCCAGACTTTTGCAGAAATATGTCGATTTAATGATCGGGGCCGGGTGTTCAAATGCATGTTCTCATTATTTGAAGGCAGTGCGTGAACGCTTTATTGCTGATTTCCAACTTCAAGAAATATTGTCTAAAGTCACTATGTAAATTAGCCACAGTAAAGGCCAAAGCGGGAATTTTTCCTGATGAGCTTGCCAGCTGTTATATTTGACAGGTGGCGCATGGGGTGGATTCACGGCAATATGACCGTGAAGCAGTCGGTGGCATTGATTTGATCACTTGGTCAGCATCAACGCTGATCGAGCGCTTTCCTCCTCCCATGGACAAAATATTTATGGGTTTTTACCCACGTAGCGAATGCGTTACGTGGGTTTTTTATTGCCTGATGTAAAATCATGCTCAAAATCCCGCTATGATACGAAAAATAAATAACGGGCCATCATTTTGCCTCCACCATCACGTTGCTCCATTATGAAAGCGGAATATGTTTTTGATTCGATATTTTTCTCATTTGATCGCTTGCGCTGCAGGATTGCTACTGGCCATGGTGGTGACTGTCGTTGCGGCTGCGGCACCCGAACCGATACAATTGGTGGTCGATGCGACCGACACCAATCATCATGTGTTTAAGGTGCAAGCCGCATTCCCGGTGCGGCCTGGCCCACTGACTTTGTATTATCCGCAATGGATTCCTGGCAATCATTCGCCCACTGGCCCCATTACCCAACTGGCCGGATTACAATTTTCTGCCAATGGCAAGAACCTGCCGTGGCTGCGTGATTCGCTCAATGCGTATGCATTCAAGCTCGATGTGCCGCGCGGCGTGAGTCAGCTTGAAGCGCGTTATCAATTTTTATCGCCCCTGGGTTTGCCTGGTGGTAGCAGTGGGCGGGTGGTATTTACTCAGGACATGCTGGGGCTGCAATGGCATACCGTGGTACTTTACCCGGCAGGCGTGAAAAGTGATGATCAGATCGTACAGGCCAGTATTACCTTGCCGCCCGATTGGGACTTTGCCAGTGCCTTGGACGTGGCGCAACGCCAGGGTAGTAAAGTGCAGTTCAAGTCCACCAGTTTGACCCAACTGCTGGATTCGCCGATCTTTGCCGGGAAATATAGCAAAAAAGTGGCGCTGGATCCCGATGCAAAAATCCCGGTCAACCTGAACCTGTTTGCCGATAACCCGGACAGTTTGGCGCTGGAACCTGAACAACTTGGCGCTCATAAGGCTTTGCTGAAGCAGGCCTATCAAGTCTTTGGCCCACCGCATTATCAGCATTATGATTTTTTGGTGGCCATGAGTAGTTATTTCTCGCACATTGGTTTGGAGCATAGCCAATCGACCGAAATTGGCGTGGGGCCGGAGCTATTGACCGGATGGAAGACCCATGCGTCGATGCGTACCGTGATCCCGCATGAATTCGTCCATGCCTGGAATGGTAAATACCGTCGCCCCTTTGATTTGGTGACACCGCATTACAATGTGCCGATGCAAAACAGCCTGCTCTGGCTGTATGAAGGCCAAACCAGTTATTGGACCGTGGTCATGGCGGCGCGCTCTGGCTTTTTGAATCAGGAACAAGCCCGTGAAGATTGGGCCTTGACCGTGGCTGCGATGAATCATCGGGCTGGGCGGGTATGGCGTAATTTGCGTGATACTACCAATGAAGCGATTGTCAACCATCGGCGCGGTGCGGATTGGCGTGATTGGGCACGCTCGGCGGATTACTACCCGGAAGGGGCCATGTTGTGGTTGGATGTGGATACCAAGCTGCGAGAGCTGAGCGGCGAGAAAAAATCACTGGATCAATTTGCCCAGGCCTTTTTCTCCGTGCCCGGTAGTTTTAGCCAGCCCGTGACCTATACCTTTGCCGATGTGGTGAAAACCCTCAATACACTGGCACCTTTCGATTGGGCCAGCTTTATCAATACCCGGCTCGATAGTAACGGGCCAGAAACCCCGGATGCCGGTTTGTTGCGCAGCGGTTGGAAATTGGTGTTCACAGAAAAACCCAATGAGCATGAAGAATCTGCGCCTGGCGAGCGTAAAGAGGGTGATTTTTACTATTCCCTGGGTTTTACGGTGGGGAAAAATGATCAATTGTCCCGGGTCGCCTGGGGTGGCCCGGCATTTGAAGCGGGTTTGAGCTCGAATACAACATTGATTGCCGTGAATGGGCGCAGCTATAAATTTGATTTGTTAAAACGGGCGGTGCAGGCGGCGAAGGGCAAGAAAGATTTGATTGAATTATTGGTTAAGACGCAAGACCATTATCGCACCGTGAAGTTGGATTACCATGAGGGCTTGCGTTACCCGCATCTGGAAGCGATTCCCGGTGTACCAGATCGTTTAAGTACGATCCATACACCGAAGTTGGATAAATAAAGTGGCAAACTATGCCGCCAGTGCATTTTGTGCAGGTGCGCGCGGTGGCCTAACGGGCGGACGTAAAGGGGTGATGCGCGGATCGATTGGCGGTGCGTGCGGCAATTCAATGCGCGGCATGATGATCGGTGGAATCGTTGGCGGTACACTTGGGGGCGCTTTCGGATTGCCCCATTTACCGTGGAACCAGTGTTGCATGCGAAACATTTTTTTCCCCTCCCTGAAAAAGCAGAACCAAGCAAGCCCTGCTTATATAGTGTAGTGCTTACTGGCGCAGATGCAAGGGATAATATCGCTCAGTATCGCTCAGTATCACTCAATATCGCGCAATATCGTCAGATGCCGCCCCAAATGGCATTGAGGGTGGCGAGGGCGGCCATGCCGCAGGTTTCGGTGCGCAATACGCGTGGCCCCAGGCCCAGCATCAAGGCATCATGTTTCAATGCCATATTTTCCTCAAGCTCAGTGAAACCACCTTCTGGCCCCACCACAATCGTCAGTGCCTGAGGCGGATGGTGGCGCGCCCAATCCGACAAGCTGAACATGGCGCGTGGGCTGAGCAATACGCGGCGATGCAAATCTTGTTGCATGATCCAGTCTTGAAAGCCGGATAGTTCGGGCAGGCGCATCAAACGATTGCGGCCACATTGTTCCGAGGCGGACACCACAATATTTTGCCAATGCTCGTGTTTTTTTTGCGCCCGCTCTTCATTTAACTTGACCACGCTGCGTTGGCTGCTCAAGGCTTGCAGGCCAAATGCGCCCAATTCAACCGCTTTTTCAACAATCCAATCCATTTTGCTGCCTTCCGGCAAGGCTTGTGCCAGCGTCAGGGCGTAAGGCAATTCAATTTCGACCGGATGGTGGACTTTGATTTGTGCCATCTGTTGAGCTCGCGCTGGCACTCGCCCCTCTTTTTTTCCGCTGGCGGATTCCGGCGGGGATTCCGAAGTCACCATGCGTGCACTATATTCGCCGCCTTCACCATTAAACAGCGTGATGGTGGCGTCCGCGCCCAGGCGCAACACGTGCACATGGTGCGCAACCTTTTCCGGCAGGACGATGGTGGCACCGACTTCCATGGCTACAGGGCAGAAAAAACGGGGCATGATGGTTCCTTGATGTCGCTTCATTGAATGAAATGCCAGGGCAAAACGAGGGTCTTGCCGTACTCTCTGGTAAAATACACCGTTTTGACGGTCAACAGCGCTTTTTTTCGTCAATATTGCTGCCTATTCATCAGGATTGGTAGATATATTTCTCGATATTGCCCGATATTGTTCGATTCTATTCGTGTTGTTGTGTAACCTTGGACTCTTGGGATAAAGATGAATTCTTCTCTGCCAACAAATAAAATGGCTAATGCAATCCGTGCATTGGCAATGGATGCCGTTCAACTCGCCAACTCGGGTCACCCCGGCATGCCCATGGGTATGGCTGAAATTGCCGTGGCGCTCTGGGGTGGCCATTATCAGCATAATCCAAATCATCCCCATTGGATTAATCGCGACCGTTTTGTTGTGTCAAACGGACACGGTTCGATGTTGCATTATGCTTTGCTCCATCTTTCTGGCTATCACCTGTTGATGGACGATATCAAAGCCTTCCGTCAAATGCATTCCAAAACCCCGGGCCACCCGGAAGTGCATGTCACGCCCGGCATTGAAACCACCACCGGGCCGTTAGGGCAGGGCATCAGTAATGCAGTCGGCATGGCCTTGGCCGAATACTTATTGGCGGCAGAATTCAATCGCCCCGGATTTAATATCATCGATCACCATACCTATACCTTTGTGGGCGATGGTTGTTTGATGGAAGGCATTTCGCATGAAGTGTGTTCCCTGGCAGGCACTTTGCGCCTCTCCAAATTAATTGTTTTGTATGACGATAATGGCATTTCGATTGATGGCAAGGTCGATGGCTGGTTCCAGGACGATACCCCGGCGCGTTTTACCGCCTATGGTTGGAATGTGATTGCTGCGGTGGATGGGCATGATGTGGCTGCGGTCGATGCCGCTATTACTGCCGCCAAAAAATCGGACAAACCGACGCTGATCTGTTGCAAAACCGTGATCGGCAAAGGTTCACCGAATATGCAAGGCACCGACAAAGTGCATGGCGCGGCCTTGGGTGATAAAGAAATCGCCGCCGTGCGTGCCGCCATTGGTTGGGATAGTCCACCGTTTGAAGTACCCGCCGATGTGTATGCAGCGTGGGATGCCAAAGAAGCCGGTGCCAAGCGTGAAGCGGCCTGGGTAGAAACCTTCCAGGCCTATAAAGCGCAATACCCACAGCCGGCCGATGAATTGGTACGCCGCATGAAGGGCAATTTACCGCATCAATTTGACGCCCATTTGGCCGCTGCCGTGGCTGCCTGCGTGGAAAAAGCCGAAACCATCGCCACCCGTAAAGCCAGCCAAAACGCGATTCAAGCCTTGGCACCCGTGTTGCCCGAATTTTTGGGCGGCTCGGCTGATTTGACTGGTTCCAATCTCACCAACTGGAAAGAATGCGTGGCCCTGCGCCGTGACCAGCCGGGCAACCACATCAATTATGGTGTGCGTGAATTTGGTATGAGCGCCATCATGAATGGCATTGCCTTACATGGCGGCTATCTGCCTTTCGGCGCGACTTTTTTAACCTTTTCCGATTACAGCCGCAACGCCATCCGCATGGCCGCGCTGGTGAAAATCCGCACGCTGTTTGTGTTCACCCACGATTCCATCGGTTTGGGTGAAGACGGCCCGACTCATCAATCGGTGGAACATGTATCGAGCATGCGTTTGATTCCGAATCTCGATAACTGGCGGCCTTGCGATACCGTCGAATCGATGGTGGCTTGGGGCGAAGCGGTCAAGCGTTCCGATGGCCCGAGCACCTTGATTTTTACCCGGCAAAATCTGCCATTCCAGGCGCGCTCGCCTGGCCAAGTGGCGCAGATTGCGCGTGGTGGCTATGTGTTACGTGACGTGCCCGCCGCACGCGCGATTTTGATTGCGACCGGTTCAGAAGTGGAACTGGCTTTGAAGGCGGCTGATAGCCTGGCCGCGCAAGGGATCGCCGTGCGCGTTGTGTCGATGCCATCGAGCGATGTGTTTGAGCGCCAGGATGCCGCCTACAAGGCCAGCGTACTCACCAAGGGCGTGCCACGGGTAGCGGTAGAAGCCGGGGTCACCAGTTTCTGGTACAAATATGTTGGTTTGGAAGGGGCGGTGGTCGGTATTGACACCTTTGGCGAATCCGCACCCGCTGGTGTGTTATTCAAGCATTTTGGTTTTACCGTGGATAACGTGGTGGCCAAGGTACAAGCAGTTTTGGCTTAAGCCGGGATGGGCTTAAGTTAATCAAGGTTTGGTTTCATTGTAATTTTGATGGCCTTATTCAATTAGTTTGATTTTTTCTTTCAGGAGTAAAGCATGACGATTCGAGTTGCAATCAATGGTTATGGCCGCATTGGCCGCAATGTGTTGCGCGCCCATTACCAAAGTGGCAAAACCCATGATATTCAAATCGTGGCGATTAATGACTTGGGTGATGCCAAGTCCAACGCCCATTTGACCCGTTACGATACGGCCCATGGCAAATTCCCCGGCACCGTCACCGTTGACGGCGACTACATGATCGTCAATGGCGATAAAATTCGCGTCTTTGCGCAACGTGACCCGGCGCAAATCCCTTGGGCAGAATTGAATGTGGACGTGGTATTGGAATGCACCGGTTTTTTCACCAGCAAAGAAAAAGCCTCGGCCCATTTAAAAGGTGGAGCCAAGAAAGTCATCATCTCCGCCCCCGGCGGTAAAGATGTGGATGCCACCATTGTGTTTGGCGTCAATGATGGCGTGTTGAAAGCCAGCGACACCGTCATCTCAAATGCATCCTGCACCACCAACTGCCTGGCACCGTTGGTCAAACCGTTGAACGACCAAATCGGCCTGTTGAATGGTTTGATGACCACCGTGCATGCCTACACCAATGACCAGGTGTTGACTGACGTGATGCATGAAGACTTGCGCCGCGCCCGTTCGGCCACACAAAGCATGATCCCAACCAAAACCGGTGCGGCTGCGGCGGTCGGTTTGGTGTTGCCGGAATTGAACGGCAAGCTAGATGGTTTTGCCATTCGCGTGCCCACCATCAATGTATCGCTGGTAGATTTGTCCTTTGTGGCAGCGCGTGATACCACGGTGGATGAAGTTAATGCCATCATGAAGGCGGCGGCTGAAGCGTCAAAAGGCGGCGTGTTGACTTATCAAACCGAGCCATTGGTATCGGTGGATTTTAACGGTAACCCGGCGTCAAGCAATTTTGATTCGACCCTGACTAAAGTGTCGGGCCGTTTGGTCAAGGTTTCGTCGTGGTATGACAATGAATGGGGTTTCTCCAACCGTATGTTGGATACGACGGTGGCATTGATGAGCGCGAAGTAAGCTTAAATCAATTCTGAAATTGGTGCTGCTACTGCAACAAAACGAAACGCCACGCATTCATTTGAATCCGGGGCGTTTTTACGGCGCTTGCTATCATGTAATTTATAAACTACAATCTGGCCATGATTGAGATAAAGCAGACCGAAACCTTCCGAAAATGGCGAACGCAGCTTAAGGATGATCGGGCGCGTGGATTGATAGCGTCCCGCCTGGATCGACTTGCCTACGGTCATGCAGGGGATGTGGAACCTGTGGGGCAGGGGATTAGCGAATTACGCATTCATTATGGCCCAGGATACCGCATCTATTTTCAGAAACGAGGCGACACAATCATCATCTTGCTTTGCGGTGGCAATAAGAGCACACAAGATAAAGATATCAAGTCTGCAAAGCTTATCGCCGAAACATGGAGGGAATAAAATGACTGAAAAACTGACAAGCTACGATCCGGCTGAGGATTTAACTTCTGACCACGCAATGGCAGCCTTTATGGCTGAAGCGTTTGAGACAAATGACGCCAGTTACATCGCGCACGCACTCGGCGTTGTTGCCCGTGCGAAGGGAATGGCGCAAATCGCCAGCCAAACAGGCCTTTCCCGTGAACAGCTTTATCGTTCATTCAGTGGCAATGGCAACCCGACCCTGAAAACCACACTGGCCGTAATGAAAGCACTTGGCCTTGATTTGACCGCCAAGGTTCATGCCTGATCAAAGCGATTGTTGGGCTATCTGGCGTTGACGCATTTAAAAATACGCTTACGCTCATAATAGTATTGTCGCACTACTTCCCAAGTGGAGGTGTTCGCTTGGGCCTCATCCATCACTATTTCACCCCAATAATCCGCATTCCCAAAAACGCCCGCATCGGTTGCCTGCGCCCCAGATAAGCGCGCAAGCTATACGGAAACACAGAAAACACCGCTTCCAGCAAAGCAAATGGGAACACGGGCAAACGGAAGTAATTGCCTTTAATCCCCAAATCCACCTGCACTTTGGCAAAGCCAACCTGTTTAAATAATTTTGCCAATTCGTGATTGGTATATTCTTTCAAATGAAAACCGGTGGCCAGTTCATCAAAATTGCGTGAAACATCATGCGGGCCGGATAATCGATTGGGGGTGCTGCAAATATACACGCCACCGGGTGTAATGGCTTTATACAAATGCTTCAACTGTTCAAACGCATCATCCGGATGAAGATGTTCCATTAATTGATTGCTGTACGCCACATCCACACTGTTTTCAGCCACGGGTACATTGCAGCCATCGGACAAAATCAATTCAAAGTTGGCCGGGGTTTGGGCGGATTTGGTAATTTCTGACGAGACATCGACCGCATACACTTTTTTCACCCATTTGCAGGCTTCAAACGAGAGCGCGCAATCACCGGGGCCAACTTCCAGAAAAGTGACATCTTTATTCAGGAAACGCTTGAGAAAACGCACTTGCCCGGCCACGTTTTGCTCGGTTTCATTGACGGAAACCTTGCGTGTTAATTGGGTGTGGTGGGGAATGCGTTGGAATAATTCATTGTACAAAGCCGAATATAAATGACGGCGATCCGCTTTGGAGGCGTTACGTAATTTGGCGGCCAATTCTTTTTCGACCTCATAATGCTCGCGAATTTGTTCGGCGCTGCGTTGATCGCTACTGGGTAAACTCATGATTATGTCCTGAAGGGCTGGCACAAAATGCGCAAGAAAGGGGGGATTGTAAGCTAAATAAAGGTGTTTTTGCAAAAAATCTGAGAAAACGGGGGCAGGTACTGCTGATTAAGTTGCATCTAACCCATCCCCAACTCAAACCCCACAATATTGCGCGTCTGGCGCGAAAACTCAATTCCGATCAAATGAACCGTACTGCCTAGGCTACGCAATTTATCCGCATGGCATTCATACTCATTTCCACATCCAGATTCGGGCATCCCAGCGTGTACACCCATTTCCCGGCCAATGTTTCTTGCGCGTGGTAGATGGTTAAAGCACCACCCAGAAACAACAACGCTTCCGGCGTAATTTGATCCACATCAAAGGTAGACAACAATTCTGAACCCACCCTTAAATTAGTCAAATCCGGTGAAAAAAAGCCGCGCTGGGCCAGCAGTTTCACCAAAAAGCCCGGTGCCCCGGTTTCATACCACCA
>JBKJLF010000859.1:0-24618 GCA_046597185.1 Burkholderiaceae bacterium | reverse complement strand
CATCCAGACATGATGATTTTTTTGCGGTTTTCTCAATGTGGCCCATTTTTTCACGCTTTTTACCCGCGCGCCCGGTCAGCCCCAAGCTGCGCTGCTTTCATTGTCAGCTTACCATGTCAGCCAGCCAAGCGTTGAGGTGAAATTTGATGGTAGCCTGCGCCAGGTTTGTTGCCACGGTTGCGCCGCCGTGTTAAACACCGTGCAGCAAAATGGTATGCAGTTGCAATATTGGGCGGCGCGCCATGAGTGAACCCAATCCGGCCAAGCCGGCACTGCCCGTCAATCCATTGCGGCAAGAACAACTGGCCATTGGCGGCATGCGCTGCGCCGCTTGCGCCCAATTGATCGAATATCGGCTACAACAACTGGTCGGCGTGCAGCGTATTCAAATTGATTTGGTCCAGCAGCGCGCCCAATTGGCATGGCAGCCGCAGCAAACTTCCTTGCGCCAAATTATTGATGTCGTCAATCGCCTCGGCTACCGCGCCCTGCCACTGGCAAGTAGCACCAGTGCGGTGGATGCGGCAGGTGCGGACAGGCAGGAATCCAAACAAGCGTTATGGCGTTTGTTCGTGGCCGGCTTTGCGATGATGCAAATCATGATGCTGGCCTTTCCCGCTTATCTGCAACCGATGGCGCAAATCGATGGCGATCTCACGCCCGATATCGATCAATTGCTCAAACTGGCCAGCCTGCTGCTGAGCGTGCCGGTGATGATTTTTTCCGCCAAACCGTTTTTGCAACGCGCCTGGCATGATCTGAGTAACCGCCATATCGGTATGGATGTACCCATCGCCGCTGGCATACTTTCCACCTTTATCGCCAGCGTGTGGGCCACCTTTACCGCTGGCCCGGTGTATTACGATTCGTTTGTGATGTTTGTTTTTTTGCTCTTGGCCGTGCGCTGGCTGGAGGCGCGCGTACAGTTGCAAAGCAGCGCGGCCGTGCGAGAATTGACCACGCTGCTGCCATTGCAGGCAGAACGCTACCGTAATTATCCGCACAGTCAGGAAATTGATTTAATCGATGCCAGCCAGGTGCAAGTGGGCGACATCTTGCGGGTGCGCCCCGGTAGCGCCATAGCAGTCGATGGCGAAGTGCTGCAAGGCACAAGCGAAGTGGATGAAGCGATGATGACGGGCGAGGCGCAAGCGGTGCGTAAAAGCGTGGGCGCTGCCGTGCTGGCCGGGGCCATGAATTTGAATGCGCTGCTGGTGATTCGCGCGCAACAAGTGGGCAACCAAACCCAATTTGCCAATTTGCTCAATTTAATGCAAAGCGCAGCCCAACATAAACCGCGCTGGGCGCAAATGGCCGAGCGCTGGGCCAGTAAAATTCTGGCCGCGATTTTGTTGTTGGCCTTATTGGCGTTCGGGCTGTGGTATAGGATTGAGCCTGCGCGGGCCTGGCAAATTGCGATTAGCGTGATGGTGGTTACTTGCCCTTGCGCGCTGTCGCTCGCAACACCGGGCGTGATGGCCGCGCTATTGGGGCGGCTGGCCAAAAATGGCGTGTTGGTCGTGCGCGGTGAAGCGGTTGAAACATTGGCACGCGCCAGCCATTTTGTGTTTGATAAAACCGGCACCTTGACCAGCGGCCAATTGCAAGTGGTAGATAGCAAGCTGGCGAGCGATTCCACCCTTGCGCCAAGTCAGATTCTGGCTTGCGCCAAGGGTTTGGCCTCGGCTTCCTTGCATCCGGCAGCGCAGGCACTGGCGCAGTTCTTACGTGGCCAGGCCAGCGCCAATTCGAGTCATTTGAGCGAATTGGGTGATTTGTGCGAATTGAGTGACTTGAGCGAAACACCGGGCAGCGGCATCAGCGCGCAATGGCAGGGGCAGACATATCGACTCGGCGCACCCGCCTGGGTAGCACAATTGTACAGCCCCGCATTGCCCATGCTGCCCACTGCGCCAGCCGACAGCACGCTGGTGTGCTTGGGGCACGCGCAAGGCATGCTGGCCTGGTTTGCGCTGCAAGACACGGTGCGGCCCGACGCCGCCACATTGATTGCGTATCTACAGCATGTGGGCAAAACAGTCTCCATTCTCTCGGGGGACCGCGCTGGCGTGGTGGCGCAATTGGCGGCGCAAGTAGGCATTTATGACGCGCGCGCAGCCTTAAGCCCGCAGCAAAAATATCAGGCGGTGCAGCAATTGCAACAGCAAGGTGCCATCGTGGCCATGGTGGGTGACGGGATGAACGACGGCCCCGTGTTATCCCTGGCCGATGTGGCCATTGCCATGGGGCAGGGCGCACCGATTTCGCAAGCGCGTAGCGACGTGGTGTTGGTGTCTAGCCACTTGGCGGATTTGCAACTGGCGCTCAAGTTAAGTCGATTTGCTTACCAATTAATCCGACAGAATCTGGCTTGGGCTTTGCTCTATAATTTATTGGCGATACCCGCTGCCATGGCAGGCATGCTCAATCCATGGCAAGCGGCACTGGGCATGTCGTTGAGTTCTTTATTTGTTGTTATGAATGCGCTGCGTTTATTGAGGGTGAAATAAATGGATATACTTTTTTTACTGATTCCGCTCTCATTGGTTTTGGTATTTGCGATTGCCGCCTTGTTTTGGTGGGCCTTGCAAAATCGTCAATTTGACGATTTGGAACAACAAGGCGCACGAATTTTGGATGACAAGGATTAAGTATTTATCGATTTCCCCC
Source organism: Burkholderiaceae bacterium (assembly GCA_046597185.1). Classification (GTDB taxonomy): domain Bacteria; phylum Pseudomonadota; class Gammaproteobacteria; order Burkholderiales; family Burkholderiaceae_D; genus CAMBDR01. Next base: position 21,948 of record JBKJLF010000859.1, on the reverse strand, counting down.
GATAAAAAAGGCGTACAATCAGGAAACTATACGAAGAGTCAGGCTGGGAGCCTCGACACGAGTTTGGTTTATTCATATCCTGGCAAATGATATTGGCTTGAATGATTTGATGAATATCGAAAATTCAAGCTTTGGTGATGAAAGCTGGCGGCTACAGCCAGTTTCGAAGGAGATGCACCATGAAAGTCGATGTAAGTAAGGCATTGGTTAGCAATTTGGCTAGCCATCCACGTAAAGCCACCAAGGTGGCCAAGGTGAGCAAGGTGAGAAAGATTGGTCAGGGTTCCCGCAGCAAGCCCGTCAATTGGCAGCGGGTTGACCATATCTTCCAGCGCAGTTGTTTGGCTGCCATGTTGGCCAGTTGTTTTGATATGGCTTATGCCAACCCGACCAAGCCGCAAGTGGTGAGTGGGCAAGTCAGCTTCGCCAATCAGGGCAATGTGCTTACCGTTACCAATAGCCCGAACGCCATCATTAATTGGCAAAATTTCTCCATCAATCCGGGTGAAGTGACCCGCTTTCTGCAGCAAAATTCCGACAGTAGCGTGTTAAACCGCATCATTGGCCAAAATCCAACACAAATTTTGGGTGCTTTGCAATCGAACGGCAAAGTATTTTTGATCAATCCGAACGGGATTTTGTTTGGTGCTGGCGCGCAAGTGGATGTGAATGGCCTGGTGGCATCGAGTTTGAATATTGCCAATGCCGATTTTTTATCCGGCAAGCTGGCCTTCAACGGTAGCGCCAATGCGGGCAGCGTTAAAAATCAGGGTAGCATTAGCACCCCTGGCGGTGGCAAAGTGTTTTTGTTGGCCCCGAATGTGGAAAATAGTGGCATCATCACCTCACCCAAAGGGGAAGTCATCCTCGCCGCTGGCCATAGCGTGCATTTGGTCGATTCGGCCCATCCCGAGGTGCAAGTGCTGTTGTCGGCTCCCGAAAACCAGGCGCTCAATTTGGGGCAAGTGGTCAGTTCTGCCGGTAAGATCGGCATTTATGGCGCTTTGGTTAAACAACGCGGCACCCTGAATGCGACCAGCGCGGTGCTGGGGGAAAACGGCAAAATTACCCTCAAAGCCAGCTACGATACCTTGCTCGAAGCAGGTAGCCGTACCATGGCCGATGGCGCGGGGCAGGGCGGTGAGATTCAGGTGTTGGGCAAACGCGTGGCCTTGCTGGATGATGCGCAAATCAGTGCCAGTGGCGTGCATGGCGGCGGCACGGTGTTGGTTGGCGGTGATTATCAGGGTAAAAATCCGGCGCTTTTCAATGCCGATTACGCTTATGTCAGCCCCCTGGCAAGTATCAAAGCCAGTGCCAGTGGTCAGGGCGATGGCGGTAAAGTGGTGCTGTGGGCCGATCAGCAAACCCAATTTTATGGCAGCATTGAGGCGCGTGGCGCAGGCTTACATGGCAACGGCGGCTTGGTGGAAACCTCGGGCAAGCAAGCTTTGGTGGCAGCGGGTAAGGTGGATGCTGCCGCTGCTGCGGGTAAAAACGGCCAGTGGTTGCTTGACCCCTCCGATGTGACCATTGCCTCGGGCCGCCTTGGCGGGTTGATCGGCGGGGTGTTTGATCCTTCCGTCTCATCCACCATCGGAGTGGATATTATTTCAGTGGCGCTCAACGCGGGCACCGATGTAACCATTCAAACCTCTGGTGGCACGGGTGGCAGCGGCCTGATACGGGTCAATGGCACGGCTGAACCAGGCGGTGCCGCCGTGATTACCAACAGCGCTGGCAGCAGCCGCACCCTCACCCTCACCACCACGGGCGTGATTGATATCCGCCCAGGGGCCACGCTCACCGGTTCCAGTACCAATCCGCTTAATGTCAGGCTCAATGGTGCGGCTGGCATTACCGTGGCGGGCAGTATTGACAATATGGGTGGTAACACCATGCTCAATGGCGATACCACTTTGAGCGGCAGCATTGCCAATGGCATCGTCACGGCCAGCGGCACCATCACCGCTGCCAGCGGTGCGTTCAATGGCGTTACCCTCAAAGATAGCGTTACCACGACGGGTAATTTGTATGTCGATAACGGGTTGACTCTGGCCAATGGTGCAATCCTGAATTTGGGCCTGACCAATCTCTTCTTTCGCACTGGCGAGACCCAAGGCCTGCTCACACCGGGCGCGGGCACGGTGAATCTGGCTGGTGGCGGTCTGTATGCTGCCAGTGGTGGTGCCCTGCAAACACTGGAAATTGGCACGGGGGTGACCATTCAGGGCTATGGCGGTATTCGGGATTTTTTTGCTGGCAATATTGTCAATAAAGGCACGCTGATTGCGAATACCACAAACCAACAACTGTTCCTGACACCGACCTATTTCAACAATATGGGCACCCTGAGCAGTACGGGTGGCAATCTGGAAATTAACAAAATCAATTTCACGAATAATAGTCCGGGTAATTTGAAGGTCAGCAACAACGGCATTTTGAATTTGCATTACGATGCCGCCACAGCCAGCCTGGGCAGCATCACCAATAACGGTGGCTTTATCACGTATGCCGGCAAGCTGGACAATAGCAATGGTACGCTCGATATTGGCGCGGGGGGGCAGTTTGGCGGCTTGAGTAAATTAACAGGGAGCATCATTGGGGGAACCCTGATAAGTAGCGACAGCACGCCTTTAAATTCGGCCAGTGCCACGCTCGATGGGGTTGCCATCAGTGGCAACTTGGCCCTGGGTGGAAGTGCGCTCATTGCCAACGGCCTGACTTTAAACAGTGGTGCGAAATTTGATCTGGCGTCCAATTACTTGCATATTGGTGGCACTGGTAATCAGAATCTTACCAGCACTGGCCCGGCCACCATCGTCTTGAATGGCGGTGCGCTGCAAGCTGGCCTAACCGGCAATGGGCAGACTCTGCAAATCGGTAGTGATGTGACCATCAAGGGGCATGGCTATTTAAGTCAGAGTTTCGCGGCTACCGTGATTAATGCAGGTAATATCATTGCCAATGCCACGGGTTTGGATTTGAATATCAATGTCAGTGCATTCACCAATAACGGTAGCTTGCAAGCGCCTGCGGGCAAATTGATGGTGGGGCAAACCAATTGGACCAATACCGGCAGCATGGTAGTGGCGGGCTCGGGGATTCTTGATTTGAATATGAATACCACCGCCGCAGGCCTGAATGGGATTAGCCGCATGAGCGGTGGCACCATCAATTTTGGCGGCGTGCTCGATAACAGCAATACCACCCTTGATGTGGGTGGCACCGGTTTGTTTGGCACTGGTGGGTTGTCGGCATTGACGGGTACGATTAAAAACGGCACCATAAAGAGTGGCGATTCGACCGCGCTCAACACCAAGGCTGGTGTGCTCGATGGCGTGACCCTGAGTGGAAATTTGGCGTTTGGGGGCAATGCCATTGTGAAAAATGGCGTGACCCTGGAAAGTGGAGCCAATGTTGATCTTAGTATCCATTACCTTGATTTTACCGGGGCAGGGACGCAACATCTGGCCGTCACTGGCCCCGCCACCCTGAATCTGGCGGGCGGCGTGATTCGGGCTGGCCGCGATCAGATCCATACCCTGGCAATTGACACAGGGGTAACGGTTCAGGGTTATGGCAGTTTGGTGAATAATTTTCCATCAACCATTAGCAATGATGGAAAGTTGATTGCCAATACGGCGGGCAAAGACTTTTACATTCAAGTTGGCAGCCTGAACAATAACGGTGATTTGAAAGTAACTGACGGCAGCATGACCATCGGTGATACCAATTGGACCAATAACGGCAAGCTGGTGCTTGAGGGGGCGGGTAAGCTTAATTTTAATGTGAGTACCACCACTGCTGGTATCGGCATGATTGAACGCAGCGGCGGCAGCTTCAATTATGGCGCAACCCTGGACAATAGCAACACCACACTCGATATTGGCTCAAGTGGCAACTTTGGTGTCGGTGGTTTGTCGGGGTTTACCGGCATCCTGAAAAATGGCACCCTGCTCAGTAGCGATACGACGCCATTTCATGCCCATCCTCCCGCCATTCTGGACGGGGTAACGATCAGTGGTAACCTGACCCTGGATGGCAACGTCACCGTCAGAAATGGCATCACCCTGGCCAGTACCGCCAATCTGAATATTGGTGCGCATTACCTTGATTTTTTGGGCAACGGAACGCAACATCTGGCCAGTAGTGGCGCGGCCACGGTCACCATGGCGGGCGGCGTGATTCGCGGTGGGTTGGATATGGCCGGGCAAACCCTGCAGTTTGATAATCAGGTTACGGTGCAAGGCTTTGGCACGATTGCGCAAAATTTCCCGACGACCCTCAATAACGCTGGCAGCATTATCTCCAATACTGCGGGTAAAGAGTTGTCATTGACAGTGGGCGGTGTGAACAATACGGGCACCTTAAAAGTATCGGATGGCACCTTGTCGGTGGGGCCGGGTACTTGGGCTAATATCGGCACCATGGTGCTCGACAATGGCAAGCTGAATTTGGGCTTTGATAGCACCGTAGCCAACATCGGCCCTCTCTCGCGTACTGGCGGCATGGTCAATTACAGTGGTAAGCTGGACAATTCCAATAACACGCTCGACCTGAGCAGTATGGGCGCGTTTGGTGGTGCGCTGCATTTGGATATCAACGGTGTGATCAAAAGCGGTGTCGTCACTGGCAATATGATGTTGGAGGGCAGTGGTGGTACGCTGGACGGGGTTACAATTGGCGGTAATTTGTCCAGTTCAGGAACCATCTTCGTCAAAAATAACCTGACCCTGGCGGCGGGGGGCAATCTGGATTTGGGTGGCAGTTCCTGGTATTTCCTTAGTCCAGGCGTTCAGCATATTACTTCGGCCGGGAGTGCCAGCATTCATCTGGCAGATGGTGCGTTGACGGCAGGTTATGGGGTGAACGGGCAGACCTTGCAAATCGATTCCGGCATCACCGTGCATGGTAAAGGCAATGTGAGCCAAAGTTCGGCGGCGAATCTGGTGAACAATGGTGTGATTCGCGCCGATCAGGCAGGGACCTTAACGCTGAATTTTGCGAGTGTCAGCAATACCGGCACGCTGCATGCCAGTGCGGGTAATTTGAATGTCAACGGTTTGGCAAACAATAGCGGCATCATCGATATCGGCACGGGTGCAACCCTGCACACGTTTAATGCACCCCTGACCAATAATGTGGGCGCAGTGATAACAGGTAGTGGCACGCTGGATTTGGGCGGTCAAACCTTGACCAATAATGGTACGATTAATCCGGGGGCGGCGGTGGGCATTGGCACGCTCACCTTGTTGGGTAATTTTGCGCAGGGAGCCACGGGCACCTTGAATATTGAAGTCGGGCCGGATGCGGCAACGCATGATCAATTGGCCATAAGCGGCAGCGCCACCTTGAATGGCACGCTCAATGCGGCTGCCGTCGGCGGTTTTACCCCCACCACCGGCGATGCCTTCAATATGCTGACCTATACCGGCACCGCCATCGGCAGCTTCAGCACGATCAACAGCCCGGCATTTACCAATGCCCAGGTCGATTACAGCACACCCGGTAGCTTTATCTTGCGCATGCCAGTGGGTGGCACGCTCAATATTTGGAATTTCGATGGCAGTGGCAATTGGGACGACGCCAGCCATTGGAGTCTGGGCCATGTGCCGCTGGCCAATGAAAACGTCCAGGTGCCCGATTACAGTACTCAATTCACCATCAGCATTGCTTCGTCAGCGCAAGTGGCCAAGACCGTGGTGTTTTTGGGTAATGACAAGCTCTCGGTGAGTGGCGGCAGCTTTAGTTTTACCGGCGCATCCACATTATCGAATGGTTTCCTCGATTTGCTCGGCAGTGGCATCGTTAATGCGGGTGATCACCTGAGCGTGAAGGTGTTGAACTTGTCCGGCTCCGGCGTACTGAATTTAAGCGGCGGTAAAACTTTGACCGTGGCGGATTATGTTCAATCTGGCGGTAACGTGGTGGGGCCGGGCAATGCCCTGATCACCAATAGCTTCAATCGCACCGCAGGCAATCTGGTTGGATTGAATGCCTTGAGTATTTTTCAGACCTCGGGTGCGCTCAATGTGGGGGCTTTGAATGTGAATGGCCCCATCGCACTGCATAGCAATACGGGGGATGTGAATATCGATCAGGCGATTGTGGCAACCAGCGCCACCTTGGCGATTGAAGCACCGCAAGGCGCGATCAATAACACGGGCGGCAGTTTGAGTGGCAATAAATTGAATCTGCTGGCACAAAACGGGATAGGCGCAGTCACGCCTTTGGCGACGCAAGTTGACTTTCTTCATGCGCGTAACATGAGCAGCGGCGACATCCAGATTAATAACGCCGGTGCGAATCTAACCCTTGCGGATATGGGGAGCGATGGTTATGGTGTACTCCAGCAAGGCATCGGTGAGATTACCATTCAAACGGGTGCCCAGACCGTGATTGATGCGCTGGTACGTTCGAATTCAGGCAATATTTCCATCGCCGCCCCCTCGCTGAGCTTCACCAATTCGGGCAATGCGCTGGTGGACGCGGGTGCCGCGAGTGTGAATTTGTTTGCCAGCGGTGCAGGCGGCATTGTACTGCCAGTGGGGTCGCGGATTCAAATTAATGGCAATGGCGGCACCAGTACCAGCATCAACCTGATGGCCGACAGCATGACCTTGGCGGGCACGATTGATGCCGGCGCGCAAAGTGGTACAGGTTATGTTTCGCTGAGCCCTTTTTCGGGCAAGGCGCTGGTGGTGGAAGCGAGCAAAACCACTGGTCACCTGGCCTTGACACCTGGCGAGTTGGAATCGATCAAAGGCTCCGGCCTGAGTTTGACCAATAACAACGGGGTAGGCGGGGTGATCTTCAATGATCCCTTGAACCTGACTCAAGTGCGAAATTTGCAGGTATTTACCAATGGCACACCGATTGTGGTCAATAGCTCGCTGGATGTGAATGCGGCCAACGGCTACTTGAATCTGGTGCCAACCGGCGGCGCACTCATGCTGGGTAGTAGCGGCGCTTTGCTGGCACCGGCCATCACGGTGCAACAGGCGGCTTCGATTGATCTGTCGGCGGCGCAAGTTGGCAGTGTCGGCAGCAATGGCGGCAGCTTGCTGTTGCAAACCGACCATATCCATTTTGGCACGAATGCCCCCGTCAATGTGGGCGCGGGCCAGGTGCGCCTGAAACCCGCCAGTCAGGCCTTACCGATCAGCGTGGTCGCCAACACCAGCGCCGCGCCGCAGTTGGAACTGGTAGCGGGCGAATTGAATGGCATCGTAGCGCACGTGCTGGAGATTGGCGACGCCTCATCCACCATGGGTTCGGGCGCGCTCACCATCAATGCCGCTGTGAATCTGGCGGGCGTGACGGCTTTGAAGCTGGAAGCGGGCTGTAATAACGGTACTGCCTGCGGCACCATCACCCAGGCCACGAGTGCGCCTATTACGGTGCCAACCTTGCTGTTGTTTGGCGCGGGTGGCGTGGCCTTGAATGCGGATAACCAGGTCGATAATCTGGCGGGCGCGGTGGGTGCAAGTGGCAATGGTTTTATGTTTAAAAATGCGATTGATTTGAATCTGGGCTTTCTTGGTGGCGGTATTAACGCACCCAATCAAGCGCTGACTATTACCTCGACCACAGGCCATATCACCGTGAATGAAACCGTGGGTGCCACAAGCGTGGCGCTGACGGCGGGCGACAGCATTTTGGGGCCGGCAAGCGTGGTGGCCAACAGCTTGGCGCTGAATGTGGGCAGCGGTATCAGCCTCAATACCCAGGTCGGCCAACTCAGTGCCGCCAGCAGTAGCGGGGGCGGCGATATTTTAATCAATAATTCCGGGCCGCTGACCCTGGATAACGTGACGCAACAGGCCAATGGTGCGATTCACATCAAAAATGCGGGTGCGCTGACGGTCGCCGGGGCAGTGAGCACGGATACCGGCGGCATTTTGTTGGAAGCACATAACCCACTCACCCTTATCGGCAGTGTCATTTCAAGCGGCGGCGCAAACATTGGCTTGCGTGTGGGCACGGGTACGAATCCGGCTGATCATTTGGTGCTGGGTAATGGCGCGGTCGTGGCGACCTCGGGGCATCTCAACTTGCAATCTGCGGGCAGCGTCAACATGGGGCCGGGCGCGACCATTAAAGATGCCAATCTGAGTAGTAATGCCGCTTTGGACAGTGATGACGGCATTTTGGATGGCGTGACCATCGCCAACAACTTGTTCAGCATGGGCACCATCGTGGTCAAGAATGACCTTACCCTGGATAACGGCGTCATACTCAATGCAGGCAACAGTCAGTGGAATTTCACTGATCCCGGCATTCAGAATATTGCGGCTAACGGCAATGCCAGCATCCATTTGACAGGCGCTGTGTTTAACGCAGGCGTGGGTGTCAACGGCCAAACGCTACAAATCCAAGATGGCATCACCTTCCATGGCAGCGGGTATTTGACACAAGCCAACCCGGCAACCCTGGTCAATAATGGCTTGATTCGTGCGGATAACGGCGGCGGCACGCTGGCTTTGTCATTTGGCACGATCACCAATAACGGTACGCTGCAGGCCAGTTCGGGCAGCTTGAATGTGACCGGGCTGGCGGCCAACCATGGCATCATCGACATTGCCAGCGGTGCCACCTTGCGCACCAATAACGCAGCGTTGGTGAATGATGCCAGTGCCACCATCACCGGTTACGGCACGCTCGATCTGGGTGGGCAAACCTTAACCAATGATGGCACCATCATCCCCGGTGCGGCGGCAGGCATTGGCACCTTATCGCTGACCGGGAATTTTGTCCAGAGTGCCAGCGGCGTGATTGATGCCGAAGTTGGCCCGAGTGCGACCAACCATGATCAATTTATTATCAGCGGCAGCGCTAACCTGAATGGTACGCTCAATGTCGCTGCGGTCGGCGGCTTTACCCCGGCCATAGATGAATCGTATCAACTGCTAAGCTATAGCGGCAATGCCACTGGCAGCTTTGCTACGGTCAACCATGCCGCGTTTGTGAATGCCCACAACGATTATGCGAATGGCGGCTATTTCCTGCGCATGCCCAGTAGCCAGGGCGATACCAATGTCTGGGCCGTGGACGGCAATGGTAACTGGACAGACGCCAATAACTGGAGCCTTGGCCATGTGCCGCTGGCCACGGAAAACGTGCAAGTGCCCGATTACAGCAGCCAATTCACCATCAACCTGGCGTCAACCTCCCAGGTAGTGAAGAGCGTGGTGTTCCTGGGTAATGACAAGTTGGCGGTGAGCGGTGGTAGCCTCAGTTTCGCCAACCCATCCAATTGGTCGAATGGTTTCCTCGATTTACTGGGCAGCGGCGTCATCAACGCGGGCGACCATTTCGCGGTGAAAGTCTTGAAGCTGTCTGGCTCCGGGGTACTCAATTTGACGAGCGGGAAGAACTTGACGGTGGCCGATTATTTCCAGAACGGCGGCACACTCAACGGGCCGGGCAATGTCATGATTACGCAGAGTTTCAACCGCACAGCCGGTAATTTGCTGGCCTTGAACGCGCTAAATATTACTCAGACCACGGGTAGCCTGAATGTCGGTGCGCTGAATGTGAATGGCCCGATTGCACTGACAGCCGGTAATGGTGATGTGAATATTGACCAAGCCATTGTGGCGGGTAACCCTGGCGTGAAGATCGATGCACCGCTGGGGGCGATCAATAATATTGGTGGCAGCATCAACGCCAGTAAATTGAATTTGACTGCCAAAAACGGCATCGGCGCAGGCACACCCTTGGCGACCCAGGTCAATTTTGTGCACGCCAGCAATGCCAGCGGCGGCGATATTCAAATCAATAACAGTGGCAGCCCCTTAAGCATTATTGATGTCAATACCGATGGTTATGGCGTGCAACAATTAGGTTCTGGCGCGATCAGGATCAGTAATGTTGGTAGTAGCACGCTGATCGACGCGCCGATTCGCACCCCCTCGGGTCCGGTCGATTTGAGTGCGACCACGCTCAATGTCAGCAACAATGGCTTGGTCCGTTCCTCTGCCATTACCCTGCACGGCAACGCGATTGATACCTCGGCCGCGCTGGCGCTGAGTATCGGTGTTTTGGGTGGTAGCCTGGACTTGCTGGCAGATCAAATTAAGCTGGGGGCGAATACGCCGATCGGGGTGGGGGTGACTGGCAGCCTCAGCTTGCAAGCGGCGACGCCAGGTTTGCCGATCCATGTCGTGGCCAGCCATGGTGTGGGGCCGCGGTTGGAATTGCTGGCCAGTGAATTGACTAATTTGGCTGCGGAGCAAATCATTATTGGCGACGCTTCGCTGACTGCAGGGTCTGGCACCGTGAGCATTGACACGCCCCTCAATCTTGCAGGTGCCAGCTTGTTGGGCCTGCGGGCAGGCTGCGTGAATAATGCGGCCTGTGGCAGTATCACCCAGGATGTGAGCGCGCCATTGAGCGCGTCTGCGCTGATCGTCAGCGCTGCGGGTGGCGTCAGTTTGAGTGCCAATAATCAGGTGGGCAAACTGGCGGGCGATGTGTCGGCGGGTGGGCTGATCTTTAAAAATCAGGGTAGTCTGGATATCGGCGTCAATTCGTTTGGTGTCAACGCGCCGGGGCAAACGCTGGATTTGAACTCGGTTGACGGTAATCTCAACTTTGTGCAAAGTGCGCATGGCGGTGCGGTGACGCTGACGGCAGGCGGCAGTATTTTCGGGGCTGGCCCATTGATCGGTAGTAGCTTGAGCGCGAACGCTGCCAATGGCATTAGCTTGACTACGCAGGTCGGGCAACTCTCGGCCAGTAGCATCAGCGGCAGTGGCAATATTGTGATCACCAATACCGGCGCACTGACCCTGAACGCCGTGACCCAACATGCGGCAGGTGCGATTCATATTGAAAATACCGGGCCAATGACGGTGGTTGGACCAGTGAGCGCAGGCACCGGGGCCACGCTGTTGGAAACCCATAGCCCGTTGACCATTGACGGCAGCGTGACCTCCAGCGGTGGCGGCAGCATTACCCTGAGGGCTGGTGCCAGCAATGGCCCGAATGATAATTTGCTGATTAATAGCACCGCAGTAGTGAGTACCACGGGCAGTGTTGCCTTGCAAGCCGGGGGGGCGATTACTGAGGTGGCAGGAAGTGCGGTGAGTCCTCAGGCGACACGACAAGCGACGCTTAATGTGCCGCTACCAACTTTAAATTCTTGCATCACCAACCCGACACTTGCGCGTTGCAATGAAGTCTTGCCCGCTTTAAGTAGTTGTATTTCTGCGCCAGCGACCCCTGGCTGTAGCGTGGTATTGCCAACGCTGGCCAATTGCACCAGTGCGCCAACCACGCCGGGTTGCAGCGTGGTGTTGCCAACCCTGGCCAATTGCACCAGCGCGCCAACCACCCCTGGTTGCAGTGCGGTGTTGCCAACCCTGGAAAATTGCACCGTTACCCCTGGCATTCCCGGTTGCTCGGCGGTATTGCCGACCTTGCTGACCTGCGTTTCTGCCCCCGCCACGCCCGGTTGCGCTGCCGTATTGCCCACCGTTGCAAGCTGCATCAGCAATCCGCAAGCACCGGGTTGTAGCGCGGTATTGCCAACCCTGGCCAATTGCGTGAGTGTACCCACCACGCCCGGTTGCAGCGTCATCTTGCCGACGCTGGCCAACTGTAGCGCCGATCCAGGTTTGCCGGGCTGTAGCGTGGTATTACCAACCTTGGCCAACTGCAGTGCCAACCCGGGCATACCGGGCTGTAGCGCGGTATTGCCCAGTTTGGCCAGTTGCGTGAGCGCACCCACCACGCCCGGCTGTAGTGCCGTATTGCCCACTATCACAAGCTGCATCAGCAATCCACAAGCGCCCGGTTGCAGCGTGGTGTTGCCGACTCTGGCCAATTGTGTGAGTGCGCCCACCACGCCCGGTTGTAGTGCCATCTTGCCGACCCTGGACAGTTGCGTTAGCACACCCACCACGCCCGGCTGTAGTGTGGTGTTGCCGAATTTGGCTGCGTGCATTAGCGCCCCAACCACACCCGGTTGCAGCACGGTTTTGCCAACGCTGGCAAACTGTACCGTAACGCCAGGCACCCCCGGTTGTAGCGTGGTCTTGCCAAGCCTGGAAGCATGTTCTGCCACGCCTGGCTTGCCGGGTTGTACGGCGGTGTTACCCGATATCGTCAACTGTTTGAGCAATCCGACTGCGACCGGCTGCCAGGTGGTGGTGAATCCAAATAATGGCAATAACAATACTACTGACTTGAATGAAGCCTTGAACAATACAGTGGACGTAGTAACCAAGGTGGCGCAGACCCAACCTGGGCTGACCAAGCCTTTGGTGGTGGCACTCAATGAAGCGCCTACCCCAGCGCCTACCCCCACCCCCGCACTGGCCCCTGAGCCAGTTGCAGCCCCAACGCCCGCCTATGAACCCACGGCCAAACCCGCTGACGCCAAACCAGCCGACGCCAAACCAGCCGACGCCAAGCCGGACGACGCCAAGGTAGCAGAGAAAAAGGACGAGAAAAAAGAAGAGAAAAAGGACGAGAAAAAGGACGAGAAAAAGGATGATAAGGTCGTCAAAAAAGAAGCCGAAACCAAAAAAGACGAGCCAGTGAAGAAATTGTATTGCAATTGAAGTGGTGGGGGCAGTTCAGCAGCAACGCTGCATGAGCTTGCCCCACTACCGCAACCTAAAGCTTGAAGGTACGCACCACTTCCGACAATTCAATGGCTTGATCACGCATCGCATCAGCAGAAGCGGTTGCCTGTTCCACCATGGTGGCGTTTTGCTGCGTCATTTCATCCATTTGACTAATGGCCTGATTGACTTGTTCGATACCGGAAGCTTGTTCGCGGCTGGCGGTATCGATTTCTGCCATAATCGCTTCGACCTGTTTTACCGAGTCAACGATTTCATTCATGGTTTTGCCTGCTTCATGCGCCATTTTGCTACCCACATGAACTTTTTCGACCGAATCGTTAATCAGGCTCTTGATCTCTTTGGCGGCACTGGCTGAGCGTTGCGCCAAATTACGCACCTCGGTGGCGACCACCGCAAAGCCGCGCCCCTGCTCACCTGCGCGTGCCGCTTCCACTGCCGCATTCAAGGCCAGAATATTGGTCTGGAAGGCAATCCCATCAATGACGCCAATAATATCGACAATTTTGCGCGAGCTGGCATCAATCAAATCCATCGTATTCATTACCTGGCTCACCATTTGCCCACCCCGGCTTGCCACTTGTGACGCCCCGCGCACCAATTCATTGGCTTGATCGGCACTATCGGCATTTTGCCTGACCGTGGCGGTTAATTCCTCCATGGAGGAAGCGGTTTCTTCCAGCGAACTGGCTTGCGCTTCGCTGCGTGCCGACAAGCTGCTATTGCCCTGTGCAATTTGTGCCGCCGCGTCGGCAATGGCATCGGTGCCATGGCGCACCTTATTGACCACGCTCGATAATTCGTGGCCGATACCATTCATCGCATGCAATAAGCGGCCAATTTCATCATGCCCATCGCTATCGACCGAAGTGGACAGATCACCCGTTGCGAGTTGAATGGCGGCCGCAGTGGCCTGCCCCAGTGGCACGCTAATGGTGCGGTGAATGATGGGATACATCAAGCCTGCCATCAGCAAGACCATGACCAGCCCGATCACGCTGAAACGCAGGCGCAAGGCGTTGGCTTCTTCGGTAATTTCATCAAGATAAGTACCACCGCCGATGACCCAGTTCCAGCCCTTGATATGGGCGTAGGCGCTGATTTTTTCGCGTGGCGTGGTTTCGCCCGCTTCTTTATTGAGCCATGGGTAGCGGATCAAGCCCACCTTTTTCTCCAGCATTTCGCGTACAAATAATCGGCCATCACCGTCTTTGGCTTCCAGAATATTTTTACCTTCCTGAGTCGGGTGCAGCGTGAGCACGCCATAGTCTGGCCCTGCTTTTGCATTTAAAGCGAAAAAATAACCGGTCTTGCCGATTTTCATGGCGCGAATTTTGTCTTTAAAGACCTTGACTTGATTACTGAAGTCTGCCCCCACATACGATGCACCGATCACTTTGCCTTGTGTATCTTTAATCGGATCATATTTCGTCATAAATTGTTTGCCAAATAAAATCGCCATGCCCGAATACGACTCACCCGCCATCAGGCGCGCATAGCCGGGGTGGGCGCGGTCGAGTGCCGTGCCTACTGCACGCGAGCCATCTTCTTTTTTGAGCGAGGTGCTGATGCGGACAAAATCATCGCCACTTTTGACAAATACGGTTGCGGTAACCTGGGTGAGGGCGGTGAATTTATCGGGCAGGGTAAAATCGAGATTCATATCGGCATCGCCATTTTTTAGTACGGGCACAGCTTTGCCTGCAATCTCGACCGTTTTGCCCAGGTCGAGTGTGACATTATCGGAAAGAAAGGCGCGAAAAACCTTGGCTTTGATCGCCACCTCCTGTTGTAAATTGACGTTGAAGGTATCGATCATATCCACAACAAGTGTGGTTTTTTCCTGAACTTCGTGAATCGATTCGGTTTCGATGAGTTTGGCGCTAAAGTGGCCAATGGCCAAGGTGAACAGGGTGAAAACCAGTGCCGTCAGCAGAAACATGAAAATCGATAGTTTGGCACCAACACTCCATTCGCGGGGATTGAAAATTGTACCATTCATATGAGCCTCTTTCCTTTAGTAGGGCAACATGGGAAAAACCTGTGTTGCGATTCTCAATGATTATGCCACTATCGGCCATTTGGCGGGATAAGAATAATTAAAATGATACGGCTCATACCAAGCCTAGGCGTTGCTCCAGTGCAATGCATAATTGTGGCCATTCTTCATCGATGATGCTAAAGCGCACCGAATTGCGTTTGCGGCCGTCGGGCATAATCCGCTCATTGCGCACAATGCCTTCTTGTTTGGCCCCCAGGCGCAAGATGGCTGCGTGTGATTTTTCATTGATTTCATCGGTGGTAAATTGCACGCGGATACAGTGCAGCGTCTCAAATGCATATTTCAGCATCAAATATTTGGCTTCGGTATTGGCAAAAGTGCGTTGCCAGGACGCCGACAAAACCACCGAGGTAGCGCGTGCCGGGGGGGTAGAGAGCGCCTGCTGCCAGACTTGTTCGACTATCTTGCGCGCGGGCGGGGCTGCATCGCCGGGGTGCAAAAAGGTGTAGAGCTGGAGCAGGGCGTCAAGATCATTTAATACAAGCTGGCGAATTGTCATCATTGGCCCCGTTAGAAAAATGTTGCTGCTCCCAAAACTGAACCAGTGTCGTCAAAACATCAAGTCGGGCACCTTCCGGGCTGCCCCATTCGGCATCCATCAGCGTTTCTATTTCTTGAAGCGCCGCCTGATGGGCGGCTGGGGTGCGTATTGGCTTAATTTGCATGTCTGGCACCGTTAAATGGTTTGTGCATTAATTTGCTCATATTATGGTAAGGCCCAAAACCAAACTTCTTTACACTTGAAATAACAATGTGAATTGCATATTTTGCTAGTGTTGGTGGCCTCGATCAGATCAATACCCGCACCAGCTTTTGCCTTCAGTTGCATCCTGCACACCTAGCAGGAAAAGCTGTGCACGTTCGCGTACTTGATCGGATTGGCTGGTGAGATTGTTGAAAAACACATCGGCGCGCAGGTTGATGCTATCAATGGAAATTGGTTGGCCGGTTGTTGGTAAGCCGGGTTGGGTTGCGGTGCATGGTGCGGCCAAGGCAATGCAGAGCCCCATAATTGCATGGCGTAGAAAAGGCGGCAGTTTTGTGTCGGGTAGCAGGTGTAAACTGGGTTTGTGGAATGACATGGCGTGTTTTCTTGACGATCTTTTAGCTAGGGAGGTTATACCGCACCGTGTAGCGGTCTGGCAAGCAACCCAGGTTGTTTTTTGGGGTGTTGGCCGCGCATTGGTCAACACCCTTTTTGCAGCTTTACGCCGCAGCTTCCTCACTCACCATCGCAGCCGCATCCACATAATCGGCCACCTTGTCAAAGTTCAGATACTGATACACCGTATCACTCACCTTGGTCAACACCTGCATATCCAGCATATACTCTTCCCGCGTTGGAATGCGCCCCAGCTTGGAGCAAATCGCCGCCAGTTCCGCACTACCCAAATACACATTGCTGTTCTTACCCAAACGATTCGGGAAATTACGGGTTGAGGTGGAAAACACCGTCGCGCCTTCCTTCACCTGCGCCTGGTTGCCCATGCATAGGCTACACCCCGGCATTTCCATGCGTGCGCCTGCGCTACCCAGTACGCCATAATGGCCTTCTTCGGTTAATTGCTTGGCGTCCATCTTGGTGGGTGGGGCCATCCACAGCTTGACCGGGATATCGCGCTTGTTTTCCAGCAGCTTGGAGGCGGCGCGGAAGTGGCCGATATTGGTCATGCAGGAACCGATAAACACTTCATCAATCAGCGCACCGGCCACGTCGGACAAGGTTTTGACATCGTCCGGGTCGTTCGGGCAAGCCACGATTGGTTCCACAATGTCAGCCAGATCAATGTCGATCACGGCAGCGTATTCGGCATCGGCATCGCCTTGCAATAATTGCGGATCAGCCAGCCATGCTTCCATGGCCTTGATACGGCGGCTAATGGTGCGCACGTCGGAATACCCAGTCGAAATCATCCACTTCAACATCGTGATATTGCTGTTGATGTATTCAATAATCGGCTCTTTGTTCAGGTGAACCGTGCAGCCGCCCGCGCTACGCTCGGCCGAAGCATCCGATAATTCAAATGCCTGTTCCACCTTCAGATCGGGCAAACCTTCAATCTCTAAAATGCGACCAGAGAAAATATTCTTCTTGCCCTGCTTGGCCACCGTCAACAAGCCTGCCTTGATGGCATACAGCGGGATCGCATTCACCAAATCGCGCAGCGTCACGCCCGGTTGCATTGTGCCCTTAAAGCGCACCAACACGCTCTCCGGCATATCCAGCGGCATCACGCCGGTGGCCGCACCAAAGGCCACCAGGCCAGAACCAGCGGGGAAGCTGATGCCGATAGGGAAGCGGGTGTGGCTGTCGCCGCCGGTGCCCACGGTATCGGGCAGCAACATGCGGTTGAGCCAGCTATGGATGATGCCATCACCGGGGCGTAGCGGTACGCCGCCACGGGTGCTGATAAAGTCGGGCAGTTCGTGGTGCATTTTTACATCCACCGGCTTTGGATAGGCCGCAGTGTGGCAGAACGATTGCATCACCAGATCCGCCGAAAAGCCCAGACAAGCCAAATCTTTCAATTCGTCGCGCGTCATCGGGCCGGTGGTGTCTTGCGAGCCAACGCTGGTCATTTTCGGTTCGCAATAAGTGCCGGGGCGCACGCCGGTTTGCTTGCCGTTGATAATGGGCAAACCGCAAGCGCGGCCCACCATTTTTTGTGCCAGCGTAAAGCCTTTGTGGGTGTCGGCGGGGTTGAGCGGCAGGCGGAACAGCGTGGAGACGGGCAAACCCAGTGCTTCGCGCGCTTTGGCGGTCAGGCCACGGCCAATAATGAGGGGAATGCGGCCACCGGCGCGCACTTCATCAAACAACACATCGCTCTTGACTTTGAATTCGGCAATCACCTTGCCATCTTTCAAGGCTTTGCCATCGTAGGGGCGCAGTTCCACCACATCGCCCATGGCCATTTGGGTCACGTCGAGTTCAATTGGCAGCGCGCCGGAATCTTCCATGGTGTTATAAAAAATCGGCGCGATTTTGCTACCCAGGCAGACACCGCCAAAGCGCTTGTTGGGCACGAAAGGGATATCTTCACCGGTAAACCACAACACTGAATTGGTGGCCGATTTGCGTGATGAACCTGTGCCCACTACGTCACCCACATAGGCCACCAAATGGCCTTTGGCTTTGAGTTCGTCAAAATATTTCACCGGGCCGCGCTTGCCATCGATTTCCGGCGTAATGCCGGGGCGCGCGTTCTTATGCATCGCCAGCGCGTGCATCGGAATGTCCGGGCGGCTAAACGCGTCGGGCGCGGGCGACAGATCGTCGGTATTGATTTCGCCATCGCATTTAAAAACGGTGATCATGATCGATGCGGGTACTTCCGGGCGGGATGTGAACCATTCAGCGTCGGCCCAGCTCTGCAACACGGCTTTGGCCTGGGCGTTGCCCTTGTCGGCTTTTTCTTTCACATCGTGGAATTGGTCGAACATTAACAGGGTTTTTTTCAAGCCATCGGCGGCGGCCTGGGCCACGCTGGCGTCGGCGGCATCGAGCAAATCCACCATCGGGCTGATATTGTAACCGCCAAGCATGGTGCCCAGGAGTTCGGTCGCTTTGGCGGGCGTAATGAGGCTGCATTTCTCCGTGCCATGCGCCACGGCGGCCAAATAGCTGGCTTTCACCTTGGCGGCATCATCTACCCCGGCGGGTACGCGGTGAGTGATTAAATCCAACAAAAACGCCGCTTCGCCTGCGGGCGGGTTTTTCAGTAGTTCAATTACTTCACCTGTTTGCTTGGCAGACAGCGGCAAAGGCGGGATGCCAAGGGTGGCGCGTTCGGCGACGTGGGCGCGGTATGCTTCCAACATAATCAAAACTCCTTTTTGGTATGTAAAAAATAATGCTGTTTGACAAAATAAAAGATGGCAGTCCGCGCTATTATCGCGCAATTGCAGGGGGATTTTTAAAAAAGAGAGAATAAATGTTTGTGCCGGAGAATGGGATGCGGCTTGCGGCGCGGGGGTGTTGCTTTTTTGGAAGGGCTTGGTCTCCCGGTGGTGGCGATGCTACTTGTGATAAAGGCCTTCATGTGGAATACTTCGGTGGATCAGTTTGACTTTAAATAAGACTCGTATGCAAAATTTGTATGTCAATTATCAGCCATTCGCCGCTGATGGAACGATTCACGCTCAAGGGCTGCATTGCCTGGGGGCCTTAAGGCCATCATCGGGGGCGGTGCCAACGCATGCGGCCAGCGCCCATTCAGGCTTTCAGATCAAGGCACAATGTCTTGACGGTGCCCCCTGGGCCCGGCAAGCATGGTGGGTTGATGGGTCGCCCGGGCATGCTTTTACAATCGAAAGCGACGGGGTGATGGTCACCGCCGTGCAAACTGCCGGATTTCTCTTTGCCATGGTGTCCCTGTCGGACAAGGACATTGCACAGCAAACGCGTCTGGCGTACCAGGTTTTGTTGAAAACGATTCAGCGCCAAAACACGCCCCATCTGCTGCGGATATGGAACTTTGTGCCGCACATCAATGCCTTGGAGTCGGGTATTGAGCGCTACCAGTTGTTCAACCAGGGGCGAAAGGATGCCTTTGCCGACATGGGCTATACCCAGGCCGATGGGGCACCCGCTGCGTGTGCCCTCGGTACACATGACGATGCGCTGTGCATTGCGGTACTGGCCGGAAAGCGCCCCGCAATTGCGATAGAAAACCCGCGCCAAATCAGCGCTTACCACTACCCAAAGCAATATGGCGCGCAGCCCCCCATCTTCTCCAGAGCGGCCTTGTTGCCGCAAGCCGGTGGTAATGACTTGCTGTTGATCAGTGGCACAGCGAGTATTGTGGGTCACCAAACCCTGCATCCTGGCGACATTCTGGCGCAGGTCACAGAGTCGGTGCGAAATATTGAAGCTGTGTTACAGCGTGCCAACCAACAAGTCGGCACACCTGTATGGCAGCTCGACCAGTTGAGCGGGCGTGTCTACCTGCGCCATGCCAGCGATCTGGGCGTGGTGCAAGCGTATTTGCAGTCGCAGGGGATGACGCAGTTTTGTTTTGTGGAAGCCGATATTTGCCGTAGCGATTTGCTGGTGGAAATTGAAGGCGAAGGCCAGTGCCGTCCAGTGCGTAATTAATCGGGCACGGGGCAGCGTTTATTCAGGATTGCCTTGTCGAGTCTGGCAAGCACTTCACGCGCAGGTTTGAACTTGCCCACTTCAATTTGTTTGCTCCCCATTACCAAAATTTTGAGCAAGGCCATGGTTTCTTTGGCATCTCCGTCAGTTTTAATGCCCTGAATGACGCAATTTGCTTCATCGTTTTTGGCAACGATCAGCGGTTTCTGTGTTCCTGTCATTTTCTTGTATCCTTATTTACGTGCAGCAGCCCAAGCCGCCACATCCTGCTTCTTAATCGCCAGCGCCATCAAATCCGGAAACTGATCCGGCGTACACGCAAAGCACGGTATCCCCATCGCCAGCAACGCAATCACTTGTACCCCGCTATCCACCAGCGCCCTGGCGCGTGCCAGCATTTGCTGGGCGTTGCCGCCTTCATATAAATCGCTGATCAACACAAAAATGGTTTCTTGCGGCCGCTTGATCAAGCCCTGGCAATACGCCAGCGCGGCATCAATATCGGTGCCGCCACCCAGTTGCGTGCCAAATAACACTTCTACCGGGTCGCTTAATAAATGGCTTAAATCCACCACAGCCGTATCAAACACCACCACTTGCGTACTCACCGCCTTGATGCTGGCCAACACCGCCGCAAACACGCTGGCATACACCACCGAGGGAGCCATCGAACCGCTTTGGTCGATGCACAGCACAATATCACGCAAATTTTGGCCCTTGCGTGCAAAGCCAACCCGGCGCTCGGGGATGATGGTTTGATACTCGGCCTGATAATGACGCAAATTGGCGCGGATCGTGCGCAACCAGTCAATTTCATTATGGCGCGGACGGAAATTGCGCGCCGCCCGGTTCAAGCTGCCCGTTACCGCCTGACGTAAAGGGTTGGCC
This sequence comes from Burkholderiaceae bacterium, assembly GCA_046597185.1. Taxonomy (GTDB): domain Bacteria; phylum Pseudomonadota; class Gammaproteobacteria; order Burkholderiales; family Burkholderiaceae_D; genus CAMBDR01. The sequence goes on along the minus strand of JBKJLF010000859.1, from coordinate 1,304 downwards.
AGCTTTTGCTCCAACTCTTGCACCACCTTGCGCACCACCTGGCGCGCGGTGTCCTTTGTTTTATTGGGCATGATGCGGTTGAGCGAGAGTAGCGTGGCCACCAAATGCACATCGGCCTGGACGCTGCGCAACATCTCCGGCTCCAGCAGCATTTGCTGCAAACCCAGCCGCTCCATCGCATCTTTTTGCATCACCTGCACCACGCTGGCGGGGAAATATTCGCGAATATCGCCCAGCCAGCGCGCCACATTCGGGGCCGAGCCTTGCAAGCCACCTTTGCGCGGCTGGCTTTCATACAGCGCACCGAGGGCGCGATCCAGAACTGCGTCCTCGCTGGGCAGGTTCAGGTTGTCGGCTTCGTTGCCAAGCATTAAGCGCCAGCGCCGTTCGATTTGGGATGTGTCCGTCATGATGTCTCACCGGGTTGATGGGTGGATTCGAGCTTTGCTGTGGGCCGGGGTGTGGATTCAGGCGAAGTGTTGACTGCAGCGCAAAAAATCTGCCGCAAAATGGGTAACACCAGCGCCGCGCGTGCCGGGTCTGTCTCCTGCGTGTGCGCATGCGCGCCCGTACCAGCACGCGGCAGCGTGAGTGCGCCCGTGCCTACGCGTTGGCCCAATTGCCGCCGCTCTGCCGCTTCAAAGGTGGCAAAGGTGCGGCGCAACAGCGGCAGCAATTCGGTAAAGGCTGCTTCTGGCAAGCCAGCTACCCAGTCGTGCAAAATCTGCCACAGGCTGTCATTCATCACTAACAACAAACCGCTACCTTGCAAAAAGCCTTCCAACCATTCAGCACTGGCCAAGGGGTTGATCGGGTTGCTGCACGCCAGCGATAGCGCGTCAGCGGTTTGTTCCACGCTCCACGCGGCATGTTCAATCAGCAGCCGCACCGCACGCCCGGCCACCAGCGCATGCGCGTGACTGCCGCAGGACTGCGCCAAAGCACCCAGCCAGAGCGCGGTGTAAGCCTCATCCTGCAATAATTTGAGTGCCTGATCAGCTTGAATAATTTGCTTCATCAACACCTGCGCCGCCTCGCTGTTGATACCATGCGCCGCCAGCGGCAAGGCGATGCAGGCGCGTTGCAACAGCCCGGCAAATACTTGCGCCACGCTGGCAATATCGGTGCTGCGCGTGTTGCCATAACGTAGCACATTGGCCAGCGGTGCCAGTGCCGCCAGCAACACGCCCACGTCATGGGTGTGCGCCGCCAGCGCCTGCATCGCCGCCATGATCACGGGCACGGCCGGTTTGGCAACTGCCATTGCTGACCGAACTGGTCGAAAAAATGCTGTTGGCCGATGC
>JBKJLF010000281.1:0-15435 GCA_046597185.1 Burkholderiaceae bacterium | reverse complement strand
ATGACGCCTGCACCACCATAATTTTTTCAGGTTCATAACCTTCTTGGGAAAACCAAGGCGGAATGCCTGTCATGGAAATTTGGGGAGGTGAAAAAGTTTTCATAACTGCATTGTATTTGCAATGCTTTGGTTTATTTGAGTGTATTTAATGTATTTTCGAAATGTTTGTGCGAAAATACCACAACAGTGAAGTTGGGTTGAAATATCAGCGCATAATAATGCATGGGTTTGAACGGATGAGCAGTGCGGATGATTTTTAAAAGTAGTTTTTTGAAACAGACGTTGTATTATGGGGGTTGCTGTTGCGCTTTTATCTTAGCTGCCGCCCCGCAGGGTGGGGTCTGGGGTAAAGCCCCAGCGCGTGGATAAGCCACTTTTGCTATCACAACATAGAAAGTTGCAGTGCCAAGATGATTATTCGAAAAAGTTATACCCACCTCACCAGCCAAGAACGCGCCATTGTCATGTGTATGAGAGACGACCATTGCTCAATGCGTGCCATTGCCAAGCGGCTTGGGCGGTCGGCCAGTTCGATTAGCCCTGAACTCAAGCGCACACCCCCAGCGTTGGTCAGTACGATGCCAACCTGGCCCACCAGCTCAGTCAGGAGAAGCGTGTTGCGCTGCGCCGCATCCCCAAAATGCAAATAAATGGCTTCTTGTTTCAGGTGGTGCGCCATCAACTAAGCTTGCATTGGTCCCCCCAACAAATTGCAGGAAAACTAAAAGCCATGTGGCCCAACAACCCCGAAAATACCGTCTCCCACGAGACCATCTACAATGCCATATATTTGCAGCCCCGTGGTGAGCTCAAGCGGGAGTTGATTGCGTGTTTGCGGCATCATAATCAAGTGCGCAAGCCCCGTAGTAGAGGCACAGATCGCCGTAGCCAAATTGCTGACATGCAAAGCATCCACATTCGCCCACCAGAGGTGGAAGCGCGGCTGATTCCCGGCCATTGGGAAGGTGACCTGATCAAGGGCGCTGGCAACCGCTCATCGGTGGGTACACTGGTAGAGCGTGCGACCGGATTTGTGGTGCTGGCCAAGATGGACAACGCAACAACCAAAGCGGTAGTTGATAGCTTCGCGGCGGTGCTCAACCGGGAGCCTGTCGGTATGCGTAAAACAATGACTTACGACCAAGGACGGGAGATGCACGGGCACAAAATACTGACCGAAAAAACGGGTGTGCAAGTGTACTTTGCCGACCCCCACAGTCCTTGGCAGCGGGGCGCCAACGAGAATACCAATGGCTTGCTGCGCCAGTACTTGCCCAAGGGTTCTGATCTCTCAATTTACTCGCAGGATGACCTTGATGCCATCGCCTTTGAACTCAATACCAGGCCAAGAAAACGGTTTAAATATGAATCGCCGCTTGTCCTTTACAGTCAACAAATGATGCTTTTAGAGCTTCAGAGTGGCACTGTTCATTAAGTCAGTGTTGCAGTTGATCCTTGAATCCGCCTTTAGTGCTAGTGCTGTTTTGCCGACACCACCTTCGCCAACTATCGAAATTACTGGGAAACTCCCCTGGATTAAGTTTTTTATTTTTTTCACTTCTATATCGCGACCTATTAGGCCCGTTTCATCAAAATCTGGCAATGGAAGGTTATTATTTTGGGCATCGCTGTTGTCAAAGTTCTTTATTTCTTTGGATAGCACAAAGCTTGAGTCTTCATTTAGTTTTGATAATGTTTGTGAGATGTTTTTCCAAAGAGTTAAATCCTCTTTTGCAAGTATTTCGCATATGGTAAATACAATCGATGAGTCATTGAAATTGAGTGGGCGAATATGCATAACTCGATTTCTTATTGGTACTATTTTCTCAAAATCCTTGGTGTGTCTTTTAATGGCATCGAAAATGTGCTGTGGAAATTTTGGTGAATTTGCATTTATAGTTGTGTAAGTATCTCCTAGATCAAAATAATCAACCAAGTCACTGGTATCTGCATCGTCATAGGCCATGCCCATATCTTTATCCAACCGGGTTTTAGCTCTAGTCAGTAATTCAGTATTAAAACAATCTGCATCAGCCCCCAGATGATCCTTAATCGTTGCTCTTAAGTCTTCTTCCATAGCACCAATTAGCGCATAAATGGTTAGTCTTGTAATATTTAGGGTCATTTTTAAATTGTCTTTCTAGCTGGCTGTTGATATTTAAATGTGTCTTTGTACGTTCGGTTGTAGTTCTTTGTTTTACCTTACATATTCCTCCGATACTGCCCCCCCACCTCAAACAACGCCGTAGTAATCTGCCCCAGCGAGCAAACCCGCACCGCATCCATCAGCTTGGCAAACACATTCTCATTATCAATCGCCGCCTGCTGCAAAGCCGCCAAGGCCGCCGGTGCCTCGTTCGCATGCAGTTTATGGAAGTCATCCAACCGTTTCAATTGCGATTGTTTTTCATCATCGGTCGAGCGCGCCAGTTCAATTTTTTGCACTTCGCCCGTGCTCTTGGGGTTTCTGAACGTGTTGACGCCAATAATCGGTAGCGTGCCGTCGTGCTTCAAATGCTCGTACAGCATCGATTCTTCCTGAATCTTGCCGCGCTGGTAGCCGGTTTCCATCGCGCCCAACACGCCGCCGCGCTCAGCGATGCGCTCGAACTCTTGCAACACCGCTTCTTCCAGCAAATCAGTCAATTCTTCGATGATGAAGCTGCCCTGGTTCGGGTTTTCATTCTTGGCCAAACCCCATTCGCGGTTGATGATCAGTTGAATCGCCAGCGCGCGCCGTACCGATTCATCGGTTGGCGTGGTGATGGCTTCATCGTAGGCATTGGTGTGCAGGCTGTTGCAGTTGTCGTAAATCGCAATCAAGGCTTGCAGCGTGGTGCGGATGTCGTTGAAGTCGATTTCTTGCGCGTGCAGGCTGCGGCCACTGGTTTGAATGTGGTATTTCAACTTTTGGCTGCGGTCATTGGCACCGTATTTGTCGCGCATGGTCACCGCCCAAATGCGCCGCGCTACCCGGCCCAGTACCGAGTATTCGGGGTCCATACCATTGCTGAAGAAGAAGGACAGATTGGGCGCGAAGTCGTCAATATGCATGCCGCGCGCCAGATACGCTTCCACAAAGGTAAAACCGTTGGAGAGCGTAAAGGCCAGTTGCGAAATCGGATTCGCGCCCGCTTCGGCAATGTGGTAACCGGAGATGGAGACCGAATAGAAATTGCGCACTTGGTGATGGACGAAATATTCCTGAATGTCGCCCATCACTTTCAGGCTGAATTCAGTCGAAAAGATGCAGGTGTTTTGGCCCTGATCTTCCTTCAAAATATCCGCCTGCACCGTGCCGCGCACGTTTTCCAGCACCCAGGTGCGGATTTTTTGCGCTTCATCCGCAGTAGGCTCGCGCTTGTTGTCCGCGCGGAACTTATCTACCTGCTGGTCGATGGCAGTGTTCATGAACATCGCCAAAATGGTGGGCGCGGGGCCGTTGATGGTCATCGAGACGCTGGTAGAGGGGCTGCACAGATTGAAACCGTCGTACAGCACTTTCATGTCATCCAGCGTGGCAATCGAAACCCCGGAATTGCCGATTTTGCCGTAAATGTCCGGGCGAATCGCCGGGTCGGCACCGTAGAGCGTGACCGAATCGAAGGCGGTGGAAAGGCGCTTGGCGTCCATGCCGGTGGAAACCAGTTTGAAGCGGCGATTGGTGCGGAAAGCATCGCCCTCGCCCGCAAACATGCGGGTTGGGTCTTCGCCCTCGCGCTTGAAGGCGAACACGCCCGCGCTGTACGGGAAGCTGCCGGGCACGTTGTCCAACATTAACCAGCGCAAGACTTCGCCATGATCTTCAAACTTGGGGATGGCGACCTTGCGGATTTTGGTGCCGGACAGGCTGTTTTGTACCAGCCGCGTGCGGATTTCTTTATCGCGGATTTTTACCACGTATTCATCACCGGCATAGGCGGCTTGCATGTCCGGCCATTGCGCCAGCAAATGTTTGCTGTTGGCGTCCAGATGGTTGTCGCGCTCGGCGATCAATTCATCAAAGTCCGCACTGGCAGCACCCGTTTTGCGTGCGGCCAGCAGCATGCGTTTGGATTCCATCAATTGCTGCTTCTCGCGCGCCAGGCGCACTTGCTTGCCAGTGTGCTTGTGGTAGGCGCGCACGCAATCGGCAATTTCGGCCAGGTAGCGGCTGCGTGCAGGCGGCACAATCACGTTTTTGCCGGATGAGGCTTTCACATCCACTTTGGGCAATCTGCCCTCGCCCGCTTTCAAACCTTTTTCCACCAGCTTTGGCAGTAAGCCGTGGTAGAGCGCGGTCACGCCATCATCGTTAAAACGGCTCGCCTGGGTGCCGTAGACCGGCATTTGCTCGGGCCGCAGGCTGAACAGTTCGCGGTTGCGCTGGTATTGTTTGGCCACGTCGCGAAGCGCATCGAGCGCGCCTTTGCGGTCGAATTTATTGATGGCGACAAAATCGGCAAAATCGAGCATGTCGATTTTTTCAAGCTGGCTGGCGGCACCAAATTCGGGCGTCATCACATACATCGATAAATCCACATGCGGCACGATGGCGGCATCGCCCTGGCCGATGCCGGAAGTTTCGACGATGATCAAATCAAACCCCGCCACTTTGCAGGCGGCAATCACGTCCGGCAAGGCTTGCGAAATCTCGGAACCCGCCTCACGCGTGGCGAGCGAGCGCATGAAGACGCGGGTTTGCAGGCGTTGGCCGTCTTTATCCACTTTCAACCACGGGTTGATGGCATTCATGCGGATGCGGTCACCCAGTAGCGCACCGCCGGACTTACGGCGCGAGGGGTCGATGGAAATCACCGCAATATGCAGCTTGTCACCTTGATCCATGCGGATGCGGCGGATCAGTTCATCGGTGAGCGAAGATTTGCCCGCGCCGCCGGTGCCGGTAATGCCCAGCGTGGGCACATTCGCGCTTTCAGCCGCTTTGTGCAGCGCCGTTTTTAGCGCCGGGGCGACGTTGCCGTTTTCCAGTACCGTAATCAATTGCGCCAACACGCGGTGCCTGGTTGCCACATCTCCCGCCACATCATTCCCCTGCAAGGCAGCCAAGTCGGTGGGCGCGTAAGGCGACAGGTCGATATCGCAGGCTTGCATCATCGATAAAATCATGCCCACCAAACCCATGCGCTGGCCATCTTCCGGGCTGAAAATCCGGCTCACGCCATAGGCATGCAAATCCGCGATTTCATCGGGCACAATCACGCCGCCGCCACCGCCAAACACTTTAATGTGCGCGCCGCCCCGCTCTTTTAACAAATCGATCATGTATTTAAAATATTCAACATGGCCGCCCTGATAGCTGGAAATGGCAATGCCTTGTACGTCTTCCTGCAGCGCGCAGGTGACTACGTCGTCCACCGAGCGATTGTGCCCAAGGTGAATCACTTCCGCGCCATTGCTTTGCAAGATACGGCGCATGATATTGATGGAGGCATCGTGCCCATCGAATAGCGAAGCCGCAGTCACAAAACGCACTTTGTGGGTGGGTTTGTACTCGGTCAAAGGTGGATTGGATGGATTGGCTGGATTGGCCGGGTTGGCATTATTACTATTCGCAACGGATAAGTCGGTCATGGTCGTTCCTTGTAGACGGATTTTTTTTGGTAACGCTATTATAAGCCGGGAATAAGCTGTAAATCAGTTGTGTTTTGATGCGGATTGCAATGAAGGAGATTTTGATGAGTTGGATGAATCGGATGAACTTGATAAGGTGGCGCAAAATGGGGCGTCGCCGGCCAACGCCTCAGCTTGTGCTGACAGAATTCCTGCATGGGTCTTGCTCCAAAAAGGTATTCGGATCGCATCTGACAATTTTAAGCCGGGTAAGGCTTGCAATGATCAAATCTTGTTGCCACGGTGGTAGCTTTAATCAGCCTGCGCGGTAACGCTGAACTGTGTGCACAGTGTAATCAGTTTCAACCCGCATTGGAAATACCGATTGCACATGGGGGTATAAGGTTTGCTTATGGAATGCTATGCAGCGCTTCCATGGCGTGTGGCGCGTGGCAAAATATGGGTGCCAAGCCAGCGCCCGCTGGTAGCCAACTCATCGGTCACCTCCAGCACCAGCCGTGCCACCGCGCTGGCGGCATTGGTGAGCGGGATGGTTTTGGAGCAGCACAGGGTCACGCTGCGCGAAATACCCGGCTCGGTGAGGGGGTAAGCGCGCATCAAACCGCGTTCGATATCATCCAGCAAGGGGGCCAGCGGAATGATAGTGGCCCCCATATCGGCTAAAATCGCCGACTTTAAAATCGCCACCGAATTAATCTCAATCACGCGTGTCAGCGCCAAGCCCGCCTTGCGTGCGGTGCGTTCAATACGGGGCCGCACGCCGTGCTGCACGCCGGGCAAAATCAGGGTAGTGGCCAGCGCTTGCGCCAGACTGACCGCAGCGTTGGCCGGGGCGAATTGGGGCGAAAATTGCGGCGAAAATTGTGAATCGGCGCGGCAGACAAACATCATCTCTTCTTCCACCATCGGCGTGCAGGAGAAGGGCGCGAGTTGGCCGTCATCAAACAACACCGCCAAATTGATGCGGCCTGCCTTCAACTGTTCAATTAAGTTGCCGGTCAATTCTTCGGTCAGTTGCAATTCAATTTCAGGGTATTGCTGTTGCGCCGCCAGCAGCAAGGGTAGCGCCAGCGCACCGGAAATACTTTGCGGCACGCCAATGGCCACCGTGCCAGTCGGTTTGCTGGTGGATTGGGTGACGGCAGATTTGGCGTCTGCCACCTGTTTCAAAATAGCTTGCGCATGTTGATAAAAGATTTTACCAGCATCGGTACTAAGCACGCCTTGTGCCGAGCGGTGCAATAATTGCGCGCCCAATTCATCTTCCAGTTGGCGCAGTTGCTGGGTTAAGGCGGGTTGGGCGATATGCAATACCAAAGCGGCACGCGACAGGGAGCCGTGATCGACAATCGACACAAAATAACGCAGTTGGCGTAATTCCATCGTGGGTGCGCGTGGCGTAAGGTGGCGCAGTGAGCGCAGTAAATGTAGCGCATGCAGATTCGGCGCGTAAGCACAGGCCCACGCGCCTATCGTTTGTTGCTTTATTACTGACTCATCACTGGCGCATTATTTGTTCGGTTGCGGCGTAATGCGCAAATAAGGCCGGGGGGCGGTAAAACCCTTCGGATATTTTTGCTTGAGCACATCGGGGTCTTGCACGGTAAGCGGAATGATCACATTGTCGCCATCTTTCCAATTGCCCGGTGTGGCCACGGTATAGCCATCGGTCAATTGCAGGGCGTCGATGACGCGCAACACTTCATCAAAATTACGGCCCGTGCTCATGGGGTAGGTAATCATCAGACGAATTTTTTTATTCGGATCGATAATGAATAAAGAGCGCACCGTGGCAGTAACGGACTGCTCGGGGTGGATCATGTCGTACAAAACGCTAACCTTTTTATCGGCATCGGCAATAATCGGAAAGCCCACAACGGTTTGCTGGGTTTCTTCGATATCGTGTATCCAGATTTTATGGGTTTCAACCGGGTCAACCGAAAGCGCAATCGCTTTCACGTTGCGTTGGTCAAACTCGGGTTTCAGTTTTGCGGTCAGGCCCAGTTCAGTGGTGCAAACGGGGGTAAAATCCGCCGGGTGGGAAAATAAAACCACCCAGGAAGCGCCAGCCCATTCGTGAAATTTAATGCGGCCTTGTGACGTGTCTTGTTCAAAATCAGGGGCGATATCGCCCAAGCGTAAGCTCATATGGTTCTCCTATCAGATTAATGCCAGCAGAATGCAATGATAGCAGTGAAAACGCCGGATGGTTCAAAAACACGGTAATTTTGACAAGCATGTCATCTTGCGTTGCGCGGGAGAAGCAAACCGACTGACGCCGCAGGTGCACCAGCCAGTTTTCAGGGAAATGGGGGAATCACCGCACTAACGCTCAAAAACTGACTTCATCCGATAGTGGCCTTCTGCTCAACCTGTGAGGTTTATCGCAAAAAACCGATCCGCCGCTACGCCTGAAATTGCTATCGTCTGAAGTCTTGCTTGAGTTCGTCGTGAAGCACGATGACGGCGCATCTTAAACGATGACCAATGTTGTTTCGGCAAAAAGCTTTATCGTATTACAAATAGGCACCAATGGGATCGAAATATGATACCTAATCTTGGCTACAGCCATGGGTATTATATTTGTCATGGTCGATGCTAAAATGGCCCGACTTTCAAATCAGGTTCATGGCAATGACGGCAAATCTCTATTATCCGGAAACGAAGCGTTGGCGCGCGGGCTTGGCCCTGGTGCTGATTCTGACCACACATCTGGCCTTGTTTTGGTTTGGGCTGGCGCGCGCACCGCAAAATCAATCCGTCAGTGATGATCATGCCTTGGTGATGTGGATGTTGCCAAGCCCCCCCAGCACCAAAGCGCAAGCCAAACCGATACGACTACCGACGCCCGCGCTGCCTGCCGTAACCAAGCCTACCACCCCGCCGAAAGTCACATCCATGCGCCTCATTGCGAAATCGTCCTTGCCAACCCCGGCTGCGCCACCCGATCCAACCAAAGACAGCCCCGCTGCAACGACGACAGCACCTGCAACGCCGGGCTTGGCGAATGTTGATTTGGCTAAAATTTGGGGGGAAATCGATAAAGACGCGCCGCCCAATCATCTGGCACAAAAATACGGTGCCGAAGATGCCAGGCTGGTACGGGGAATCAAGGGTGCATGGCGCGGCGGGGGCACAACAACGACGACCATCACGCTCCCTGATGGCCGGGTATTAACCAAAGTGGTCGGCCCCGGCGGCACTTATTGCGCATCCAAAGATTCGGTTGGAGCCCCCGGTGGACGCGACCAAATCAAAGACGGGGTACGCGATCACATGCGACTCAGCGTTACCGGAGACTGCCCACACTAATGACGAGCATGGCGCGCGGTTTTGTACCCGATTACGCGTAGCAAAGCTTGGCCATTTTGGCGGTATCAAAAATATTGGGCAAGCGTTGCGCCAACATCATATCGCCTTCCACTTTTAACTTGCCGCTCATAAAAGCAGAAATCCCGTTCAATTCGCCCGTTAACATGGCTTTCAAATTATCGTCGCTGATAATCAACGTGAGGGTTGGTGCTTCTGCCGTGCCTTCATGAACGCTGCATTCGCCATTATTTAATACCAGATGCATGGGTTCGGTAATGCGGTATTGAATGGTGGCTTGCAAAGCGCCAGCAGCAGCGCTATTCATATTGGCGGGCATTTGTTTGATCAATTCGGTGATATGCATGACAGCTCCTGAAAGAAAAAGATATGCTGCGTAGCATACGACAAATCGAAAACAAAATCAAGCGCTTGATTGAATTTTTCTTGAATTTTGGATTTAACTGACCAAACTTTGCATTTCTGTCCAGATATCGTCACACATTTGCGGGCGGTAGGCGCTGGCGTGGAAGGTGGGGAATTCCTGGCGGTAGGTTTCAAGCAGGGGGTGGTAGTTATTGCGGATGCAGGATTTCATATTGGCGAGGCGGTCTGCGGCTTTGACGATCAGGGCTAACTCCAGCTCACCTTCAACTTGCGCCATTTTCTGGTAGGTTTTGGATTTTCTTTCCTGTCGGGTGGCACCCGGTTCGTCCGTCAGAATCGAAACACAGGAGGCCACCAGTGGGCCAAATTCATCTTGCAATTGATCGATGCTCGCTTCGGTATCTTCCACCACGTCATGCAGGTAGGCAATGGTTTGCGCAACTTCACCATAACCCGTCAACAGTTGCGCCACCTGGTGCAAATGGTAGACATAAGGATGTTCGCCATATTTCTGATCGCCATGCCATTTAAGGGCAAATTCCAGTGCTTTTTCAATCATGTCAGGTAACCCCTTTTACGCCAGTCGAGACGATTAATTTGCCAGACTAATTTGCCAGATATGCCAGTCCTTCAGCAAAGCACCCAAGCCTGATTCGAGTTAACGAATTGCAATGTTGCATTGCGCTAAGTCCGGCTTGTGTGACTTCATTCCTCAGTGTATAGCGTGAATCGCACTTCGTCCAATTTTTTTTGCAGTTTTTAGCCATTTTGTTGCTGCAACGCACAAAGTATTCCTCTTGCGAATTTAACTTTTTCTTTGGATAACATAAATTAATCTTTGGTTAATGCACCCGTATTCGAACTTTCACACCGAAGTACCAGTTTCTAAGACTGGCGTGTCTACCTGTTTCACCATTTGCGCGTCAAGAAAGTTTTTTGGGGTGGACACCCGGAATCGAACCGGGATGAGCGGAATCACAATCCGCGACTCTGACCGTTGAGCTATGCCCACCCCAAAAAACTCTCGCCTTCAAAACATGGTTGGCAGGGGGTCAAGGATTCGAACCTTGGATGCCGGGATCAAAACCCGGTGCCTTGGAGCAACTAGGCGAACCCCCTTCGTACTTCACTACTTACGACTAAATTCGTCGCTTCTTCCATGAATAACTGGAATCGGTCTCTACGACGCCCGCTTGCCCGACTGAATCCGGGTTTTCCGCCGAAATGGTGATATGGCAAATCGCTGCACCGGCACGCCGTCTGGCGCGTAGCGATTCGGCGTACTTCAAAGCCTCGGCCATTTGATCGGCAGGAAAATCCTGGAATTTTGCTACAAAAACATCCTTTTGGACTTCTGTCCAATACACCAAATACATATAATTCCTATTTTTCTTATTTTGAATAAACTTGGTCGGAGTGCAAGGATTTGAACCTTGGACCTTCTGCTCCCAAAGCAGTTGCGCTACCAGGCTGCGCCACACTCCGATTTTTCAGTACTCCCGTGTGGTTCCGGCGATTTCCGGCACGACCGCCTTGCAGCGGGTTTCATTACAAAAATTAATTATGGAAAAGCAAAAAGCCCGAAGCGGTTAAGGCATTCGGGCTTGTTAAGCTGGCACTGCTTGGCGCTGACTACGCGCTGGCAAGTGTGGGGCGATGCCCTCGAATGCGATGTTGGCTGGGTGCCGGGTGGCTATGTTGCTGGCTGAGCAGACTTAGCGGCTGGCTTTGCAGGCTGGGGTAATAATGCGGGGTTGTGAGCACATTGCACACCGATGCCAAAGCGCGTACTACCTTGCGCAAGCCTTGGATCAGTTGTTGGAGCAATGCTGTTTTCACGATGATTCCTAAAAAAATTATTTGAATTTGTTTGCGACTGAGACGAACTATGCCACAACAAAAAAATAAAAACAAGCATCAGATGACGATTTTTTGCATTTTATGGCGTTAATTTACAACGAATGAAGAAAATTGTCGTTTCGTGTATGATGGCGGCTGTTCGAAATGAGGTTCGATATGCCAACCAATGCCCATGCCAGCGAATCTGGCCCCCATTCAGCCCAAGCCCCCCCAAAGACTCAAACCAGAGTGCGCAAAGTACGACTACGCATCAACGAGCTGATGGCCGAAAATGGCATCCGATCTGTTGCAGCGCTGCATCGTTTGCTCATCGCAAAGCAGGTTCCTGTATCGCATTCGCAATTATTACGCATTGTTGATAACCGCGCCGATCATTGGAAGGTAGAATTCATTGCCGCCTTTATCGACATCTTTGCATGTCAGATTAGCGATCTGTTTAAAGTGGAAATTTTAGACGGCACCAACCAGGGCACAGACTGACTGATTTTCTAAAGTTCTAAAGGGATGTTCTTCCATGACGCCAAACTTTCAATCTTTGCATGCGTGGTCTGACTATCAGCCCATCAGCATGCACGAATTTGCCACCCGTTTTCCCCAGGTAATCCAACAAATCAACGATGCCGAAGCATTTTGCGAAGAACATCGGCATCATTTCGTGATTGTTATTGATGGCGACATCCACATTTCGCAAGAGCAGTTTAGTGCGCTATGGTCGGATAAGCATGAGCACCATACCAAGGTGGTGATTCGAGGCAATTTGCAAACCGAACATTGCCCGATTAATTTGCTGTATGTTCAGGGCGATTTGTATTGCGAGACCATGTATCTGGATGACTCGATTTTACAAATCGATGGCACCGTCCATGTGCAGCATTTTGTTTCGCTGGCAGCAGATAACCATGGCGCGATGCTGCACCCGCCGGCACTGCGAATTCAGACACCCTTGCTATTTTCCTGGTTTTACGACATTAGTGACCTGACGCTGTCACCTGAAACCATTATTTTTATGCAAGGCGAAGATGGCTGTGGCAATCAACCCGGCTTGCCCAATCTGGTGTTTGCCCAGCATCAAGAAGTGTATGTATTAAAGCCGGAACTACTGGGTGTTATCGGTGATATTGAGCATGATAGTGCAAGCTGGGATATTTCCAAAATCGCCGCCGCACTATATGCCGGGCAAAGTATTTTTCTCGATGGGTTCACGGTTGAAAGTATTCGTCAGCAAAGGCAAGCCGAAAAACTGTTGGCGCAAAAAAACTATCATGGGGCCTGGTTGCAATTCAAAAAAGCGGCTCAATCGTTCCCCGCATATTACCTGCCCTGGTTTGGCATGGGGGAAGCGTTGCGCGCGGCGAATGCGTTTGAGCAAGCACTCACCCACTATGAAGCGGCGGTTGTGCGCTTTCCGACAGGGCAAACCGGTTTGGTCAATTACGCAGCCGACTATGGCGCAAAATCTGCGCTGCGTTGCCGTCATTTGGAAAAGGCTTTCGATTTGGCTACCGCCTCCTTGCAACACAACCACGCCGAACGCGAAGATTCACGCGCCAATGCTTATCGGTTCCGGGCGGAAGCGCTTTATTTGTTGGGGAAAACCACAGAGGCGATGCTGGATTTGAACCGGGCACTGGCACTCAATACCAATCACGCCACGGCAAATTGGCTCAAAGGCCTGCTGCACTACCGCCAGGGCGAGCAGACGCTGGCGGAAAAATATCACCAAAAAGCACAGGAACTGGCCAAGGAATTTATGGTTTCGTACGACGAGGCCGATTGCACTGACTTTTTGACGGGTGAGATGACGCGGGTGAATTGGGATTGAGCATTGTGGCAGCGGTATTGATGCCATTTTGCGCCGGGGATGAGGGTTGACATAGTGGATGAAACGCGGAAACAGGCCAATTGGCTTTTGGAAGCGTTACAATAGCGCTACGTCTTCACACTAACCATCCCCAAAATCTGTCCATATCATTTACAAGCGCACATCATCATGATTAATATCAACGCCCTGTTTCCTGATGCAACGCCAGAACTGCTTGCCACGCTGGAAAATGCGCCGAAAACCTTAATGGGGGTCAATAGTATTATTGGTTTTCAAGACTCGCTGGCAGTGGATGACCCGCGTTATGTTGAAACAGCCAAAGCTCGTGCGGATCGTTTCGAAAACCATTTTTTCCGAACTTTTGGCTACGACAAAAGCAGTGGCAATTTTAAGGCACCCAAAAATGGCAAGCATGTGCTGTTTTTTGGGCACATCGGCTGTGGCAAAAGTACCGAATTGGCGCGGCTAAGCCGGGTTTTGCATGATCCGCAGCGCTATTGGGTGGTCAATGTCAATTTATTAGCCTTGCTCGACCCCAATAACGTCAACTACTGCGATGTTTGGTTGGCGGTGGCGCAGAAATTAACGGAACAACTTGGGCGCGACAAAATAAACATCGAACCCATTGTACTAAAGGGTTTGGAAAGCTGGTTTACCGAGCAAGTATTGAGTGTCGAACAAATCAAAGATTTTTCTGCCGAAATCAAAGCTGGTGCTGAAGTCGGTGCGGGCATTCCCTTTTTGAGCAGAGTATTTGCCAATTTTACTGCTGCCATCAAAACTGGCAGCACCCATCGCGAAACCTTGCGCACCGTGGTGCGCAACACCTACGGCAAATTCATTGCTGCGCTAAATCAACTTTTTGTGGCTGCCGTGACGAGCGTGCAAGCCGCCAACCAAGGGCGACAGTTGCTGATCGTGATCGATGGCCCAGATCGCTTTCGGCTTGATGATTGGAAAAAGTTTTTTGTGGATGAAGCCAACCAATTGACTCAAGCTGCCTGCGTGGTCGTGTACACTGCGCCGATGGCTTTAAAATCGAGCGGCGAACGCTTGGACAACTTTGACAGCCTGGTTTTGCCGATGATCAAGCTACACGATCTTGACAGTAATGTTGCCAGACCTGAAGCCTATAAAGCCATGCGCCAAATCGTGTTCAAGCGTGCGCACTACAGCTTGTTCGACGATATCGCCACTGTTGACGCCTTGATCGATTATTCTGGCGGCCATTTGCGTGACGCTTTGCGACTACTCTCGTATGTCTGCGTGGAAGCGGATGAAACGCCAGTAACGCGTGCCGTGATTGATGCGGCAGCGCAGAAGCTGGCTGCCGATTACCGCGACTGGTTGGAAGAAGAGCAATACCCCGTGCTGGTTGAAGCAGCCTTTCGCCCAGACAATAAAGGGCGTGGCGCAATCATTACCAAATTGGTGGAACGTGGTGCCCTGCTCGAATATAACAATGGCACGTGGCGGCAACCACACCCAGTGGTAAAACTATTATACGGCTACAAAAAAGCAGAACAAGCCCGAGCGGCCACGCCATGAATCCAATGGAACATGAATTACTGGTCAATCAAGCTGCAACAGGTTTAAGCCCAAAGCAGTTTGATGAATTTCGCAGGCTTGCACGCGCACTTGCAGCGCATGAAAAACGCTGGGGATTGTTTTTGCTGAAATATGAGCATACCGATGACAGACGAAGGGTTGCCGATGCGATTAACAAGCTGATACCGCGCAATGCCACGCTGGTGGTGTCTGAAAATGCGCACCCGGACTGGCCAAGCCTGGAGCAAGCGATTTGCCAAGTGGCGCAGACAGCCGATGTGGTGCAATTGTTCGATCTTGATGCATGGCTCGATACCAGCGTGGAACCTAAGCGGGCTGAAGCACGCTTACGTTCCTGGAATGTGCGGCGCGAAGGGTTTGCTGCCGATGTGGCGGTGCCAGTCATTTGCTGGCTAAGGCCAGCCACGTTAAAAAGCTTGGCCGTAACTGCGCCGGATTTGTGGTCTTGGCGGGCTGCGGTACAGGATTTTTGCACGACACCGCGCACAGACACCAACATGGCTGAAATGATGGTGCCATTTACCGAATCAATTGATAACCGTAGCCTCGCACAACGTACCTTGCGCTTGCGGGAGATTGAACAATATCTACAGCAACACCCGGCGCAGGATGAACAACAATTGAAACTGACCGGCTTGTTGATTATCGAAATGGCTGAAATTTATACCGGGCTAGGGGAGCTTGATGAAGCACAACGGCTATATCGTAACAAAGCAATACCTATTTTTAGAAAGCTCAACGATGAGCGCAATCTTGCAATCATTAATGGAAAAATCGTCGAGATCCTGATTATGCATCGCGAGCTTGATGAAGCACTGAGTATCGTGCAGAACGAGATTCTGCCATTCTTCGCGCAAAGTGGGAACTTACATGACATTGCTATTACGCATGAAAAAATAGCTGAAATTATGGAA
>JBKJLF010000634.1:0-4505 GCA_046597185.1 Burkholderiaceae bacterium | reverse complement strand
TTGGCTCTTGGCACCAGTGGTGGATTTACTCCCGGCGCGTTCGGCCCAACCGAATTCTGGCATGGCAACCTCCTGATGGTCAATGGTAATAGCCAGGAAGTGCTACGGCGTAACACGGGCACCTACACGGCACCCAATCGCAAGAACGAGAATGTGCCAACTGACGGCAATACCTATAATTTGGTCACCAAAAACCTGTGGGCACTAAGTTGTTTACAATACCTACAATCTGATCCAAATGGCGGCGAAGGTTTTGTGGCCGTGTCGCCTGACGGCACCAGCTACCGCTTTGATTGGATGGCGACACGCATGGCCATTTCCCTCACCAAAAGCTCGGCCCAAGCGAGCACCCTGGCTGCAGGCGATGGCAGCCAGGACCCCGCCAGCGACGGTAGTAGCACCGATACCTCTGGCACCAAACCCAAGCCGCTACCGGATTCGCCCACCTCGCTTCCCGTCGGCGAGTACAACCTGAACCGAGTAGAAGTGTGGATTATGCCCACGCTGGTAACCGACCGTTTCGGCAACACTGTTACCTACACCTATAGTGCGACCAACAAATGGCAATTGCTGAGCATGCAGGCGAGCGATGGACGCAAACTCACCTTCAGTTATGTTAGCCCCGACAGCAACCAAATCAGCTCGGTGACTGATGGTACACGCACCTGGAACTACAGCTATTTGGCAGGCGTCGATTATGGTGGGGTTACTGGCAGGGTATTGAATGAAGTGACCAACCCGGACAACAGCAAATGGAAACTGGCCGAGATCAACAATCTGGCCTACTCGTTTGATTACCTCCAACCGCCGACCTGTAGCGAGATCGGATCAATCTATTCACCGGGCCAATTAATCGGTGTCTTTGCAACGGTCAACCTGACCCATCCATCGGGTGCAGTGGGCCGTTTCACAATACAGGACACCGTTCACAGTCGCGCTCAAGTACCGTTTATCTGCCGGGATTCTGGTACTAATCGCTTGGGTCACGTCCTCATCCCGCGTGATGTTGCCCAAGCTTCCCTGGTGGAAAAAACCCTGTCTGGCCCTGGTTTGCCTGGCATGACATGGCGCATGGCCTACAGCACCTCCAGTGGCAGTTGGAGCGCTTGCACCAGCAATTGTGGCGAGAGCAAAACCACCACCGTTACTGACCCCAACGGTGACAAAACTCGCTACACCTTTGGCACCGTCTACAAAAAAACCGAAGGTTTGCTGCAACAAACCGATACCGGCTTCAATGGCACAAGTGCATTGCGCACCACCTTGCAACACTACCGTGACGCCAATGTCGGGCCGTATGTTAACCCGATTGGCTTCAGTGATCAAACCCGTGGCGATGCCGAAATCAGTGCCCTGCATTTGCCACAAGACCAGCGTATCACCACCCAGCAAGGCGTTAACTTCACCTGGCAAGCCGACCCCAATTCATTCGACAGCAAAGCGCGCCCCGGCATCATCAACAAAAGCAGCACCCTGGGCTACAGTCGTAGCGAACAAACCGTCTACGCCGACGCCATCTACACCAACTTTACCGCCAAGTGGGTGTTAGGCCAGGTTGCCAGCGTCACCGAGCGCAATACGGGTTTGGTAATGCTGAGCAATACCTTTGATCCAGCCACGACCAATATCACCAGCACCAGCCATTTCGGCCATCTGGATCAATCGATGACCTATAACCCCGATGGCACCCTGGCCACGCGCAAAGATGGCAAGAACCAAACCACCACCTTTAGCAATTACAAGCGTGGTCTGGCGCAAAACGTGAGCTACCCCGACACGACCAGCGAAAGTGCCACTGTCAATGATATTGGCCTGATTACCTCGACCACCGACGCCAACAGCTTCACCACAAGCTATGACTATGACAGCGCGGGCCGATTGAAAGCGATTTATTACCCGCCTGGCGACAGCGTGAATTGGACGCCTACCACGCTAAGTTACGAGCAAGTCGGTGCCGATGAATTGGGCATCGCCCCCGGCCACTGGCGCGAAACCGTTACCACGGGCAATGCCAAAGCGATTACGTATCTGGATGCCTTTTGGCGTCCGGTAATCACCAGTACCTTTGACGCCGCTGACGCCGCCAGCGAAACGGCTACCCGGCGCATGGTATTGAAGCGCTACGACTACCGCAGCAAGCCGACCTTTGAATCGTATCCACAGCGCAGCATCAGTAGCGTCAACGACAGCTTACCCGGCACCAGTACCCGGTATGACGCCCTGGCGCGCCCCACCTATACCGGTGCCGACAGCGAGTTGGGCGTATTAAATACCAGCATCAGTTACGACAACGGCTTCAAAAAAACCGTCACCAACCCGCGCGGTTATGCCATGACGACCAGCTATCAAGCCTTTGACGAAGCCAGCGAAGGCGCGATTAGCCGCATGGACGAACCCAAAGGCATCAGCATCGTCATCAACCGTGACCTGTTTGGTAAACCACTTTCAATCAACCGCAGCGCAGCGGGCAGCAGTTTTACGCGAAGTTATGTGTATGACCCCAACCAGCGTCTATGTAAAACCATCGACCCGGAAATTGGTGCGACCATGCAAGACTACGACCTTGCCAACAACGTCACCGTGCGTGCCATTGGCGTCGCCAGCTTGCTCTCAACCACGTCGTGTGACACAGGCAGCATTCCGACCAACCGCCGCATCAGCTATACCTACGACGCGCTGAACCGTTTAACCAGCACCAGCTACGCCGATGGCAGCCCCGGCATTACCCGCACCTATACGCCTGATGGCTTGCCCAATACCATCAGCTCGGACGGCGCAGTATGGACTAACAGCTATAACAAGCGTCGTTTGAATGAGCGCGAGAGTTTGGCTTACGCGAGCAATACCTATAACATCGGCCACAGCTATGATGCGCTAGGTTCGATGAGTGCCCTCAGCTACCCCGACGGCACCAGCATCGATTTCGCACCCAATGCCTTGGGAGAAATCAGCAAAGTGGGCAGTTTTGCCAGCAATATCAACTACTACCCGAATGGTGCCGTGGCTGGTTTCACCTATGGCAACGGGATAGTACACAGCATGACGCAAAATACGCGTAACCTGCCGCAATTGAGCCAGGATGGTGCCATCATCCAGGATCAATACAGCTATGACGCCAATGGCAATGTAACAGCAATCAGCGATTTGCTAAACAGCAGCTATAACCGCAGCATGACTTATGACGAACTGGATCGTCTGGCCACGGCTGAGGCTCTGGGTGTGTGGGGCACGGCCAGCTATACTTACGATGCGCAAGACAATATGATTCAAAGCACGGTAGGGTTGCGTAAAATCAACCATGTGTTCGATACCAACAACCGTTTGGCCTCGATCAACAGCAGCACTACGAGTGCCTATAACTTAAGCTATAGTTACGATGTGCAAGGCAATTTGACCCAACGCGGTACGCAAAGCTTTAGTTTTGACCAGGGTAACCGCTTGAAGAGTGCTGCCGGCAAAGCCAGTTATAACTATGATGGTTTGGGCCGCCGCGTCAAAATCGCGAATGCCGATGGCAGCACCCGGATACAGGTGTATAGCGCTGGTGGGCAATTATTGTATGCCACCCAAAGTGGCGGCAGCAGCCCTGCCAGCGCTACCCGCTACATTTACCTGCGCCATGGTTTGATTGCGGAGGTGGCGAAATGATGGCCGATTCGATGTTAAACTTGCGCAACCTGACTCAACGCTTTGGCGCGTTTTTGCTGCTGGCCTTATTCGCCACGGTATTGGGTAGTGTAGTGGTCTTACCTGCCCATGCACAAACCAAACCAAAACCTTCTTTGCCCGACATTTCGACGCTTACCTATATTGATCAAGCCGACTACCAGGCCCACTTTGAAACCCAATCCATGCCGCTTTCGGTGGTGGCGGGTGAAACCTATACGGTATCAGTCAAAATGACCAACACGGGTAATTTGACCTGGTCTACTGCAGATTCGTTTTATTTGGGTTCACAAAGCCCGGCGGACAATAGCACCTGGGGGCCGGGACGGGTATTTTTCTCTGGTTCGGTGCCCAAAGATAGCAGTGTCACATTTTCGATTAACATCACCGCACCAACAACGCCCGGCAAGTATCCATTTCAGTGGCGCATGGTGCGCGACCCGGTGGCATGGTTCGGTGATTTCTCACCCCTGCTAACCATCGACGTGCTGCCGCGAAGAAATCAAGCCACGTTGACAGGGCAATACGTGCCTGCGAGCGTGGTATCGGGCAAACCATTCAGCCCGACATTCACCTTTACCAATTCTGGCAACACGACCTGGTTAAGCGGCAGCAAGTACAATTTGGGTTCGCAAAATGCTCAAGACAATCGCACCTGGGTTTATTCCACCAGAGTAAGCTTACCTAATTCGGTGCCACCGCTGGGTAGCGTGACCTTTACCGTACCAGCGACGGCACCCATGGTAACGACGAACCAAAATATTAATTTCCAATGGCGTATGGTGCAGGATAGTGTTGAGTGGTTTGGCGATTTTACGACTAATGTGGTGGTGCAGGTG
>JBKJLF010000378.1:0-6631 GCA_046597185.1 Burkholderiaceae bacterium | reverse complement strand
GCCAGACTCCAGTTGGTGGCTTGAGTGGTGGCACTTGAAAATAACAGAACGCTGGGCAGGGTAATGACCTTGTTTTGCAGGTTCGGCACGACCTGGATATTGTAGCCGGAGACATGGGTCCAGCCATTATAGTTGGGAATATCGCTGATTTGACCGGTGCCCACGAAGCGTTTGTCGGCATACCAGCCATAGGTTGCGTTGGGATTTTGGCCATCGCTACCCAATTTAATATCATTGATATCCACATTCACCGGCCGTTGGGTGCCGGAACCAATGACGGCGGCGAAGCGGTTTTTCGCAAAATCGACATTGGCATGGCTACCCATGCGGCTTAAGTCGGTAGAATTGATGCGTGACCAGCTACCATAGGCCACTTTGGTCGCGGCAAGCGTGGTGAGTGAGGTCGGGGTTGTGGCTAAATTGGGGGCTGAATTGGTGGCGACCAGACTTTTTGGCGCACCTTGGTCAAGCCGATGCACTTCACCCATCACATATTGAATGTTGTCATCCTGGCTTGATAATTGTGCCAAGGTGGTGCCGCTCAATTCGACGATGGCGCTGCTGCGGCATTTGCCCACACCATGAAACGCGGCCGTCACGTCCGCAACTTTATAGCCCAAATCCAGCGCGGCTTTTACAGCGCCGCAAGCGCCTTGTTTGGCATCGCTGTTGGCAGTGCCATACAGGTCATTGGCGTAGCGCAGGAACTCGCGGGCTTTTTGCTCATTCCAGCCGGGGGTGTTGGCCAGCGCGGTAAGGGCAGTTTTGTTACTGCCACCGGGGCCGGTTGCATCCAGCTTATCCAGTCCTTCCCATTGGTCAAGCACGGCACCGCTGTAGGCATCAATCATATATACTGGCTGGCTAGGGCTGCGTGCGCTATCGTTGACAAACGACACCACATACACCAAATGCCCTGCGCCATTGGCAGCTTGCTTAATATACAGGTTGACTTGCTCTTTGCTGGTTTGTTGGGTGCGGCTCAAGGTTTTGGCTTGGCTTAATACCGTTTGTTGGCTGAGAGTGGGGCGCACGCTGGGCAAATCCTGATCCAGATTGCGCAAAATTGCACCGGATAAAGCGCTGGGTGCGCTGGTTGCAGCATTGCCTGTACCCTTGACCACAATCGCTTCACCAAGAATGGGCACGCCACGGTAGTATTGTTGAAACCGGGTAATATTTTGACCATTGATGACCGTGGTGCTGATGGGTTTTAAGTCATCCGCGCTTAAGCCGGACAGGCTATGAATGGTTGCTGCGCCAAAGCCAGTCAGGCTGGCCTTGGGTGAAGTCAATTCTACTCGTTGTGCGGCCATGGCGCTGCATGCGCTGGCAACCAAAACGGCGAATAAAGTCGGGCGAGTCAGATGATGAAGGGAATGGGTCATTTTAATGTCTCTCTCTTATATAGTTATTTAAATGATTTTAAAATATTGTGATAGCTTTCATTTAATGGCTTTAAGCGTCTTCATTTCGGGACTAAGATAACGCCTAAAGTGTGGAGTCATCATAGTGCTTGCCAGAGTCTAGTGCAATTGTACTAAAGTACAATCGGCATATCACCCCATGCTGACGGGTTGAGAATTGATGAGCCATGAACCATGAATACGAGAGAAATGCGCTGCTGCACTATGGTTTCCGTGTTTGAGTTTGCTATACTCGCTGAGTTGATTGGCACATAAATAATCGTTATTAAGGAGCAAGAAATGATTGAATTTCAAACCGAGGGTATGAGCTGTGGGCATTGCGTGAAAGCGGTCACGCAAGCATTGCAAGCAGTGGATGCGGCCGCGCGGGTGGAAGTGGACTTGGCGACGCAAAAAGTGCGGGTGGAATCAAGCGCCAACCGGGCTGCCTTGGTGGCAGCAATGGATGAGGC
The DNA here is from genome assembly GCA_046597185.1 of Burkholderiaceae bacterium. Taxonomy (GTDB): domain Bacteria; phylum Pseudomonadota; class Gammaproteobacteria; order Burkholderiales; family Burkholderiaceae_D; genus CAMBDR01. The sequence continues at coordinate 4,752 of JBKJLF010000378.1, read as the reverse complement.
GGGCTATCCGGTGTTGGCTTAGTGCTGTTGAACAGGCAAATTGCAGCAAACTTCCATCGCTTGAATAAGCTGCAAAATCCCCGCCATTCTTTCCTTTTCCTCTCCGTCCGGGTGGCTTATACTGTGCTATGCGGTACGGTTGCCAGCTTGATTGTTGCGCCATATTCTTTGACAATCTGCAAAAAAGGGAGTACCTTTCCCTTAGTTCGAAAATTTCCTTAAAGCAATTTGGAATTTGGCCGTTATAGTAGTAACTGGGGAGTGTGCAATGAGTTCTATCGTGACATCTTTATCAACTTCGCAATTAATGGCGTTTACCACGTCACAAATTGCTGCTTTAGTCACGTCGGATATCATTGAGCTTAGCACCAGCCAACTTGCCGTGTTAAACACCGCTCAGGTGGCTGCCATCACAACGCGTGCCATGCTTGCTTTATCAACCAGTCAAATTGGGGCCGGATTGAACAGTGAGCAAATTGCAGCCTTCACTGTAAGCCAAATTGCCGCACTGACCACCAAACAGATCGCCTATGGTTTCCGTACTGCGCAAATTGGCGCATTAACCACCAAACAAGTTGCTGCACTCAGCCCCAATCAAGTTGTCAACGGTTTGGGAACAGCGCAATTGGTGGCCCTGGACACGGCGCAGCTTGATGCGCTCACCAGCAGCCAAGTGGTCAGTTTGACAACGGCGCAGTTGATTGCTTTGGATACGGGTGGCATCGCCGCACTGACCACTGGCCAAATCGCTGCGCTGGTCACCAGGCAGATAGCGGCGCTCAATCCGACGCAGATTGCCGCCTTGGGTAGTGCGCAGGCTGCCGCCTTGCAAACCCGGCAAATTGTAGCCCTCACCACCAATCAAATCGCAAGTCTCACCAGCAACGATGTGGCGGTATTGAAAAGCAGCCAGATTAATGTGCTGACCACCAACCAGATCGCCACGCTCAACAGCGACCAACTACGGGCGCTCACCACCAACAATATTGCTGCCTTAACAACGGCTCAATTGAAGACGCTTTCCACTGATCAAATCGTGGCGCTCAGTACGGGAGGGCTTGCCGCACTGACCACCAGCCAAATCGCAAAAGGTTTGCAAACGAGTCAATTGGTCGCGCTTGGCACCGATTCGCTCAATGCCTGGAGCACTAACCAAATCATTGCGCTTGGCACACATCAGGTTGCCGCACTCGATGTCACCCAGGTGGTGGCGTTGAATACTGCCCAAGTGAGTGCGCTGTTGACCAGGCAAATCGCCGCACTTACCACCAACCAGGTCAGTAATTTGGAAACCGCTGATCTGGTGGTATTGCGCAGCAACCAGATTGCGGCGTTCACCAGCAGCCAGGTGGCCGCCCTTGGCACCAGCCAGATTGCGGCACTGACCACGGCAGAAATCGCAGCACTGACCACCAGCCAAATCGTGAATGGCTTGCAAACTGCGCAACTGGCCGCCTTGAGTACGGATCAGCTTGACGCCTTGACAACGCGACAAGTTTCCAATTTAACGACGGCCCAGTTGATTGCTTTGGGCACGGGCGGCATCGCCGCGTTGACCACGGGCCAGATTGTTGCTTTGGCAACCCGGCAGATCGCCGCGCTCGATCCGACGCAAATTGCCGCGCTCGATACCGCCCAAACGGCGGCGCTATTAACCCGGCAAATCGCCGCACTCACCAGCAACCAGGTGTTGAGTCTGGAAACGGCTGATCTTGCGGTATTGAGTAGTAAGCAGGTTGTTGCTTTGTCTACTAGTCAAGTTGCAACACTCTCAAGTAGCCAATTGGATGCGCTTACGACGACCGCGATTGCTGCGCTTGGCACCAGCCAGATTACGCTCGGTTTGAGTAGCGCCCGGTTGGACACCCTGATCACAGCACAAATAGCCAGCCTCACCACACGCCAGATTGCGGCCCTGACGACTGCCCAGATCACCGCGCTTGGTTCCAGCAGTTTGAACGCTTTGACGACCGCGCAAGTGGCGGCGCTTGCCACCATCAATATCGCCGCGTTGGGCACGGCGCAAATACAGGCATTGACCAGTACCCAGGCTGCAGCGCTTGGCACCAGGCAAATCAGTGTGCTTGGCAGCGCGCAAGTGGCCGCCCTCACCACGGGCGAGCTTGCCGGGCTGCGCACCCATCAAATCGCGGCGCTCAGTACCTTGCAATTACGTGCGCTTGATACGGATCAGATTGTCGCGCTCACCAGCACTCAGGTGATGGCCTTGACCACGCGTCAAGTCAATAGTTTGAGCACCAGTCAGATCATTGCCTTGGAAACGGCCGATCTGTCGGTGTTGGGTAGCAACCAGATCAAAGCCTTGAGCACGGCGCAAATCGGTAATTTAACGCTGGATCACATCATTGCGCTGAGTACGGCGCAAGTGGTCGCGCTCAGCACCGGGCAAATCCTTGCCCTCAGCACCGACCAGGTGGCAAGTTTGCAGACGGCTGATTTGGCAGCGCTACGTACCAATCAAATCGCGGCCTTCGGCACGCACCAAATCGGCGCGCTGTTGACCAGCCAGATCATCGCGCTCAGCACGGCCGATATTGCTGCCTTGAGCACGGCACAGGTCGCGTTTGGTTTGACCCCGGATCAAATCGCGCAAATTGGCACCGCGCAGACCCTTGCATTGAACAGTCGCCAAACGGCGGTTTTGAACAGCGAGCAAATTGCCAGTCTCAGCACGGCCAATATTGCGGTGCTGAGCACCAGTAACATTGCCGCACTGGCCACCAGCCAAATCACCGATGGTCTTAGCATTGAGCAAATCGCCGCACTGAGCAGCGCCCAGGTTGGCGCTTTTAGTACCAAACAAATCAGTGTGTTCAGCGTCAGTCAACTGGCTGCGCTGGGTACGGGTGGCGTGGCTGCGCTCAAAACCAGCCAGGTTAGCGCGCTCACCAGCAGCCAGTTTGTCTCGCTTGCTACCGATTTGGTGGGTGCCCTGAGTACGGCCGATATTGCGGCCCTGACCACCAGTCAGGTGGCATTGGGTTTGAGCGGCACGCAACTGGGTGTTTTTAGCACCGCGCAAATGGCGGCTTTGCGTAGCGCCCAGGTTAACGCACTGTCCTCCGACCAGGTTGATGTACTTTCGTCAAACCAGTTGGCCGCGCTCTCCACCAGTGCCATCACGGGTCTTTCCACCAGTGCGCTGGATAGTCTTGTGAGTGCCCAAATCGTCGCCTTGAGTACTGCGCAAATCGTGGCCTTGAGTACCAGTCAAATTGCTAACGGGTTGAACATCGATCAGATTTCAATACTCACCAGCAGCCAGACAGCCGCACTCACCAGCGGCCAGACGGCGGCCTTGACCAGCAGTCAGATTCAAGCCTTAAGCACCGCGCAAATCGGGAGGTTGTCCAACGTCAGCGCGTTGACCACCAGCCAACTGACGCTTGGCTTGAGTGACGAGCAATTGGTCGCGCTGACCACGGCACAAGTGATCACACTCACCACCAGCCAGATTGCAGCGTTTGACAACAACCAGCTTAATGCGCTGGAAACCACCGACTTGGCCGTTTTCACCAGCAAACAGATTGCTGCCTTGACCAGCAGCCAATTGGCCGCGCTCGCCGATACCCAACTGGCGGCCTTGAGTACCGCTCAAATCAGGGCACTCAGTGCCAATCAATTGTTAAATGGCCTGGGCACCAGCCAATTGCTGTTATTGAGCACCAGCCAGACCGCAGCGCTTGGCACCAACCAAATCACCAGCCTGTCGAGCGATCAGATTGGGGTGTTAAGTAGCGCGCAAATCGTCAGCCTGAGCACGGCTGCGATTGCCGCGCTCAGTACCAGTCAAATTGCCCTGGGGTTGGGCAGTGACCAAATCATTGCGCTTGGCACCAATCAGGTGGTCGCACTCAGTACCGCCCAAGTGGCCGCTTTGGGTACTGATCAGCTTAACGCGTTTGAAAATGTTGATTTGGCGGCGCTGCAAACCCGTCAAATTGCGGCGCTTGGCAGCAACCAGATTGGTGCGCTCACCACTAGCCAGGTGGTGGCCCTGGGCACGGCAGCGATTGCCGCGCTTGGCTTTAACCAAAACAGTTTTGCCCTTGGCACAGAACAAGTGGCGGTGCTCAGTACCAGCCAGGTTGCGGCACTCACCACGCGCCAAATCAGCGTTTTGAGTATCGATCAGATCGCAGCGCTGAGCACTGGCGATGTGGCAGCCCTGAGAACCGTACAAATCGTGGCGTTGGGCTCCCAACAAGTGGCGGCCTTGAGTTCGGATCAATTCGCCGCGCTCACCACGGGCGAGATTGCGGCGCTCACGACCAATCAAATTGCGCTTGGTTTGGGCACCACGCAAAGCGTTGGCCTGACCACTGCCCAGGCCGCCGCGCTGGCCAGTGCGCAAGTGGCCAACCTCAGTGTTGACATCATTGCTGCTTTGAGCAGTGAGCAATTGGTGGCACTTTCGACGGCGGGCATTGCGGCGCTTACCACCAGTCAGATTGTGAACGGCTTGAGTAATACCCAGGTGGCCACGTTGACGACTGCGCATATTGCCGCCCTCAGCAGCACCGAGCTGGCTGCCTTTGGTAGTGGGAAGCTGGCGGTTTTCGGCACCCACCAAATTGCCGCTTTGCGTAACACCCAAGTGCAAAGCCTGTCCACCGAGCAAATCAGCATCCTGGCCACCGCCCAGGTGCTGGCGCTCACCACGGGCCAAATTGCGGTACTGAGCGGCAGCCAAATTGGGGTATTGAATGCGGAGCAAGCGTCGGCGTTGAG
>JBKJLF010000376.1:0-5494 GCA_046597185.1 Burkholderiaceae bacterium | reverse complement strand
CCAGGCGATGGCGATTTTATCTTCTTCCGGCAGCGGCAGTGGCATCGATTGGCTCCACAGCATTTCGCCCGGCAAATGTTGGTAGGCGAAGCGATGTCCATCGTCCAATTTCTCCAGTGCAATCGCGATATCATGTTCGGCGGGGGTGATGAATTCGACCAGGGTTTCGGCGTAATCGGTGGTGATGTGGGGGTGGGTCAAGGCGGAACCCCATACCACAGGGTGGGCGGTCTGCGCCAAGTTTACACTATCGCCATGTGTGGTGAAGCGCAGTGTTTCGCGTTCGATGCCGCGTAAGCCCTGACTCAACAATGCCTGGTTTTCTGCGCGGGCGAGTATGGCCAAGCGCTGTTGTAATAGTGTGCTCACGGTAGTCCTTTTCTTTACATGCTCTGGGTGACCGGGTTGGTCAGGTATTTTAGCGCCACTTCAGGCCTGATTCCCCAATGTGGTGTGCGTTTAGTGCGTTGCAAGGGCGTATTGTAAATAAATTGGCGTTTTCTTGCTGGCGCGGGGCTGGTTTTCAAAAAAAGGGCGAGACTCAGTCTATTTTTTTGGTACCAGTCAAGCGCTCAAAAAATGTTTCGTTGCAACAAGTTGCCGGGGTCAATTTGGCTTAGAATACGCGCTTTGTCGGCCTCCCATGCAACATGAGCGCATTCGTTGCCGACATCCACAATCCAGGCGATCAACCGATATCAAATTCATCATGCAACCAATTTTACCTACCACATTTTCCCTGCTGCTGACATCGTTATGGCTGTCATTTGCCACGCCAGCGTGCGCCCAAACGCCAGCGAGTGCCGCATCTGGCGCGCAGGCATCGCTTAAGCATGCACCGGTATGTACCGATGATTCAGGTTGGGATGATCCTGCTACTCCGCGAAAAATTTTCGGCAATACCTGGTATGTGGGCACCTGTGGCATTACCGCCTTGCTGATCACCTCACCGGGTGGACACGTTTTGATTGATGGTGGTACGGAAGTGGGCGGCAAGCTGATTGAAGCCAATATCCGCGCCCTGGGTTTTTCGCTGCGCGACGTGCATCAGATCCTGATTTCACACGATCATCATGACCACGTTGGCGGCTTGGCGCATCTGCAGCGTGTCACGGGGGCCAAGGTGTATGCGTTGCCCCCATCGGATATGGTTTTGCGCACCGGCAAGCACACCCGCCAAGACCCGCAGTTTCTTGAAGCCAAACCCATGCCGCCGGTTGCCAACGTGCATGCGCTCAAAGACGGGCAAGTGCTGCAATCCGGTTCGCTGAAATTGACGGTGCACGCCACGCCCGGCCATACGCCCGGCGGCAGCAGTTGGACTTGGCAATCCTGTGAAGACAAAGTGTGTCGCCAATTCGCTTATCTTGACAGCTTGACGGCTATTTCCGACGATGTGTTCCGCTACAGCGATGAGCAGGCCCATCCGGCTTACCTCGCCACGTTTAAACAAGTCCTGAAAAAAATCGCCGAACTACCCTGTGATGTGTTGATCACGCCGCATCCGAAAGCGAGCGGGTTGTGGGAGCGGTTCGGCCCCACCGCGTCGAAACCGCTGACAGACCCGCAAGGCTGCCGCGACTACGGGGAAAACGGCATGGTGGGGCTGGAAAAGCGACTTGCGAAAGAGCGTAAGTGACTCGTGTCGGAATGGTTAAATCTTTTGGTGGCTTGATTGAAACTGTTCCGATCAACTTTGCACAGCATCCCAAGCAGCCCGAACCCGCTGCATCAGCGAAGGGTGCAATAGACCCAACCTTGGCGTTTGCCCATGCGGTGCCGCGGGTGGCACAGTAAACCATTCACTGTTATAAGGTAATTGAGCAGTATTGCGAAAACTGAATTTACTTGTGTAGCTTAAACCCGCCAAACTATACGCCGCCACTTCATGTTTGGCGATGATGAATTCGCCGGATCGCAATTGATCGGTCTTTTGACTGGTACCATACGCCACCAATACCGTAAATTGTTGCGCAGAGTCGTCAAACACCTTCACCACCAATGCAGACCGTGGCTTCGGCCCCGGTTCAATGCCCCGGTCTTGCGGAAAATGACACCATACGATATCGCCTGCTTCAGGTACAGGCCACCAAATTGTGCGCATATTTTAAAACAGGCTGGATTTGACGGGTTTGGTTTGGTCTTGCGGTATTGCTTCACGAATTTTCGCCATTTGTTCATCCGTTAGTTCGCCGTCATCCATCTCATAACCGGGTAAAACCTCTTTTGCCAACTTGCTTAAGGCATAGTGAATCACTTGGGTTTCGCCACTAAAGCCAAGATACTCAGCCAGCTTGGCCAAGGTTGAACGACTAACGCCATTCTGAGTATCGGTCATGCGAAAACGCAATAGTAGTTGATCAGGTTTGGTCGTGATATCCATGAGTTTGCTCGAACAAAGAGAAGATATAGTCAGTATATCTTTTTTTCGTGCCCAGTCAAGCCCCACCCCCAAATAAATCGCTCAAGTTAATACATCACCGAGAATGCGCACCGCAAGTCTAATCCGCTATCGTCAACAAATAAGACTTTGCGCTTGCCCAAGCTTGTGGCAAAATCGCGGCTTGCCATTATTTGCCGACATTAATATTACCCAAATAATCAGCCCCAAAAAAATACAAAATAGGATACCAAAATGCGTTTGCACCATTTCTGCCTGGCAATCAATCTTATCCTCGGCGTCACTGCGGGCTGTGCCGCCGCACCTGCTGCTGCATCTACCACACCGCCAGCAAAACTCACCCTGGAGCGTCTGTTAGCCAGCCCATCTCTCTCCGGCCCCGGCATGCAATCGCTCAAAATCTCGCCCGATGGCAGCCGCGTCGCATTTTTACGCGCCAAGCCGGAAGACCGTTTGCAGATGGATTTATGGGAATACCACCTCGAACAAAAAACCATGCGCCGCCTGATTGATTCCAAAATCTTGCAGCCCAAGGAAGAAATTTCCGCCGAAGAACAAGCCCGGCGCGAGCGTAACCGTAGCGCCGACTTGCGCGGGATTGTCGATTTTAATTGGTCGCCCGACGGCAAACAAATTCTGTTGCCGCTGGCCAATCAACTCTATATGGTCGATATCGCCCAACCGGAAAAAGCCCGTGCCTTAGCCAAAGGCCAGATCAGCGACGCCAAAATTTCACCCAAAGGGCGCTATGTGTCGTTCTTGCGTGAACAAAACCTGTTTGTGATCGATACCCGCACCGGCAAAGAGCGCCAACTGACGCACGATGGTAAAGGCACCATCCATAATGCCGAACAGGAATTTGTGGCGCAGGAAGAAATGGATCAACATACCGGTTATTGGTGGGCACCGGATGATTCTGCCATCGCCTTCAAACGCTTCGACGAAAGCGCGGTCAGCATCGCGCAACGCTTGGAAATCCACGCCAACCGTAGCACCACGGTGGAACAACGCTACCCGTATGCGGGCGGTGCCAACGTGAAAGTAAGCTTGCATCTGGTTGCGCCAGAGGCTGGCAAAGCCGCAGACAAAGGCGCGGGCACGGCCACAATCCGCGAGATTGATTTGGGTAATAATCCCGATATTTATCTGGCACGGGTCAATTGGCGCAGCGACGCCAAAGAAGTTTGGTTCCAACGCCAAAGCCGCGATCACAAACAACTCGATTTAATCGCCGTCAATCAAGCCACGCTGGCGCAGCGGCTGGTACTGACAGAAAAATCCAATACCTGGGTCGAACTGCATCAAGATTTGCGCTTTTTGAAGCAGCAAGATGGCTTTATCTGGGCGTCCGACCGCAGCGGCTTCAAACACTTGTATTTGTATCGGCTCGATGGCACCCAGGTAGCGCCACTCACCACTGGCGCATGGAATGTGGAACAGATTTTAAGCGTGGATGAAGCAGCGCGCCAAATCTATCTGGCCTCGAATAAAGATGATGTCACCCAAAGCCAGGTGTATGCCGTGCCACTGGGCAGCGTCGATAAAACTGCGGCCCAACCAGGCCAACCCGGCCAACCCGGCCAAGCGCCAGCGAATGCCGTCAAACGCATTACGCAGCAAGAAGGCTGGCATAACGCGGTATTTTCGGAAGATGGCAAATGGTTTATTGACCACTTCTCCGCCCTCGATACCCCGCCCCAAGTTGCCATGCGCCGTGCGGATAATCAACTCATCGCCTGGTTGGAGCGTAATGAACTCAATGCGCAACACCCGTATGCACCCTATCGTGCCAACCACGTGACGCCGGAATATGGCACCCTGCTAGCTGAAGACGGCCAATTGCTGTACTACGAAGTGATGAAACCGGCGCAGTTCGACGCAAAAAAACGCTACCCGGTCGTGGTGGAAGTGTATGGCGGCCCCGGCGTGCAAACGGTTTCCAAGCGCTGGCAAGGTGGTAGCTATGCGCAATATCTGACCCAGCAAGGGAATATCGTATTTCGGCTGGATAACCGTGGCTCGGCCCGGCGTGAACGCCAATTTACCGATGTAATTTACCATAATCTGGGCCAGCATGAAGTGGCCGATCAATTGCGCGGCATCGACTGGTTGCGCCAGCAAAGTTTTGTGGACCCCAAACGCATCGCCGTCACCGGTGCCAGTTATGGCGGCTTCATGACGCTACGCTTGCTCGCCGCCGCCGCCCCGGACAAAATCGCCGCAGGCATGGCCCATGCGTCACCCATCGACTGGCATTTATACGATACTTATTACACCGAGCATTTTTTGGGCCACCCCAAAGAGCAGGAAGCAGCGTACACCCAAAGCGGGGTATTGCCGTATCTGAAAACAATCAACTCGCCACTGCTGGTCACGCACGGCATGGCGGACGATAATGTGCTCTTCACCAATGCTACAGGTTTGATGCAGGCACTCAATCAACAAGGCACGCTGTATGAATTGATGACCTATCCAGGCGAGCGCCACGGCATTCGCAATGTGGCCAATCGCCTGCATTACTATCGTACCCAGGAATCATTTTTGGCGCGGCATATGGGTAGTAACCCGGCGGCAAGCACGGCACCGAAAGCGCCTTAACCTTGGCTGCTGCAAGAACAAAGAAGACATTCTGCCAAAGGCGTGAGCACGGAGTAAAAACGGGGTCGAAGCCAGCGGATTTAACTTTACCATGACCCCGGTTTCTCATTTATTCCTGACCCCGGTTATTCCCTATTCAAGCACTTCCTGCAAGCTCGGTTGGTTCAAGATACGCAGACACCAGCGGTCAATTTCTGCACTGCTGCTTTCTTTCAGGCGAGCCAAAGCCCAATCTGGCAGTGGGCCAAAGCGAGCTTCCAGCATGGTCTGTAGAAGCTGTGCCTTGCCCTGCTGCATGCCCTGCTGCATGCCCTGCTGCATGCCTTTTTGCATCCCCTCCTGCCTACCCTCCTGCCTACCCTCCTGCCTACCCTGCTCGATTCCCTCTTCCTTCCAATTCCGGGTCCATTCAATCACACGTTCAGCCAACATGGTTTTTGCCTCCAAAATAGTGCCAAACTCTGGCAATGTTACGCCCGGCAAGCGGCCGGGCAA